>CBFGVH010000026.1:0-31240 GCA_965652415.1 uncultured Gammaproteobacteria bacterium | reverse complement strand
CGACTGAACCGCTCGTGGAACTCGCGGAAGGTGGCGTTGGTGTTGCGCCCGGCGAGGATGTAGTGGCGCGGGAGCACCGCCGGCTTGTCGCGGGTTAACCGGATCGGCTGTCGGAAGGTGTCGACGGACTGCGGCACGCAGTACCGGTCCACCCACGCCTGGTCGGCCTCGGACGCGACGCGGAACGCGGCCGCGCTGGTGGGCGGCATCAGCCAGCCCTCGCCCTCCTCTTCGACTCGCCTGAGCAGGGCGGCGGTCATCCCGGCGGGGCGCAAGTCGAACATGGACTGGCCGTCCTCGGGCACGTAGGCGTCGACATAGACCAGCGCACCAATGCGTTCGGCAACTCGATCGGCGACTCCGGTGATCACCATGCCGGCGTAGGAATGACCGCACAGCACGACGTCGCGCAGGTCCTCGTACTCGAGCACATTGATGATGTCGATGACGTGCAGTTCGAGGCCGTCGCCGCGCCGGCGAAGATGCACGCGCTCGCCAAGACCGGTCAGCGTCGGCGTGAAAACCGCGTGTCCGCGGGCGCCGAGCATCGTTCGCACGCGGCGCCAGCACCAACCGCCGTGCCAGGCGCCGTGCACCAGCACCAGCGGCCGCGCGGGGCGGTCAGTCACGATCGCCGGTCGGGTCGGTCAGCGTCAGCAGGCCCGCCTCGCTCATCTCGCCGATGAAGCTCTCGAGGTCGTCCTCGAGGACGGACTCCTCGACCTCGAACTCCTCGAGCAGGCGGGCGATGATGGCGTCCACGTCGTCCAGTTCCCGGGCATGCTGCCAGAACCGCGTGCCCACCTCGTTGAGACCGAAGTACTGGCCGCTTGCGAGATCCAGCAGCACCGCCTCGCCCTCGATGTCCTGGAACAGGACCTCGCTCGACAACTCCACCCGCTTGCCCCGGAACGCATTCATGATCGACTCCCCGCTCAGTCCAGCCGCTCGAGCGCCTGGGCGAGGTCGTCGACCAGATCGCGGGCGTACTCGATGCCGACCGAGAGTCTCAGCAGCGACGGACCGATGCCGAGCTCGCGCCGCAGCGGCTCGGGCACCGAGGCATGGGTCATCTTCTCGGGATGGTTGATCAGCGACTCGACGCCGCCCAGGCTCTCGGCGAGGACGAAGATGCGAAGGTTGCGGCAGAACGCGGTGGCGGTCTCGAGGTCGCCGTCGATTTCGCAGCTCACGATTCCCGAGAAGCCGCTCATCTGCCGCGCGGCGATGTCGTGGCCGGGGTGGTCCGGCAGGCCCGGGTAGAAAGTGCGCCGGATGCGCGGATGACCGGCCAGGAACTCGGCAACGACTTGCGCGTTGGCGGCGTGCTGGGCCATGCGCACGGCGAGGGACTTGATGCTGCGGTGGAGCAGGAAGCACTCGATGGGGCCTGGCACGGCGCCGGCGGCGAACTGGACGAAACGGACCTTCCCGGCCCATTCCTCGTCGCTGGTCATCACCGCGCCGCCAACGAGGTCGGAGTGGCCGCCGATGTACTTGGTGGTACTGTGCACGACGATATCGGCGCCGAGCGCAAGCGGCGACTGGAACAGCGGCGAGGCAAAGGTGTTGTCGACCACCGTCACCGCGCCATTCGCCCGCGCGATGTCGGCCAGGGCGGCGATGTCCAGCACCCGGAGCGTCGGGTTGGTGGGCGACTCCAGCCACAGCATGCGCGTGTTGGGGCGCATCAGGGCGCGCGCGCGATCGAGGTCGGACAGGTCGGCGAACTCGAACTCGATGCCGAAGCGGGCGATCAGGTTGCGAAACAGCCGCCCGGTGCCGCCGTAGACGTCGTTGCACACCAGCACGTGATCGCCGGGCGAGAGGTTCTGCACGATGGCCTGCTCGGCAGCGAGGCCGGAGGAGAAGGCGATGGCGTGGCGCGCGTCCTCGAGCGCCGCGAGGGCGGTCTCGACGGCGTCGCGCGACGGGTTCGTGCCGCGCGAGTAATCCCAGCCCTTGTGCTGTCCCGGCGCCTCCTGGACGAATGTGGAGGTCTGGTAGATCGGCGTCATCACCGCGCCGGTCGTCGGGTCGGGCTCGGTGCCGGCGTGCACGGCGACGGTGTACAGCCTCGGGTCGATCATGGCATCGGGTTTCCTTGTTGTCGTGGCCGCGGCCCCGGCGACGCGCCGGGTTCAGGAACGCCGCGCGGCGAGGTAGTTGAGCAGGTCGATGTGGGTGACGATGGCGAGGATTCTACCGTCGCCGGCGGGATCGGCAACCAGCGGCACCCGACCTTCGCCGATGAGCCGCGACAGGTGGTCGACGCTGTCGCCCGTCTCGACGAACTCCACCGCGGTGTCCACCAGGCCCGAGATCGTCTCGTCGCTGCCGGCCTTCTGGCGGAACACGGCGCGCAGCAGGGTGTCCTCGCGGATGATGCCCTTGATCCAGCCGTGGTCGTCTGTGACCGGCAGCTGGCTGATACCGGCGGCGCTCATCTTCTCCACCACCTGGCCGATGCGCTCGGACTGTCGCGCCATGACGATGTCGCCGGGATCCTTGTGCAGGAAGTGCAGCAGTTCCTCGACGGTGCCGCTGGAGCTTTCCAGGAAGCCGTTCTCCTGCATCCAGTCGTCGTCGAAGACCTTGGAGAGATAGCGGTTGCCGCTGTCGGGCAGGATCACCAGCACGTTCGCCCCGTCGACCCGGCGGCCCTGCCCGCGCACCCATCGCAGGGCGCCGACCACCGCGCTGCCGCTAGACATGCCGGCGAAGATGCCCTCCTTCACCAGAAGCTCGCGGGTCATCAGGAACGTCTCCTTGTCCTCGACCTGGACCATGTCGTCGTAGACGCTGAAATCGTAGTTGCCGGGAATGAAGTCCTCGCCGATGCCCTCGATCATGTAGGTCTTCGCCGGCGTCGTGTTCTTCCCGGTGCGGAACACCTCGTGGACGATCGAGCCGACCGGGTCGACGCCCACCACCGTCACGTCCGGCTTGTGCTCCTTGAAGTAGCGCCCGCAGCCGGTGATGGTGCCGCCGGTGCCGATGCCGGCGACGAACACGTCGAGGTCGGGCACCTGGCGCAGGATCTCGGGGCCGGTGGTGCGATAATGGCAGTCGCGGTTGGAGAGGTTGTCGTACTGGTTGATGTACAGCGAGTTCGGGGTTTCCTCGGCGAGTCGCCGCGACACCGAGTAGTAGCTGCGCGGGTCGTCGGGCTCCACCGCCGTGGGCGTGACCACGACGCGCGCGCCGAACGCGCGCAGGTTCCTGATCTTCTCCTCGGACATCTTGTCGGGCATCACGAAGATGCACGAGTAGCCCTTGATCGCGGCGGCGATGGCGAGCCCGAAGCCCGTGTTGCCGCTGGTGCTCTCGATGATGGTGCCGCCGGGTCGGAGCACGCCGCGCTTCTCCGCGTCATCGATCATCCACCAGCCAATGCGGTCCTTGATCGAGCCACCCGGGTTCATGAACTCGCACTTGACGAAGATGTTGGCGCTAACGTCCTTCGCGACGCGGTTGAGCCGCACGACGGGCGTGTTGCCGATCGCCTCGACGATGTTCTGGCAGATCATTTGAGGGGAATGTCCGAACGGCTGTGAGAGGACGGCGATTGTAGCACCGAGCGCCCTTGGCCTTCGGCATGTCACGGCCTGAGGTAGGTGTAGCCCTGTTCCTGCAGTTCCATGATCCGGAGCACGCCCGCCGGGACCACGTTCACGCCGGCGGCCAGCGGCAACTTCTCACCGCGCTCGGCCTCGATGGCGGCCAGCGTGTTGCCGCAGGCGCTGAACGCCACGCCCTCGCCTGCAAGCTCGGCGATGCGCAACGACTCGGGTCCTTCGGCGGCCAACATGGCGACGCCCGGACCATAGGCGACGATCTCGATCTCGACCGCGCCGGGTGCGAGCGCCTGTCTGAGGTTGACCGCGTTGTTGAGCGCTATCCGGTGACTCGCCGGATCGGCACTGCTGACCTGGATCACCATGCGGTGTATCGCGCCCTGCTCGGCACGCGCCGCGTGCGGGCCGCAGGCCATGACGGCGAGCGCCGCGAGCACGATACGCCATGCGGCCGGGTGCCGGGTGCGGGTCATACGCCGATGTAGAGCCAGCCGCCGGCGCGCTTGCGCGCGATGTCGGCCACGCCGGAATCCACCCGCAGCACCTCGGGCAGCAGAACCACCGGTTCGCCGAGCCGCTTCTCGACCTTGTCAATGGTGTTCTGGCAGGCAACGAACTGGATGTTGGCGAACAGCCGCTCGAGCTCCCCAATGCGACCCGCGAACGGCGTGACGCCGCGCCGGAACAGGTCCAGCCCGGGGCCGTTGGCCACGACGTGCACCCGCACCGGGCGGCCGCTCGCGGCGAAGTCCTCGAGAATGTAACGGGCGCTGGTGAGCGCCTCGCCCATGGCCTCGGCATCGTCGCGGCCGACGTGGAGCAGGACCCGGGTCATTGCCGTCGCGCCGGCATCGGGAGCGGCCGGCGGCGACGTGCTCCCCAGCCGCGCCGCACCGAAGCCGAGCATGACGCCGACCACGAGCGTCGCCGCCAGCGCGGCGGCGCGCCGGCCGCCGCGCCGCGAAGGCACGGCCGGCGTCGCGACGGGCGTCGTTGCGTAGGCGTCGCGCAAGGCGTCCTTCATGGCCGCGAGTCGCCGGACCTCGGCCGCCAGTGCCGGTTCCTCGTTCACCCGGCGGTGAAACTCGGCGCGCTCGTCGTCGTCCAACTCGTTGTCGACAAAGGCCTGGGCGCGGGGGTCGACGCCGCCGTTATCCTGTTCCCTTTTCATGCCCATTTCCTCTTGATGATCCCGGACACCCCTTGCCTAGCGAACCCGCCTGAGCGGCGCCACGGCGGCCGGTGGGTCGAACCGGCGCCCCAGACGCTCCTTCAGCGTTGCCCGCGCGCGGCTCAGGCGGCTCATGACTGTCCCCACTGGAATATCCAGGGCTGCCGCGCAGTCGGCATACGACATCTCCTCAAGGTCGACCATGGTCAGTACCTGGCGCTGGCCGAGGGGCAGCGAGGCCACCGCCTCGTGTACGAGACGACGTCGCTCGTCGATGCTGGCCGCGAGCTCCGGCGAGCCGTGGTCCGGCGCTGGCAGGCCACCGAGGACGCCCCGCTCGTCGGCCGGGTCGAACGGCTGTTCGCGGCGCACGGCCGATTTCAGGTGATCGAGGTAGACCCGGTGCATGATGCGCACGATCCACGCCTCGGCGCGATCGACGTCGCGCAGGCTCCCGGCGGCGCGGACCGCCCTGTCGTACGCACCCTGGACGAGATCTTCGGCCAGGACCGGGTCGCCGCACCACGACCAGGCCAGGCGCACGAGGCGCGCCCGGTGGCCGGCGAGCCACCGGTCGATCTCGCGCCGCGTGCGCCAGGGAGCCGGGACCAGGAACGCGAGCGCGGCCCCGAGCCCCGGCCTGCGTCGGTCCAAGGACTCAGGGCTTGATGTAGGTGTAGCCCTGCGCCTGCAGGTGGGCGAGCTCGGCCACGCCGCTCGGCACGATGTCCTTGTCCTCGACGAAGTGCAGGTGCTTCGCCACGTCGACGTCGCGACCCACCACGGTGTTGTTGCAGACCTGGAACTGCACGCCCTGTCCGCGCAGGTTGTCGATGGTCGCCGCCATGGTCGCATCGGCGTTGCCGTGCTTGAACTTGGGCAGTTCGGCAAGCGCGTCGGGGGTCACGAGCAATGCCAGTCCGTTGCCGTGCAGCACCACTTTCAGGTCCAGGTTCTCGGCGCCGACTGCGTTGATGTGATTCTGGACATTGCGCAGTGCACCGGTTTGCGCCTTGGGATCGTCGTAGTTGATGTGGTAGACGACCTTCTGCTTGCCATAGCCGTTGGCCAGCGCCTGGCCGGCAGCCGCCAGCATTGCGGCGGCGACGAAAAGGGCGAAGCCTTTCATCAGGTTGCGCGTCATGTCTTGCTCCTCTGTCTGTGGTCTTGATGAACCCGGGTCGATGGTTGGAACCGGTCGCGCCGCCCCGGGACGGCGGAGAACGTGGGCAGCCGCACGCGGCCACAATGATACAGACGATCGGGCGGCGGGTTTTGTTCCGTCGATTTCGCGCCTGGCGGCACCGCCCCGGCGTGGCGGCGGCGGTCGGAGTGCGTCGCTGCGGGCGTTTCTGGTATGATTTCGCGTTTGCTTTTCCCCTGAATCGTTCTCATTTCCGTGCTGCCGAGGGAGGCCCATGTCCCGCGAATTCATCTTCACGTCCGAGTCCGTCTCCGAAGGCCACCCGGACAAGGTTGCCGACCAGATTTCCGACGCCGTTCTCGACGACCTGCTCCGGCAGGACCCGAACTCGCGGGTCGCCTGCGAAACCCTGGTCAACACGGGGATGGTGGTCATCTCGGGCGAGATCACCACGGCGGGCTACGCCGACTGCCCGGACATCGTGCGCCGGACAGTCAAGGAGATCGGCTACGACTCCTCGGAGATGGGCTTCGACTACGCCAGCTGCGCGGTGATCGTCTCCCTCGACAAGCAGTCGACCGACATCGCCCAGGGGGTCAACGAGGGTGAAGGCATCGACCTCGACCAGGGCGCCGGCGACCAGGGGCTGATGTTCGGCTACGCCTGCAACGAGACCGAGGTGCTGATGCCGTTCCCGATCACCTACGCCCACCGCCTGGTCAAGCGCCAGGCCGAGGTGCGCAAGTCCGGCACCCTGCCGTGGCTGCGCCCCGATGCCAAGTCGCAGGTCAGCGTGCGCTACGTGGACGGCAAGCCGGTGTCCGTGGACACGGTGGTGCTGTCGACCCAGCACCATCCCGACATCGAGTACAAGGCACTGTCCGAGGCGGTGATCGAGGAGGTCATCAAGCCGGTGATCCCGGCGGACATGCTCACGGCGAAGACCCGCTACCTGGTCAACCCGACCGGGCGCTTCGTCATCGGCGGACCGGTGGGCGACTGCGGGCTGACCGGGCGCAAGATCATCGTCGACACCTACGGCGGCTCCGCCCACCACGGCGGCGGCGCCTTCTCCGGCAAGGACCCGTCCAAGGTCGACCGCTCGGCCGCCTACGCCATGCGCTACGTCGCCAAGAACGTGGTCGCCGCGGGGCTGGCCGACCGCTGCGAGGTGCAGGTGGCCTACGCCATCGGCGTGGCCGAGCCGGTTTCGCTGATGGTGAACACCTTCGGCACCAACAACGTCAGCGAGGAGCGCATCGAGCAGCTCGTTCGCGAAAACTTCGACCTGCGCCCCAAGGCCATCATCCAGTCCCTCGACCTGCTCAGGCCGATCTACCGCAATACCGCCGCCTACGGGCATTTCGGCCGCACGGAACCCGAGTTCACCTGGGAGAAGACCGACAAGGCCGAGGCGCTGCGCGCCGGCGCCGGGCTATAATTCGCGACTTAAGAGGACCGCATCGACCCCGCGGGATCCCGACCCCATCACCGCTCACCGCCGCCCGTCGCGGCGGTGCACGCATCCGAGAAGCGCTGCAACGGGACCGTCCCGCCAGGCTCGGAAGGCGTGGGAATCATTTCCAACGGCGCTTGTAATTCAAACCGAGGTATGAGTTATGAGTAACGCAGCAACCGCACCCGCCGCCGACGCCGATTTCCTGGTCGCCGACCTGTCCCTGGCCGACTGGGGCCGCAAGGAGATCCGCATCGCCGAGACCGAGATGCCGGGCCTGGTGGCGATCCGCGAGAAATACGCCGCCGAGCAACCGCTGGCCGGCGCGCGCATCGCCGGCAGCCTGCACATGACCATCCAGACGGCAGTGCTGATCGAGACCCTGACCGCCCTCGGCGCCGAGGTGCGCTGGGCGTCGTGCAACATCTTCTCCACCCAGGACCATGCCGCGGCCGCCATCGCTCGCTCCGGCGTGCCGGTATTCGCCTTCAAGGGCGAGACACTCGAGCAGTACTGGGAGTACTGCCACCGCATCATGGAATGGCACGACGGCGGCACCCCCAACATGATCCTCGACGACGGCGGCGACGCCACGTTGCTGGTGACCCTCGGGGCGCGCGCCGAGAAAGACCCCTCGGTGCTCGACAACCCCGGCAGCGAGGAAGAGACCGTGCTGTTCGGGCAGATCAACAAGCGCCTCAAGGCCGATCCCGGCTACTACTCGCGGATCCTCGCCAACATTCGCGGCGTCACCGAGGAGACCACCACCGGCGTGCACCGCCTTTACCAGATGCAGGAGCGCGGCGATCTGCCGTTCCCGGCCATCAACGTCAACGACTCGGTGACCAAGTCGAAGTTCGACAACCTGTATGGCTGTCGCGAGTCGCTGGTGGACGGCATCAAGCGCGCCACCGACGTCATGATCGCGGGCAAGATCGCGCTGGTGCTCGGCTACGGCGACGTCGGCAAGGGCTGCGCCCAGTCGCTGCGCGGGCTCGGCGCCACGGTGTGGATCGCCGAGGTCGACCCGATCTGCGCCCTGCAGGCGGCAATGGAGGGCTTTCGCGTGGTGCGCATGGACGAGGTCTGTGACCAGGCCGACATCTTCGTCACCGCCACCGGCAACTACAAGGTCATCACCGGCGACCACATGGCGCGGATGAAGGACCAGGCCATCGTCTGCAACATCGGCCACTTCGACAACGAGATCGACGTCGCCTCCCTGAAGCAGTACGAGTGGGAGAACATCAAGCCCCAGGTCGACCACGTCATTTTCCCCGACGGCAAGCGCATCATCCTGCTGGCCGAGGGCCGCCTGGTGAACCTCGGCTGCGCCACCGGCCACCCGAGCTTCGTCATGTCCAACTCGTTCAGCAACCAGACCCTGGCGCAGATCGAATTGTTCAGCCGCGGCGACAACTACGGCAAGCAGGTGTACACGCTGCCCAAGCACCTCGACGAGGAGGTGGCGCGGCTGCACCTCGAGAAGATCGGCGCGCGGCTGACGCGCCTGAGCGAGGCGCAGGCGCGCTACATCGGCGTGCCGGTCGACGGCCCGTTCAAGCCGGACCACTACCGCTACTGAGTCACTCCGATCAGCGCCAGTCGACGGCCCGCGCGGCCAGCACGCGGGGGTCGTCGAGGACAGCGAAGCGCGATGCCACGTCGGCGGCGTCGTTGACCACGACGCCGCCGACCTCCAGCCACGCGTGGGCGCTCAGCGCATCGTCGGTGCCTCGGGCCACCCCGATTCTCAGGGTCGCGGACACCCCCTCGCGCGCCAGCAGCTCCCGCCCGGTCAGCGAATGGAGCAGGCAGTTCACGGCGACCAGGTGATAACGCCCGGCACGCCTGAGCAGCAGCATCCTTTGCCTCGCACGCGCAACGTCGTCGGCGCACGACGGGCCTGGCCCGGAAGCCATGGCGCGGCCGACCTCGGCAGCCAGCCGGGGCGGTGCGGCACGGATGATGCGCCAGCGGTTGCGGGCGAGCGCCAGCCACGCGCGGGCGAAGAACCGGCGTTCGTCGGCATCGAGGGCGAGGAACTTGCGAAGAAGCTGCAACGAGGTGGCCGGCGGCGGACGGAGCGGCTGGGAATCAGGGGATACCGGCGACGGACGTGCAATCTGCACGCCGATGCGCTCGGCATCGGAAATCTGGCGGCAGGGCCAATCGGCCTGGCGACCCGCCCTGCCGGGGTATCTGGTTCAGGGCCTGCGCGCGGCGCTGACTACCCGCGCAGCTGGCTCTCCATGCTCACAATCGAATCCTTGATGAACAGTTTCTGTTTCTTGAGCTGCTGGATCTCGAGATCGTCGGACAGGGGATCCTTGACGAGGTCTCCGAGACGGGTTTCGAGTTTCTGATGCTCCTTCCTTAGATTGGCGATTTGTTCTTCCAGGTCCAGCGCAGATGGTTCTGTCATGTTGCCTCCTTAGGGTACAGTTGCATTACCATAGCGCCGGTCGTCGCCGGCCCGAATCCTCCCTTTCGTCGGGCACCGCTCGTCGACGGACGCGACCGGCGAGGTTCATGCTACACCTTTTACCGTCAGGGTTCACCTTTTTGAAACATCGACTCCGGCCGGCTGCGGCCGTCGCGGCCGTGCGCCGCCGTGAACCATGAACATGCCCCGCGCGCGAAGCGCCAGGCGCGTTCAGGAAGCCATTGAAAAAACGGGATTCGACTTCATAGTCAGGGAGTTGCCGCAGTCGACGCGCAGCGCCGCCGACGCCGCCGGCGCGATCGGATGCGACGTGGGCCAGATCGTCAAGTCGCTGATTTTCAGGGTCCGCGACACCGACGAGCCGGTGCTCGCGCTGGTGTCGGGGAACAATCTCGTCGACCTCGGCAAGCTGGCCGCGGTGGGGGCCGGCGAACTCGTCAAGGCCGACGCCGACTTCGCCAGGCGCGCCAGCGGTTTCGCCATCGGCGGGGTCCCGCCGTTCGGCCACGAAACGCCGATCCGCACCTTCATCGACCAGGACCTGCTCGAGTACGAACGGGTCTGGGCGGCGGCGGGCACGCCGAACGCGGTGTTCGAGCTCGACCCGTCAACGCTGGTGCCGATCACCTCCGGCGTGGTCTGCGACCTCAAGGCCGATTGACGCCGACGCGAGGGTCGACGGCGCCCGCAGGCGGCGACACCCGGCGATCGACAACCACTTCAAGGCACACGATCCGATGGAAACCTGGCAACAGATCATCCTGCTCCTCATCGCCGGCGTGGTGGCGTTCCTGTTCTTTCCCGGCGTCAAGCGCATGCTCGACCAGAGCGAGAAGGCCGAGAAGGACTGGCCGGCGGTGCTCGTACCGCTGGGCCTCGTGGTGCTGTTCGTGATCCTGCTGATCATGCTCGTATGACGGATTCGCGCACCATTCTCTGCGTCTACCACGCCAGCCGGCGCGACGATCGCGTCTCGCGCATGCTCGCCGAGCGCGGCCTTATCCTCGAGTGGGTCAATCCCGCCCGCGGCGAGCCACTGCCGGACGATCCCGGGGCGTACCTCGGCGCCGTGGTCTACGGCGGCGAGCAGAGCGTCAACGACGACACGGCCGAGATGCAGGCCGAGCGGCGCTGGATGACGGGCTGGATCGAGCGCGACGGGGCCGTGCTGGGCCTGTGCCTCGGGGGGCAGCTGATCGCGGCCGCCCTTGGCGCGCGGGTGGGACGCCACGCCGACGGCCTGCTCGAATCCGGCTACACCCTGATCCGCCCCGACGGCACCAACGGCGTGGTCCGCGAACCCATGTACGTGTTCCAGTGGCACAACGAGGGGTTCGAACTTCCGCCCGACTGCCGCCGGCTGGCCACCGGCGCGCGCTTCGAGAACCAGGCGTTCAGCTACCGTGCGCACATCGTCGGCCTGCAGTTCCATCCGGAGGTCACCTCGGCCATCATGGTGCAGTGGTTCCACGAGGGCGGGCACATGCTGACCGATACCGGCGCCCACCCGGCCGAGACCCAGTTGCGCGACGCCCGCGTGTTCGAGCCCGCCGTCGAGGCGTGGACCGGGTCGTTCCTCGACACCTGGCTCGAGCACTGCCGAAACGCCCCATCGACAAGAGGAAGCTGACATGTCCGACACGGGCAGGACCTCCGCCGCCGCCACCGTGCGCCTCGCCGACTACCGGCCGCCGGTTTTCGCCGTCGACACCGTCGAGCTCACGTTCGAGCTGGACCCGGCCGCCACCCGGGTCACCTCGCGGCTCGCCGTCCGGCGAACCGGCGACGGCCCCCTGGTGCTCGACGGCCACGGCCTGCAAACCGTGCGGGTGGCGGTCGACGGCATCGAACTCGGCACAGGAGAATACCGGATCGACGACACGAGCCTTACCATCGACCGGTCCGGCGAAGCCTTCATCGTGGAAACCGAGTGTGTCATCGACCCGGATGCCAACACCGCCCTGAGCGGCCTGTACCGCTCCAGCGGCAACTACTGCACCCAGTGCGAACCGGAGGGTTTTCGCCGCATCACCTGGTATCCCGACCGCCCGGACGTGCTGTCCGTGTTCACCACCACCATCATCGCCGACGCCTCGGCGTGCCCGGTGCTGCTGGCCAACGGCAACCTCGTCGAGGTCTCCGACCTGGATGACGGCCGACGGCGCGCGGTGTGGCACGATCCCTGGCCAAAGCCGAGTTACCTGTTCGCCCTGGTTGCCGGCGACCTCGGCTGCCTGGAGGACACGTTCGTCACCCGCTCCGGGCGCCGCGTGGCCCTGAAGCTGTACACCGAGCACCACAACATGGACCAGCTCGACCACGCCATGGCGTCGCTCAAAAAGTCCATGAAGTGGGACGAGGACGTCTACGGCCGCGAGTACGATCTCGACACCTACATGATCGTCGCCGTCGACGACTTCAACATGGGCGCCATGGAGAACAAGGGCCTGAACGTGTTCAACACGCGCTACGTGCTGGCGCGCCCGGACACGGCGACCGACGCCGACTACGAAGGCATCGAGGGCGTCATCGCCCACGAGTACTTCCACAACTGGTCGGGCAACCGCGTGACCTGCCGCGACTGGTTCCAGCTCAGCCTCAAGGAAGGCTTCACCGTGTTCCGCGACCAGCAGTTCTCGGCCGACATGGGCTCGGCCGGCGTCAAGCGCATCGCCGACGTCAACCTGCTGCGCGCCCACCAGTTCCCGGAGGACTCGGGGCCCATGGCCCACCCGGTGCGGCCCGACGCCTACGTCGAGATCAACAACTTCTACACCATGACGGTGTACAACAAGGGCGCGGAAGTGATCCGCATGCTTTACAACCTGCTCGGCGAGGACCAGTTCCGCGCCGGCTGCGACCTGTACTTCGAGCGTCACGACGGCCAGGCCGTGACCACCGACGATTTCGTGCGCGCCCACGAAGATGCCGCCAGCCGCTCCCTCGCCCAGTTCCGCCGCTGGTACACCCAGTCCGGCACCCCTCGCGTCACCGTGAATTCGCACTACGACGAGGCGGCGCGCACCGTCACGCTGACCATGAGCCAGCACTGCCCGCCGACACCGGGGCAGCCGTCCAAGGAGCCGTTCCATATCCCGGTCAAGGGTGCCCTGTTCGCCGCCGACGGCAGGCCGCTGGCGAGCCGGGTCGAGGGCGAAACCGACGCCGTTCACGAGCACGTGTTCGAACTGACCCGCACCGAGCAGACCTTCGTGCTGCACGACGTCGACGCCCCGGCGGTGCCGTCGCTGCTGCGCGGCTTCTCGGCACCGGTCCGGCTCGACGCGGGGCTCGACACCGCCGGGCTCGGCATCCTCGTGGCCCACGACAACGACCCCTTCAACCGCTGGGACGCCGCCCAGCGCCTTGCGCTCGGGCAGATCGTGCGCGCGCTGCCCGAGGCGGCGGCCGAACGCGTGCCGTCGTTCGACGAGGAGTACCTCACCGCCTTTGGCGCCCTGCTCGACGCCGACATCGAGGACAAGGCCTTCCAGGCCCTGGCGCTCGCCCTGCCCGATCACGCCATCGTCTCGGAGGAAGTCGAAACCGTCGACCCGCTGGCCATTCACCGCGCCATCGGTGCCCTCGAACGCACCCTCGCCGTGCACTTCGCCGACGCCATGGCAACGCGCTACCGAGACCTGGCACCCGACGCGCAGTACGCCTTCGAACCCGGACAGAACGGCCGCCGCGCACTGCGCAACCGGATGCTCGCCTACCTCGCCGCGTTCGATCCCGACGCCGCGTCGGCGCTGGCGGCCGAGCAGTTCGCCGCCGCCGACAACATGACCGCGCGCATGGGCGCCCTGTGGGCCGCGTGCGCCAACGGTCTGCCGGGCACCGACGCGCTGCTGGAGCGATTCTTGGCCGACTGGCGCGATCATTCGCTGATCGTCGACAAGTGGTTCCGGCTGCAGGCGGCATCGCCGACGCTCGGCAGCGTCGAGCGTCTCCGCGAACTGGTCGAGCACCCGGCATACTCGGCCACCAATCCCAACAAGGTGCGCGCCGTGGTCGGCGCCTTCTGCCACGCCAACCCGGCCCGGTTCCACGCCCGCGACGGTTCGGGTTACGACTTCGTCACCGGGCAGATACTGGCGCTCGACAAGGTCAATCCCCAGATCACCGCCCGCCTCGCCGGCGCGTTCAATTCCTGGCGGCGCTTTGCCGCGCCGTGGCGGGACGCCATGCGCGAGCGCCTGGAGCGGATCGCCGGTGCTCCCGGCCTGTCGCGCGACACCGGCGAGATCGTCGGCCGGGCGCTGGCCGGGGACTGACCATGACGTCGGCGATCTGCCGCGCGCCCGCCCCACGGTTACAATCGGCTGTGCGAGCCGCAGGCCGGATCGCCATCCGTCCGTGGGCGCGCGCCGCCAGTCATCGCCGATACGGCCCACTATGACCGGGAAAGGCAAATCCCTGCGCCGCTCGTCCGGCAGCGAGATCGACGCCTTCCTCGCCAAGGCGCGCGAACTGGCGCCGGCACGGGGCGGCGGCGGCCGGTTGCTGTTCGCGCTCGACGCCACTGCCAGCCGCGAACCAGTGTGGGACCGCGCCATGCAGATCCAGGCCGAGATGTTCCTCGAGGCCTCGCGCATCGGCAGCCTGTCGGTCAAGCTCACCTACTACCGGGGTTTCATGGAGTGCCGCGCCCTGCCGTGGTCGAACAACGGCGCCGAGCTGCTCGAGCGCATGACCGCCATTACCTGCGCCGCCGGCACCACCCAGGTAGAGCGCATTCTCGATCTCGCGCTCACGGAAAACGCCAAGGAGAAACTCGCCGCCATGGTGTTCGTCGGAGACGCCATGGAGGAGAACCCGGACCGGCTGGCAGGCCTGGCCGGACGGCTCGGCATCCACGGCGTGCCGGTATTCGTGTTCCAGGACGGTTTCGATCCGACGGCGGAGAAGACCTTCCGCGAGATCGCGCGCCTGAGCGGCGGCGCCTGGTGCCGTTTCGATGCCGGCAGCGCCGCCGAACTGCGCGACCTCCTGTGCGGGGTGGCGGTATACGCCGCCGGCGGGGCCAAGGCACTGGCCGATTTCAGCCGCGGTCGAAGCGGCGCTGTGAAGCTCCTGACCCGCCAGGTCAAGTCCTGATGGGTTTGCGCATCCTGCTCCTGCTGGCGCTTCTCGTCGGCCTGATGTACCTGGCGGCCTGGCTGGGCCGGGCGACGCCCGCCCAGCGCACCGCGGCGTTTCGCAACATCCTGGTCTACGGCGCCGCCGCCGTGCTGCTGATCCTGGTCCTGACCGGGCGCATCCACTGGCTGTTCGCGCTGGCCGGAGCCGCCGCGCCGTGGATCCAGCGCGCGCTGATGGCGATGCGGGCCTGGAACTCGTACAAGGCTTTCCGCGGTCCGTCGGCCGGCCGACAGTCGAGTGTCGGCACCGATTACCTCGCCATGACCCTCGATCACGACAGCGGCGACATCGACGGCGAGATCCTTGCCGGCGCCTTCGCAGGCTCGAAGCTCTCCGCGCTTTCCCTGGAGCAACTCCTCGAACTGCTCGCCGAGTGCCGCGCCCGCGACCCGAAGTCGGCGGCGCTGGTGGAAGCCTATCTCGACCGCTACCACGGCGCCTGGCGCGAAGACGACGAGCCGGGCGCGGACGATGCCGCACGGCCGGATGGATCGGGCCCGATGTCTGCCGAGGATGCGCTGGCCATACTCGGTCTCGACGACGGCGCCACGGTCAAGGACATCCAGGCCGCCCATCGCAGGCTGATGCAGAAACTGCACCCGGACCGCGGCGGATCGCCCTACTTCGCTGCGCTCGTCAACAAGGCGCGCGACGTGCTGCTCGAGCGGATGCGCCCGGGGGCCTGAAGACCGCGCAATGCCTGCCAACGCGCGCGAGGCCTCGCCCTCAACCACTTGATCCACCGAAAGAGCCGCGTTTACACCCCGTACTTGCTGTTGGATAATAGGTCGGCGTCGGCGACGTCCATTCGGATCGCGGCGTCGTCGGCGATACCACGTACAAGGCGCCCGGCGCCGACAGTCCAAAGGATCGTTCGAAGACGCATGTTCCGCCGCAGGCATTCCGACCTCTTCCCGCCGACCGCGAAGCGTTCCCTGTTTCGCGGCCGCTCGAGGGGCGAGCGAATCCACCTGCCAGCAGCGACGATCAGGCGCGGCAGCGCCATTCGGCCTGCACCCGCGGCGCGTGGCGCGGTGCGCACGCCGCCGCCACGCAGAGTACCGCCGCCACCGCGCACGCCGCGCAGCAGCCATCTCGCGCGTGGGCTGACCAGCGCACTGCTCGCCTGCGGCATCGCCTTCTTCTGGCCGGCCGCCATGGGCACGGTCGAGCACTCCCGAAACCAGATCTGGGGCATAGATCGCTCCGACGTCAAGCAGGCTCTCGCGCGCCACCTAGCAACCGGTTTCCCCGAGGCATTGCCGCTCGCCAGGCACGGCGCTCAGCCGGCGCGCATCCACTACAATCTCGATCCCGAGCTGCAGGCGGCCGTGCAGGCGGAGCTCGAAAAGTACCGCCCCGATTACGGCGTGGTGGTTGCCATGGACGCCGAGACCGGCCGGCTGCTCGCCATGGCCGACTTGCGGCGCGACGGCGCGCCCGCGGGAACCCTGCCTCTCAAGGCCACCTACCCGGCGGCTTCCGTGTTCAAGACCGTCACCGCCGCCGCTGCCATAGACCTGGGCAAGGCCGATGCATCCACCGTGGTGCCGTACAACGGCAAGACCACCACCTTGTACCGCAAGAACGTGCTCGAGCACCGCGACAACAAGTGGACCCGGCACGATTCGCTGGCCAAGTCGTTCGCCCAGTCGGCCAACGTCGCCTTCGCGCGCCTCGGCATCTTCACCGTGGGCGGCGAGAAACTGCTCGACTACGCCACCCGCTTCGGGTTCAATCACCCGCTCGATTCGGACCTGCCGCTCGAGACCAGCACCATCGAGATGGACCCGGCCGATCCGTGGTCCGTGGCCGAGAGCGCCTCGGGCTGGACCCGCCGCACCAGCATGTCGCCCCTGCACGGCGCCGCGCTGGCCGCGGTCGTCGCCAACGGCGGCATGATGCCGGCGCCGCGCCTGATCGACGCCATCACCGACCCCTACGGCATCATCCTGTTCGAATCCGAACCGGGCGAACCGCGCCGCGTGATCGCGCCGTCGACCGCCGCCGAAATGCGCAAGCTGATGCGCGAGACGGTGTCGGGCGGTACCGCTGGCGACACATTCCGCGGCTTCACCAGGGACTTCGGCCATGTCGAAGTCGGAGGCAAGACCGGTTCGCTCACCGGGTCCAACCCCGAGGGCCGCTACGACTGGTTCATCGGCTATGCCAGCGACGGGGAACGCACCATCGCCTTCGCCACGCTGTGCATCAACAAGGAATTCTGGTACGTGAAGTCCTCCCATCTCGCCCGGCGCCTGGTGGAGAGCTACTTCGCCAGATCCGGCTGATCCGCCCCGCCCCGGCGCCGCGTCGATCTGCAGTGCGCTTGTGCCCCGGATCCCTGCCGCCGAAGCGGCGCCCAACCGGGAGAACGATATCGTGCGCAAGTTCCTGATCGCCATTGCCGGCCTCGTCGTGGTACTGGCCGCGGTCGCGGTCTACTTCGTGGTCAACATCGACATGGTGGTCAAGTCGCGAATCGAGCGCACCGGCAGCCGCATCGCGCAGGTACCGGTCACGGTCGGCTCGGTGGATATCTCTCTCGCCTCGCGCACTGCGACCCTGACCGACCTCGTCATCGCCAATCCACCGGGTTTCTCCGTCGAGCCGGCCGTTCGCCTGGGCAGCATCGTCGCCACCATCGACGTCGGCGACGGCTCGATCACGAACGTGCGGGCGACGGAACCGTCGATCCGGGTCGAGGGTCCGGCGGGGCGCACCAATATCGACGTCCTGCGCGGCAACGCCAGGGCATCCGCCGGACCGGCAAGCGGGGCCGGTGGCTCCGCGGGCGGTGCCGCCGGCGGCGCCGGCAGCGGCGATACACAGCCGACTGCGGGGTCGTCGGGCAACGGCGAGGCCGCCGAGGGGGACGGCGAGGACGAGGAGGACGCCTCCGAGACCTACGTCATCCACGCCATCGAGATCGAGCGGCCGCGCGCCACCGTGCACCTCGAAGGTATGGACGAGGCGGTAGCGCTCGACATCGACCGGCTCGAGTTTCGAGACCTCGCCGGCACGCGCTCCGAGATAGCCCGCCAGCTCCTCGACCAGCTCACAGCCGACGTCAAGAGCGAAGTGCGCGCGCGCATGGGCGAGGTGGCCGCCGAGGCGATCCGCGCAGAGCTCGAGATGCGCTCGGAGGAACTCAAGGGGCGGGCCCGCGACGCCCTGAACCGGCTGCTGGAATGACCCGGCGCAGCCCTCGCGGCATAATCGAGGCGTTCGCCCGCAATCAACCCGACCCCGGAAACCGGCATTGAGACAGTACCTGGACACCGTCCGCGAGGTGCTCGAACACGGCACCCGCAAGGAAAACCGCACCGGCGTCGACACCCTGTCGACCTTCAACATCAATTACGAGATCGACCTGGACGAGGGATTTCCGCTGCTCACCACCAAGGAGATCTCGTGGAAGAACATCGTCGTGGAGAACCTCTGGTTCCTTTCCGGCGACACCCACATCGGCCTGCTGCGCAAGCACGGCTGCAAGTTCTGGGACCCGTGGGCGGACGCCGACGGGCGCGTGCCGAGCGCCTACGGCAATTTCTGGCGCCGCTTCCCGGTTCACGACGAGTCCGGCCGCGCGGCGTACAACGACCAGGTCGCCTGGGTGTTGTCCCAGCTTCGCGACAACCCGATGAGCCGGCGCATGGTGGTCTCGGCATGGGCGCCGGGCAATGCCCAGAGAAGCGCCCTGCCGCCGTGCCACGCCTTCTGGGTGGTCAACGTGCAGCGCGACCGCGCCGGCGGCGAGCGCGTATGCCTGCACCTGACCCAGCGCAGCTGCGACGTGGCGCTGGGAGTTCCCTACAACATCGCCGGCTACGCCTTCCTGCTGTCGCTTCTGGCGCACATGAGCGGCAGGCGGCCCGGCATCCTCGCCCACACCCTGGTCGACGCCCACGTCTACACCGCCAAGGCGGACGGCTCCATGGCCGAGTACGACCACGTGCCGGGGCTCGTCGAGCAACTGGGCCGCGAGCCAAGACCCCTCCCCCGGCTCACCATCGACCCGGCCATTCGCGAACTCGACGACATCCGCGACCTGCTGGAGGCCGACACGGACACGCTGCTCGACAAGTTCCGGCTGGACGGTTACGCGCCGCACCCGGCGATCAATTTCAAGGTCGCGGTGTAATGCGCGGCGCCATCGTCGCCATCGGCGAAGGCGGCGTGATCGGCCTCGGCGGCACGCTGCCGTGGCACTACTCCGACGACCTCAGGCGCTTCAAGCGCGTGACCATGGGGGCGGCCATCGTCATGGGCCGCAAGACCTGGGAGTCGATCGGAAAAAAGACCCTGCCGGGACGGCGCAACATCGTGGTCAGCCGGCGCGGCGTCGAGGGCGTGGAATGTCACCACTCGATCGAGTCGGCGCTGGCAGCAGCCGGCGAGCCGTGCTGGGTGATCGGCGGCGCCGAGATCTACGCCGCCGCCCTGCCCTACTGCGACGTCCTCGACCTCACCCTGGTGCCGGACCGCGTCGAAGACCCGGCCGCGGTGCGCTTCCCCGAAATCGACGAATCCGAGTGGCGCACGGTGGAAGACGCCCCCAGCGACGCCGACCCGCGCCTTCGACACGTCGTGATGGAGCGAATCGGCAAGCGCCGCGAACCTGCTGCAACAGCGTAGGGCGTGCTTCAGCGGACGCGTCGTGCAGATTCCGGCAACAAGTAAAAAGTGGACGGAGGCATGTTCTTCCGGAAATTGCCTCCGTCCACTTTTTACCACCTCCCCCGCACGACCCGCCGCGACCCCCCCTTGTATACTTACGTGATGGATGTTTCGCATATCTTCGACGCCCTCAACGACCCCCAGCGCGAGGCCGTCGCCGCCGAACCCGGGCCCATGCTGGTGCTGGCCGGCGCCGGCAGCGGCAAGACGCGCGTGCTCACCCATCGCATCGCCTGGCTGGTACAAGGCCTCGGCGTGTCGCCGCTGTCGATCCTGGCGGTCACCTTCACCAACAAGGCGGCGCGCGAGATGCGCGGCCGCATCGAGACCATGCTCGGCTTCCCCGTCGGCGGCATGTGGATGGGCACCTTTCACGGCATTTCCCACCGGCTGCTTCGCGCCCACCACGCCGAGGCCAACCTGCCGTCGGGCTTCGAGGTGCTCGACTCCGACGACCAGTACCGCCTCGTGCGGCGCATCCTGCGCGACATGAACCTGGACGAAGGCTACTGGCCGCCGCGCCAGCTGCAGTGGTTCATCAACGGCCACAAGGAGGAAGGCCGCCGGCCGCACCAGGTCCGGGACAACGACGACTACCAGCTGCAGCAGATGATCTCCATCTACGCCGCCTACGAGGAGACCTGCCGACGCCTCGGGCTGGTGGACTTCGCCGAGCTGCTGCTGCGCGCCGTCGAGCTGATCGAGAACAACGAGCCGCTGCACGCGCATTACCTCGAACGCTTTCGCCACGTCATGGTGGACGAGTTCCAGGACACCAATGCCATCCAGTACCGCTGGCTGAAGCTGTTCACCGGGCCGGCCAACCGCATCGTCGCGGTGGGCGACGACGACCAGTCGATCTACGGCTGGCGCGGGGCGCGGGTGGAGAACATCCTGAGATTCGAGCAGGACTTCCCCGGCACGAAGATCGTGCGCCTGGAGCAGAACTACCGCTCCACCGGCACCATCCTCGCCGCCGCCAACGCGGTCATCACCAACAACGACGGGCGCCTTGGCAAGAAGCTGTGGACCGAGGGCGAGGAAGGCGAGCCGATCCGCGTCTACGGGGCGTACAACGACAACGACGAGGCCCGCTTCGTCATCGATCGCATCGAGGACTTCATCGCCGAGGGCAATTCCCGCCAGTCGGCCGCCATCCTCTATCGCTCCAACGCCCAGTCGCGGGTGTTCGAGCAATACCTGATCGACCGCGGCATCCCCTACCGGGTGTACGGCGGCCTGAGGTTCTTCGAGCGCGCCGAGATCAGGGACGCGCTCGCCTACCTGCGCCTGGTGGCCAGCCGCGACTCGGACCCGTCGTTCGAGCGCGTGGTGAACCTGCCCACGCGCGGCATCGGCGGCCGCACCGTCGACGCGGTGCGCGAGCATGCCCGCGCGAACTCGCTGTCGCTTTGGCGAGCCGCCGAGCAGCTTTGCGCCGGGCAGGCAATTCCGGCGCGGGCCCGCAGCGCGCTCGCGCAGTTTCTCGACCTCGTCAACGCCATGGACGAGGACACTCGCCACCTCGACCTGCCCGAGCTCACCGACACGGTGCTCCGGCGCAGCGGCCTCGTGGAGCACTACCGCAAGGAAAAGGGCGAGAAGGCCGAGACCCGCATCGAGAACCTCGAGGAACTGGTCAACGCCACCCGCGGATTCAATCCCGACGTCGCCGACGAGAACATGGACCGGCTGACCGCCTTCCTCTCGCAGGCCGCCCTCGAGGCGGGCGAGGACCAGGGCGACGAGTGGGAGGACTGCGTCCAGCTCATGAGCCTGCACGCCGCCAAGGGACTGGAGTTCCCGCTGGTCTTCCTGTGCGGCATGGAAGAGGGCCTGTTCCCCCACCAGCGCTCGATCGACGAGCCCGGACGGCTGGAAGAGGAACGCCGCCTGTGCTACGTGGGCATGACGCGGGCGCAGCGGCTGCTCTACCTCACCTATGCCGAGGTGCGGCGCCTTCACGGCCGTGAAAACTACTCGCGGCCGTCGCGCTTCATCGCCGAGGTGCCCCCCGAGTACACTCGCAACGTGCGCGTCGCATCCGCCACCGCCATACCGCGCCGGGTTCCCGAAAGCACCAGTGGTGGGCTCAGGCTCGGCGCCCGCGTGGTGCACCGCAAGTTCGGCCCCGGCACCGTGATCAACCTGGAGGGACAGGGGGAACACGCCCGCGTTCAGGTCAACTTCGAAGACGCCGGTCACAAGTGGCTGGTGTTGTCCTACGCCAACCTGGAAAGCGCCTGAAACCCGCGGCTCACCATCCGGTCCATCGGCCGCGGTCCCTGGCGGCGATGGGGCGAACCGGTCAGCCGGACTGCCCGGGATCCTGGGACCTGTCCCGGCGCAGGATCACCTCGAGCGGATCGCCCGCCTTCAGGTGCACGTCGCGCTGCACGAAGGGGATCTTGATGCCGGCAGCCGTGAAGCGCCGGTTTATCTCGCGGTGCAGGTCGTTCATGGTCTGCAGCCTGGCATCGAGGCCCGACAGGTAGCAGCGCAGTGACAGGTTCAGAGAACTTTCGCCGAATCCTTCGAACACGACCACGGGCTGCGGATCCTCCAGCACCTCGGGGTGCTTCTGTCCTGCGTCGAGCATGATGGCGAGCGCCTTGTCGGTGTCCGACCCGTAGGCGACACGGACGTTGATGACCATGCGGTTGACCGGGTCGGACAGGGTCCAGTTGAGCAGGCGGCCGGTGATGAACTCCTTGTTCGGAACGATGAGTTCGCGCTGGTCCCAGTTGCGAATGGTGGTGGCGCGGATGCGGATCCGCGTGACCACGCCGTCGGTGTCGCCGAGCGTGATGATGTCGCCGACGCGTATCGGCCGCTCGAAAAGCAGGATGATACCGCTGATGAAGTTGGCGACGATCTCCTGCAGGCCGAAGCCGAGTCCGACGCCGAGAGCAGCCACGAGCCATTGCAGCTTCGACCAGTCGGCGCCGATGATGCCGAAGCCGACTATCACGCCGATGGCTACGATGAGGTAGCGGGCGATGGTGATGGTGGCGTAGCGCGCGCCGGCATCGATCGGCAGGCGCTGGAGCACCACGAACTCCAGCAGCCCGGGGAGGTTGCGCGCGCCGATGAAGGTCGCGGCAAACACCAGCAAAGCAACGCCCAGGTCCGTCAGCGTCACCGGGACGCGGGCTTCCTCGCCGTCGACCACCTCGAGGTGGGTGAACGGCAGGGTGATCTCGTCGAGCACTCTCAGGGCCGGGAACAGGTCGTCCCAGACCAGGTACAGTCCCGCAAGACCCGAGAACACCAGCGCCGCGGACACCAGCCGCCGGGTCTGCTCGCCGAGCCCGACAACGTCGAGTTCCTCCTCCTCGGCGACCTGGAACTCGCCGCTTTCGCCCGATTCCGAATCGCCGGCATCGCGAGAGGCGCGCAGTTCCTCGCGCCGCTTGACCAGCTCGTTGAAGCGCAGCCGCCGCTGCACCAGCGTCGACCATCTCAAGAGCAGGTTGTGGACCACCATCAGGACTATCAGCAGCACGATGGTCCAGCCGAAGTAGACGTCCAGGCTCATCGCCGCGTAGTGATAGCCGAAGTAGGACAACAACGCGTCGGCCGCGATCAGCACGGCCAGGGGCAGGAACCAGCGCGAGCGCTTGTGGGCGAGGGGATCGCTCAGCTCGGTGAGGGCATCGGAGAAGCGCTCGCGCGCAGGGCGGTGGCGCAGTATCCGCAGCAGGAACAAGAAGATCGTCGCCAGCGTGGCGATGAACAACAGGCGGCTGGCGAGATCCAGCCCGGGGACGCCGGCATCGAAGGCGAAACGGTTGGCGGCCGTGAGTACCGGGGCCAGAGGAAGAAACCAGGCCAGGTGGCGGCCGATCCGCCGGCAGGTGTCCTCGGTCCAGCGAAAGTGCCGCATCGCGAGTCCGTCGGCTCGTACCATCTCGCGCAGGAACTCCAGCACCAGCACCCACAGGCCGGCACGCACCAGGGCACCGCCGAGTGCGGCCGACAGGTCCGAAACCGCGGCACGATGCAGGATCCAGCCGGTACCGATCAGAAGCGTGGGCAGGACGGACGACAGCAGCAGCGTGCAGCCCAGCGCCACGAACGTCAACGCCATGCGGTCGGTGCGAATCCGTCGGGTGAGCGGCGCGATTCGCCGCAGTTCCTCGCGCGCCCAGCGGCCCGCCGCGAACAGCACGCCGGCCGCGAGCAGCACGAACAGCACCAGCGGCACGTGGCGGGACAGCGCCGTCAAGCTGATGGCGGCCAGGTCGGCCCACAGTTGCACGCCGAACAGCGACTCTACAGCGGCGACCCAGGCGCCGGCGCCCACCGCGTGCAGCGGCGCCTGGCCGGGTATGGTCATCAGCTTGCTCTCGATGAACGCCACGTACTCGCGGGCCTCCTCGACCAGCGAGCGCTGGGCCTGGTCGAGCTGCGTCAACCGCGCCGCCACCGCACCGTACTGGGCGTGCAGCTCGCCAAGGGTGTTGCGCTTCTCGACCAGCAGTTCGCGCAGGCGCGCGCCGAGCCGCTCGCGCTCGTCGTCGGCCACGGGATCACCGACTCCCGCCATCAATCGCTCGAGCTCCACGTCGACATTGCCGAGATCGCGCAGGTCCTCGTCGATGTCGATCTGGCGGTCGATGGCGGCGCTGATCTCGCCACGGCGCGCGCTGGCGTCGCGCCTGTATCCCGTCATGGACGGCAGGCCCGCAAGGCGCCGGCGCAGCATGCGGCCGATGGCCGGCGTGGAGCCGACCACCTGCACCCGCTCGCGGGTGGTCACGAAGTCGTCGCGCGTGCGGCTGAGCAGTGAACTGACGTCCTGCAGGCGGTCCGATGCGGCGCCCGCCTGGCGGGATGCCCCGGCCAGCTCTTCCTTCAGGGAGACGATCTCGTCGACCAGTTCGCGCACGACCGTCGGCTCGAAGGCGGTCTGCATCTGCGCCCGGCGCGCCTCGTCGACGGAACGCGAGGCCTCGGCTTCGCGCAGTCGCCTGAGGCGATCGCCGGCCCGCTCCACGAACGCCTCGCGCTCGGCGAGCACGCGGCGCTCGTACTCGCGCTGGGCCGTTGCCAGCGCATTGAGTCGCTCGTTGTTGGCAACGCGTATTGTCGCCAGTTCGGCACGGCGGTCCGCGATCTCGCGGCGTATCGACTGCAACTCGGCGCCGGCATCGACCGCGCCGTCGCCGCTGGCGGAATCGGCCGCGGCGGCGGGCGTTGCGGCGCCCTGCGGGGAGGAAGGCGTCTCACTGCGAGCGGCTCCCGGCTCGCGCCCGAGTTGGCCGGGGTCGCGGATCAGCGTGCTGAGCAGGGAATCGAGTTCGACAATCCGCTCGCGGTGTCCGGCGATCAGCTCGCGCTGGGTCGCAATGAGTTCCTCGATCCCGGCACGATCCATCGTCTCGAGGTCGATCTGCGCCAGGCCGGCGAGGTCCTCCCCGTCGGCGATCTCGGCCCTGAGCTCACCGGTGCGCGATTCTGCGTCGCGCACCATGTCGTTCAATGCCGCGATTTGGGCTTCGACCGCTTCAAGCTGCGAGCGCGCCTCGGCGAGCTGCTGTTCGGATCCGGCCGTCGACGCCTGTTCCCCGGAGGATGCGGACGAGTCGCCGCTCGTGGACAGCCCCGGCAGCAACTGGGCAGAGGCACCGCCGACCAGGCACGGCGCCGGCAGCATCCCGAGTGAGCCGAGCGCGAAGAGCACGCCCACGATGCGCCCGACGGCGCGCGGCGCGAAACGAACAACTGGTCGCATGGAATTACCTGGACTGAAGGAGGCCCCGGAAAGGCGCGCGCGCCGCCGAGTCGGGGCCCGATCGCGAGCGGGCAACTTTATCAGCCCCGAAGGGCGAATCAAACGTCGCCGGGTGCCGACTCCTCGCCGTCCTCACCGTGATCGGTGTTTTCGAAGCCGATCGCGGCGCCGGCGCCGGTGCTCTCGATGTCCCTCAGGCGGCGCGCCCTGGCGCGGGTCCGGGTGCCGGTGCGGTCAATGGCGCGGGCGGCGACGTCGAGCTGCCGGCGCGCCCGCGCGAGTTGTTCGCCGAAGCGCTCGAACTCGGTCTTCACGGCCGCCAGCAATGCCCACACCTCGCTCGACCGCTGCTCGATGGCGAGGGTGCGAAATCCCATGCGCAGGCTGTTCAGTATGGCCGCCAGCGTGGCCGGCCCGGCGACTACAATCCGGCACTCCCGCTGCAGGCGCTCCACCATTCCCGGCTGACGCAGCGCCTCGGCGTACAGCCCCTCTGTGGGCAGGAACAGGATGGCGAAATCCGTCGTGCGGGGCGGGTCGAGGTACTTGCCGGCGATGTCGCGGGCGGCCTTCTCGAGGGAGCGGCCGAGCGCGGCGACGCTGGCGTCCACGGCCTGCCGGTCGCCCTGCTCCGCCGCCTCCTGAAGCCGCTGGTAGTCTTCCTGGGGGAACTTGGCGTCGATGGGCAGCCAGATCCCGTCGCCGCCCTCGGCCGGCAGGCGCACGGCGAACTCGACAACGCCGTCGGAGTCCTCGCGGGTCTTGACGTTGCGGGCGAACTGACCCGGGGCGAGGATGTCCTCCAGCAGGGCGCCGAGCTGCACCTCGCCGAAGGTGCCTCGGCTCTTGACGTTGGTGAGCACGCGCTTGAGATCGCCGACGCCGACGGCGAGGCCCTGCATTTCGCCGAGGCCCTTCTGCACCGCCTCGAGGCGCTCGCTCACCTGGCGAAACGACTCGGTCAGGCGCCGGTCGAGGGTTTCCTGCAGCTTGCCGTCGACCAGTTCGCGCATCTCGCCGAGGCGCCGGTCCACCGACTGGCGCAGCGCCTCGTGGTGGCTCTCGGCGCGCTCGATCTGTTGCCCGATGCGGCGTTCGAGATCGGCGATGGCGTCGCGCTGGGTGCGACCGAGCTCGGCGACGCTGGTCAGCAGCATCTGGCCGGTACCGCCCTGGTTCGCGGCGATCTCGTCGCGCAGGTCGGCGAGGTCCTCGCGCGCGGCGGCGCGAATCTCCCGGTACTGCTCGCGCAACAGCGGCTCCAGTCGCGCCGAACCGTGGCGCGACTGCCGCCACAGCACGGTCGCGACCAGGACGACGGCCAGCGCCGCGAGCAGCGCCGCCAGCCACGGCGCCGACAGCGCGGCGAGCAGGCCGCCGATGTCGATGTCGCCGGACAATGCGATCCGTCAGTGGCCGCCGCGTGCGCCGCTACCGCTCCTCGATGCCGGCGAGCCTGCGCAGTTCATCGCGATCCAGCACCGCATCGGGCAGCTCGGCGGTCGGGATGCCGGCGAAGCTGATCCGGTTGTACTCCTCGAGCAGAGCGTAACTGTCGCGCGCAATGTCGGAACCCGGGTTGGCGCGGATGGCGGCGTCCAGCAGGAGTTCGGTATGCGGCACACCGGGCCTGGGATTGACCGTGCGAATGGAGATCACGCCGAGCATCCAGTAGGCCTCGGCAAGGTCGGCACCGGCAAGGCCACCGTCCTCGATCAGCCGGCGCAACATGGTCGAGACCACGAGGTCGTACACCACCCGCACCTGGCTCGAAGGCACCGGCGAGAGCGTGAGCGCCTGCCCGAAAAGCTCGCGCGCGCGCACCGGGCTCGGCGCCGCTTCGAGTTCGGACGCCAGCACTTCGAGATGTTCCATCCACAGGCCCAAGTAGCGAAACATGTACCACGGCAGGTCGTCGCGCCCCCTGAGCCGTTCGAGGGCGGCACTCACGCGCCCGGTATCGTTGAGCACGGTGATACCGACGTTCAGGTAGTCGAACAACACGCCGTCGAGCTCGAGGTCGAGCGGCTCCGTGGCCGGGTCGTGGATGATCGCCTCGAGGGTGGTCATGGCGTCGTCGAACTGTCGGGTGGCGATCTCGACCAGGGCGCGGTCGAGCGGCGTGTAGAACTCGCCTTCGAGCCGATCGGCAAGGTCCGCGGCGAACGCCGGTCCGCTGCCGGCCGGCAGCCTGGCATGACAACTGGCGCAGTTGTGCGTGAGATCGAGCACCAGGTAGTTGAATTCGTAGTAGCGCTCCATGTCCAGGCTCTGCCTGAGCAGCGCGATGTTGCTCTCGAACGAGCGCGCGAGTCCCGTGAACTCGGCCGACGCCTCGCCCCCGTGGCTGGCCAGGTCGGAGGCCGCATGCTCCAGGACGTCGAGGGCGCCGCCCATCCGTTCGATACCTTCGCGCGACTCGAACGCCTGCTGGTCGAGCGCCACCGGCAGCATGTCGGCGAGCGCGCCGTACACGTCGCGCATCGTCTCGGCGGTGCTCTGTGCGCTCGACGGCGCGCTCGCCGCCAGCATCACTGCAAACGCAGCGGCGGCAAGTCGGACAGCAGAAAATCGGTCGGGCATGATGGACTGGGGCTCCTCGCCGTCGGGTTCATTTCGCAGGCGGCGACTATAGCAGACGCACCCTCGCGGCACGGACCGTCCGGGGGCCGCCTTGACCGGAGTCAATCCTCGACGATGATGGTGGCGCCCTTCTTCAGGGCCTCCTGGCGCGCTCGGGTATAGGCCCTGATCTCCTCCTCGAGTCCACGCGCATCGCCATCGCTCACCGTCGCTGCGTCGTAGCTGCCGAACTCGTTGCGCATCAGGACCTGCTTGAGCGTGACGCCGCCGTCGCAGGGAAACGGCTGCACCCGGAATACGCGGGACACGTCGACCGTGACCAGGCCCGTGACCCCGTCGCAGCCGGTGGTGGTGAAAGTGACCGGATAGCCCGACGCCGCGACCGCAGCCGGCAGCAGGGCGAAGACCGCGACCACGACGCTTTTCATCGACCGGTGCTCCGTTTATCATGGAATTGAAGTTCAGCTTTCAATCATAGCATTCGCATCGATTACCCGGAGGTATCAATGGAAACACGCGCCGCGGTGGCGTTCGAGGCCGGCAAGCCCCTGTCGATCGAGACGGTCAATCTCGACGGCCCCAGGGCCGGCGAGGTCCTGGTGGAAATCAGGGCCACCGGTGTGTGCCACACCGATGAATTCACGCGCTCCGGGGCCGACCCCGAGGGGCTGTTCCCGGCCATCCTCGGCCACGAGGGCGCGGGCGTGGTGGTGGACGTCGGCGAAGGGGTCACCACCCTGAAGAAGGGCGACCACGTCATACCCCTCTACACCCCCGAATGCCGCCAGTGCGAATACTGCACCAGCGGCAAGACCAACCTGTGCCAGGCGATTCGCGAGACCCAGGGCCGCGGCGTGATGCCGGACGGCAGCAGCCGCTTCTCGCTCGGCAAGGACAGGGTGTTCCACTACATGGGCACCTCGACCTTCTCCAACTACACCGTGGTGCCGGAAATCGCGCTGGCGAAGATCCGCGAGGACGCGCCATTCGACAAGGTGTGCTACATCGGCTGCGGCGTGACCACCGGCATCGGCGCCGTGATCAACACGGCCAGGGTCAAGCCGGGCGACAACGTGGTGGTGTTCGGCCTCGGCGGCATCGGCCTCAACGTCATCCAGGGCGCGCGCATCGCCGGCGCCGACATGATCGTCGGCGTCGACATCAACCCGCGCCGCGAGGAACTCGGCCGCCGCTTCGGCATGACCCACTTCGTCAACCCGAAGGAAGTCGAGGGTGATCTCGTGCCGTACCTCGTCAGCCTGACGAAGGGCGGCGCCGACTTCAGCTTCGAGTGCATCGGCAACGTCGACATCATGCGCCAGGCGCTGGAGTGCTGTCACAAGGGCTGGGGCGAGTCGATCATCATCGGCGTCGCCGGCGCCGGCCAGGAGATCCGCACCCGGCCGTTCCAGCTGGTGACCGGCCGCGTGTGGCGCGGCACCGCCTTCGGCGGCGCCAAGGGGCGCACCGACGTGCCGAAGATCGTCGACTGGTACATGGAGGGCAAGATCAACATCGACGACCTGATCACCCACCAGATGCCGCTCGAGGACATCAACAAGGCCTTCGACCTGATGCATGCCGGCGAGTCGATCCGCGCCGTGATCAACTACTGATCGAGGCCATGGAAACCGTCAGCGAGAACCGCTGCTTCGGCGGCGTCCAGGGCGTTTACCGCCACGCCTCGAGCGAGACCGGCACCGACATGCGCTTCGCCGTGTACGTGCCGCCGCAGGCCGAATCCAGCAAGGTGCCCGTGCTGTGGTACCTGTCGGGCCTGACCTGCACCGAGGAGAACTTCACCGTCAAGGCCGGCGCCCAGCGCTATGCGGCGGAGCACGGCCTGATCCTCGTCGCCCCTGACACGAGCCCGCGCGGCGCCGGCATCGAGGGCGAGGACGACAGTTACGACTTCGGCACCGGCGCCGGTTTCTACATCGACGCCACCGAGGAGCCGTGGTCGCGCAACTACCGGATGTACAGCTACGTGACGGCCGAACTGCCGGAGCTCGTGTTCGCCGCCTTCCCCGCCGATCGGAAGCGCCAGGGCATCACCGGGCACTCGATGGGAGGGCACGGCGCCCTGACCATCGCACTGCGGCATCCGGACACCTACCGCTCGGTGTCGGCCTTCGCGCCGATCTGCGCGCCTTCGCAATGCCCGTGGGGCCAGAAGGCGTTTTCGGGATACCTCGGTGCCGACCACGCGGCGTGGGCCGCTCACGACGCCACCGCCCTGGTCGAGTCCGGCGCGCGGACGGCGGGCATGATTCTCATCGACCAGGGCGGCGCCGACCAGTTCCTCGAGCGCGAACTCAACCCGGAGCTGTTCGTCGACGCCTGCGAGCGCCACGGCCAGCACGTGCGCTTTCGCATGCAGCCCCACTACGACCACAGCTACTACTTCATCGCCACCTTCATCGGAGAGCACATCGCCTTCCACGCCGAGTCTCTCGGGCGCTGAGGCGCCATGGGCAATCTTCCGGGGACCCTCAGCGCTGTACCGAAGCCGCTGTAGGAGCCTGCCTGCAGGCGATTGGATCGGTGTTCGCGGCGCCCGCAAATGATCGCCGGCAAGGCCGGCTCCTACAGTGCCAGCACCCAAACCTTGCGGCAAATCGAAGCCGCTGTAGGAGCCTGCCTGCAGGCGATTCTTCCTGGCGGGGTGCACGCCGACGCAATCGCCTGCAGGCAGGCTCCTACAGTGCCGAGGCTCGCCTGCAACCGGTCGAACCGACTGGCGCGCCGGCGCAATGAAACGACGGCGCGCAATCCCGGCACCCTGCGACCACCCGCGACCACGCCTCGAGGCGGCGGGCGGTTCGGGACAGCAACGCGGCAGCCGAGCGCCGGACGACCACGGGGCCACGTCGGACCCGTGAACGGTGGGGCAGGATTCGCCGACCGACCGGAACCTCGACGCCCCCGGCACGGGCGATTCCCTGTATCATGTATTCGAACATTTTCTCAGTCCTCAAGCTGCGGGAGCTCTGGCATAGATGCTCCGATATGTTGATTTTCCTGAGGAATGAGGGATTTCGGAAGCGATGATTTCTCAGCCGTGAGCTGAGAAATTCTCACGGCGAGATAAATCCGCCATGAACCGAAGACTGCCGCCTCTCAACGCCCTTCGCGCCTTTGAGGCCGGTGCCAGGCACCTGAACTTCGCCCGTGCAGCACGCGACCTGTCGGTGACACCCACTGCGATCAGCCACCAGGTGCGCCAATTGGAGGACTGGTTCGGCACGCCGCTGTTCAGCCGGGGAGGCCGCACCCTGTCGCTTAGCGAGGCCGGCGCCC
>CBFGVH010000025.1:0-31646 GCA_965652415.1 uncultured Gammaproteobacteria bacterium | reverse complement strand
CGCATGTCGTTGATGAAGCCCATGTCGAGCATGCGGTCGGCCTCGTCGAGCACGAGAATCTCGACCGCCGACAGGTCGACGGTGCGCTGGCTGATATGATCCAGCAGCCGCCCCGGCGTGGCGACCACGATATCGGCGCCGCGCGCGAGGTGGTCGATTTGCGGGCCGATCTTCACGCCGCCGAACACCACGCTGCTCTTCAGCGGCAGCCGGCGCCCGTAAGTGCGCACGCTCTCGCAGACCTGCATCGCCAGCTCGCGCGTCGGCGTCAGCACAAGGCAGCGCACCTTGCGCTGCTTGCCGGCGCCGGCCTTGTGAAGGCGTTCCAGTATGGGCAGCGTGAAGGCCGCGGTCTTGCCGGTGCCCGTCTGGGCGCAGGCGAGCACGTCGCGGCCGGCGAGCACGGCCGGTATGGCCGCGAGCTGGACGGGGGTCGGGATGGTATAGCCTTCGTCGCCGATGGCGCGCAGCAGGGCGCTGCCGAGGCCGAGTGATTCAAATGACATTGTTCGTTGCTCCGAAAATTGCGGGGTGCGCACGTGCGACGACGCGCGCTGATAACGGGATTTCGGCAACGAACGCTGTGGACCGGAACGCGCAGGGGCGCACCCCGGGGCCGGCTATCGGCACCGGAAAATCAGGTTTGTGTATATGCGGGTAGTGGGTTAGCGCCGGCGGCCGCGGGTCTTGCCGCGGGCGCGGGGTTCCTCGTAGCGGATCTTCAGAGGACTGCCGCCGAAGTCGCGACCGTCGAGTCCGGCGATGGCCGCGCGCGCCTCGTGGCCTTCCATTTCCACGAAACCGAAGCCGCGGCAGCGGCCGGAGAATACGTCGTTGACGAGGTGAATGGATCGGACCGTGCCGAAATCCGAAAAGAGTTCGGTGACACTGGCCTCGGTGGCGTTTTGTGGCAGACCGCCAACATAGAGTTTCTTCAAGACAAAATTCCCGATAGGCAATTGACAAAAGGTGACTTTGTGGGCCGCGCGGCGCATCATGGTCGACGCGCGATGGAAATGTGAATCAGACAGGGCGAGGCAGGAAGCCGGGGGATGGAACTGCTGGCGGGCACTGACGAAATCGCATTCCGCCTGACAGGATACAGCAAGCCGGATTCGCACGCCATCGATATTTCCCGATCTCGCCGGAATGTATAGTTGAAACCTCCGGCGCGCCGCGCCCGGGCGCAGACGAGACAAGGTGATGACAGACATTCGACTCGTCGCCGACATCGGCGGCACCAACGCCCGCTTCGCCTGGAACGACGGCGCCGCCGGTGTGCTTCGCGACGCGGCGACGGTTCGCTGTGACGATCATCCCGACCTGCCGGGCGCCGTGCGCGCCTACCTCGAGACGCACAAGGTGCCGCGGCCGCGCGCGGCCTGCTTCGCCGTCGCCGCCAGCGTCGACGGTGACCGAATCGCGCTGACCAACGGTCCGTGGCGATTCTCGCGCCGCGCCCTGGGCGACGCCCTGGGGCTCGGCACCTTCAGGGTCATCAACGACTTCGACGCCCAGGCCCGCGCGCTGGCGGTGCTCGGCGAAGGCGACAGCGTGGCTATCGGCACGGTGAGGCCGCGGCCAGGCACGCGCGCCATACTGGGCCCCGGGACGGGGCTCGGCGTGGCGGCGGCGGTGCCCGCGAACGGCGGCTGGCGCATCGTGTCGGGGGAGGGCGGGCATGCGAGCTTCGCCCCGGTATCCCCGCTCGAGCACTCGGTGCTCGAGTACCTGGCGGCGCGCCACGGCCGGGTATCGAACGAGCGCCTGTTGTCGGGGTCGGGGTTGGTCGAGATCCACCAGGCGCTGGCCGCGGTGGAGTCGGTCGCGCCCGACGCCGACTCCGCCGCCGCCATCACCGCGGCGGCCCTGTCCGGGGCGTCGCCCGCGTGCCGGCGAACCGTCGAGTTGTTCCTCGACGTTCTCGCCTCGGTGGCCGGCGACGTCGCCCTGTACTTCGGCGCCACGGGAGGGGTTTTTGTCGCCGGAGGCATCGTCCCGAGGATTCTCGGCCTGGTGAATCCCGGGCGCTTTCGCCGCCGTTTCGCCGACAAGGGACGCATGGGCGAGTACGCAGCGCGCATTGCCACCCGCGTGGTGACCGCGCCTGGCGCGGGGCTCGCCGGCGCGCTGCAGTGCCTCGAGGAGTCTCGCTGACGAATGCGATAGAATGTCGGGCGAGCCTCGATCCGGCCCGCGCCTCGCCGGGTCGAATCGGCAAATGCGACAGATACCGACGGGAATTCACCATGAGCAAACCTTTTCTCGATTGCTCCGGCGAGGTGTCGCCGGTTCGCGCCACGCCCGCCGGTCGGCGAGCGTGGCTGGCGAGCGAGATCACCGACGACGACTGGCGGATACCGCTGGCCGAACCGGTCCTGGACGAGATCCGCGCCCTGGCCCGATTCATCGAGGCCCACCCGGTGCAGAACCTGCAGCGCAGCGTCGCCGAGATCGACCTGCCCCGCACGAGCGGGGCCGTCGCCCGGATGAAGGCAGTCCTCGACGACGGCGTCGGTTTCGCGGTGCTCGACCGCCTGCCGATGGACGAGTTCGACATCGAGACGCTGGTCGAGGTCTACTGGCTCATAGGTCAACTGGTCGGCCGACCGGTGGCGCAGAAGTGGAACGGCCAGATGATCTACGACGTCGCCGATACCGGCGCCGCGTACAGCTACGGAGTGCGCGGCTCGCATACCTCGGTGGAGCTGGTGTTCCATACCGACAACGCCTTCGCGCGCATGGTGCCGGACTATGTCGGCCTGCTCTGCCGCCATCCGGCGGTGTCCGGCGGTGTGAGCCGTTTCTGCAGCCTGTACACGGTGCACGACCGTATGATGGAACGCTACCCCGAAAGCCTCGAGCGGCTGTACCGGCCGATGTACTTCGACCGTCAGAAGGAGCATGCCGAGGGCGAGGCGAAGGTGTGCCTGGCGCCATACTTCAGCTGGCGCGGCGATCGGTTGTTCGCGCGCGCCAACTCCTCACTGGTGCGCAAGGGATACGAAGTCGCCGGCGAGCCCATGGACGACGCCCTCGCCGCCGCGCTCGACGCCATCGACGAGGTCTGCTCGAGCGAGGAGATCTGGTTCGAGGCGCCGCTGGCGCGCGGCCAGGTCCAGTATCTCAACAACCACGAGGTCGGTCACTACCGTAGCGAATTCGTCGACCACGAAGACCCGGCGAAGAAGCGCCACCTGTACCGGCTCTGGCATCGCGCCGAGGGCTCGGTGTGCTACGACGGCGTCTACCCGTTGCTGGCGGCTTCGAGCCGCGACTGAATCAGCTCCGGCAGCTTCAATCGCTGGATCTTGCCCGAAGGCCCTTTGGGCAGCTCTTCGAGAAAGTAGATGCGCTTGGGCGCCTTGTAGGCGCCCACGGCGTCGGCGCAGAACTTCAGCAGTTCCTCCTCGCTGCACGGGTGCCCGTCGCGCAGTGCCACGCAGGCGATGACTTCCTGGCCGTACGCCTCGTCGTCGATTCCGACGGCGGCCGCCTCGAGAACGGCCTCGTGCCGGTAGAGCACGTCGTCGATCTCGCGCGGCGCGATGTTCTCGCCGCCGCGAATGATCAGTTCCTTGAGCCTGCCGGAGATGAAGATGTAGCCGTCCTCGTCGCGCATGGCGAGATCGCCGGTACGGAACCACTCGCCCATGAAGGCCTTCGCGGTCGCCTCCTCGTTCTTGTAGTAGCAGGTGAGCAGGTTGTCGCCGCGGATCACGACCTCGCCGACCGTGCCGGGCGGGCACGTCTCGCCGCTATCGTCGACGATGCGGATCTCGTTGCCGAATGACAGTCCCACCGAGCCCGCCTTGCGCGGCGCCGGCGGCATCGGGTTGGTGGCCACCGTGGCGGCGGTCTCGGTCAGGCCGATGGTCTCGATCATCGGCACCTTGAAGGTGTTCTCCCATTGTTCGAGTACCACCGCGGCGAGCGGTGCCGAGGCCGAGCGCGCGAAACGGAAGGCGGCAAGGCGAGGATCGCTGCCGAACGCGTACGGTTCCTGCGTCGCGCGATCGAGCAGGTACTTGATGATGGTCGGCACCACGCTCGCCCAGGTGCAGCCGTGGTCGGCGACAAGGCCCCAGAAGGCCTTGGCACTGAAGCGCCTCGGCATCACCACGCTGCCGCCGCTCACGAGCGGCGCCATCACGGTCACGATGGCGCCGTTGATGTGATAGACGGGAAGCACGCACAACGCGCGGTCGGCCGCCGACAGGCCGTGGCCGTCGGCCACGTTGCGCCCGCCGCTGGTGACGGCCCTGTGGCTCAGGATCGCGCCCTTGGGCAGTCCCGTGGAGCCGGAGGTGTATAGAAGCAGCGCGGCATCGGACGCCGTCGGCTCCGGTACCGTCGCCGGATCGAGACCGTTCGACGACGGCCACCTCGGTCCTTCGTCGTCGCCGACCTCGATCACCAGCACGTCCCGATCGACATCCTGCAGCAGCTCGTCGAGGATCGCGCGAAGTTCGGGTTCGACGAACACCGCTTCGCAGTCTGAGTGCCCGAGCACGTGCGCGAGGTGGTTCCTGCCGGCCACCGCGTTCAACGGCACCACCACCCGGCCCGACGCCATCACGCCGAGGAACAGCAGCGTCGCCCAGGCGCCGTTGTTCATCAGGTAGGCGACCTTGGCGCCGGCTGCGAGGCCGAGGCGATCGAGATGTCCGGCGATGTCGGCAGTGCCCTCGGCCAGCTCGGCGAAGGTCAGCTCGAGAGCCGATTCCGGTGCGACGAGGAATACGTGCTCGCCTCGTTCCCTGGCGTGATGGTCGATGTACTCGCGGACGGTATTCATCGGCATTGCGGTTGATTGAGTCGTTCAGTGGACGGCGTAGTGTACGTTTGCCCCGCCGGCGGACTCAAATACAATGGATCACTGCGCCTGCCATTCCCGGAGATGATACTTGCCTGCCGATATCGCAATGCCGGTGCTCGCCTGGTGCGCGTTCGCGCTCGCCTGCGGCGGCCTGATCAAGGGCGCCCTCGGCGTCGGTACGCCGCTTCTGACCGTGCCCTTGATGGCGCTGGTGATCCCGCCGCAGACCGCGGTGGTGCTTATGGCGATCCCGGTGGTGCTGGCAAACGTGTGGCAGGCATCGAGGGGTGGCGATGTAGCGCAGGTCGTCAGTCGGTTCTGGCCATGTTTCATCGCCATCCTGGCGGGCACGTGGATCGGAGTGAGGATCCTGACCGTGATCGACGAGACCGCGCTGCTGCTGGTGGTCGGTGCCATGGTCATTCTCTCCACTGTGCTGCAGGGATCGAGTTACCGTCTGTTCATTCCGGCGCGATTCGAGAAGCCGGCCGGGGCCGCGTTCGGCCTGGCCGGCGGCGTGGTCGGCGGCCTGTCGTCCATGTTCGGCCCGATGCTGATCATCTACCTCGTGTCGCTGAGCGGCTTCACCAAGGGCCAGTTCGTGTCGTCGATCAGCTTTATCTACCTCGGCGCCGTGGTGCCCTGGGTGGTCGCGCTGCTGTGGTTCGGAGTGCTGGACGGGCCGCTGCTCGTCGCCTCCGCGGCCGCCACGGTGCCGGTTGCGCTCGGCATGGCACTCGGCCAGTTGCTGCGCCGCCGCATCAGCGAGCAGCGTTTCCACAAGCTCGTGCTCGTGGTTCTCCTGGCATCCGGAGGCACGATGATCTGGCGGGCGTTTTCATGATACGGCACGCAAAACCCTTCAGGCTCGACAGGGCATCGGCTCTGGGATAGTATTTTTTGACTGCACAACTACATAAATTCCAGAACGACAGGTACACGCAGGAGGAACATTCCATGAAAATCGCAAGACATGTGGCTTCAGGCCTTCTCTCGCTGGCGGCGATGACGCTGTCGACAAACGTCGCGTTCGCGGCGTGCGCGTCCGATCACCTGCCCGACTCCATGGACCGTCCGGGCGGGTTTCCGGAGCGCGCCATGACCATCATCGTTCCCTATGGTCCGGCCGGCGGATCCGGGCAGGTGGCGCAGGCCATGGCCGAGGCGGTGACGGAATTGACCGGAGTGGCCATCAACCGCGACCACAAGCCCGGGGGCTCGGGCAGCGTGGGCACGACCGCGTACATGGCGGTGCCGGCCGATGGCTACACGGTTCTGCAACACATCGACGACGCGTCAAGCGCCCACGCCCTAGATCAGTCCCAGCCCAACCCGGCGGAGGACCTCATCCCGCTGGTGATCTCCCAGATTACGTTCTCCCAGGTCTACATTCGCGCCGACGAGGACCGGTTCAGCGACTGGGATTCCTTCGTCGAGTGGGCGAAAGCGCAGAACGGCAGGGCTACCATCGCCAACGTGTCCAAGGAAGGGTCGATGGAGCGCGTGATGATGAAGATGATCACCGACGCCACCGGCATCGAGATGCAGCAGATCTCCTTCGACGAGCCGGGGCCACGCTACGGCGCGCTCGCCGGCGGACAGGTCGATTCGCTCTTCGAGCAGCCCGGCGACGTCAAGACGTTCCTCGATTCGAACACCTTCAAGCCCATCCTGACGGTGCTCAAGGATCGTCCCGACGCATTCGCGGACGTGCCGAGCCTGGCGGACGCGGGCATGGACTTCGAGCCCCTGTATCGCTTCCGCGGCTTCTACGTGCACGGCGATGCGCCCGAGGACCGCGTGGAATGGCTCAGCTGGGCGTTCCAGAAGGCCTACTGCCAAGAGAGCTACCAGGTCTTCAACGAGGCCAATTTCATGACCCTGATCGAGAGTTTCCGCGATACGGAGGGCGCGCGAGAGCTGATCAACAACACGGTCAACGCGTACCGCGCGGTCTACGAGGAGATGGGCCTGACCTCGAACTAGGGCCGGTTCACACTTCTTGCGCGGTGATGGCGCCCCGGGGGTGCGCCGCGGCGCGGCTCGGTCCGTACGCGGCCGCGACCTGCGGGACGGCTCCCGTGGGCGTCGCCTCGGCCGCGTCATGGCCACACCGCGAGCGTGCCGAACGGAACCGCCGCGAAGCCGCCCGTTCCCGCCGACGAACCGCGAACTGATCCGGAAATCTGCGTGAACTCGAATTCCGATCGCGGCCAGTGGCTCGAGCTGGTGTTATGGCTGGTGCTCGTCGTGTTCCTGTACATCCACTCCTTCGACTTCTCCCGCGAGTTGGAAACATACCGGTACGGCGCCGCGGCATGGCCGCGCGCCGTCCTGTTTCTTCTCGTGGTCGCGGCAGCAGGGCAGGCGGTGCAGGCGTGGCGGCTTCGCACGCGGTCGACGGGGGACGACGGTCCACCCGTGCATGACCCCAACACCGATGCGCCGCACAGGAGCACCGCCTGGTACCTGGGGACCGCCTTCCTCATCGCCATTCCCGTCGTCTACGTCGTGGCGCCTGCGTGGTACGCCGCTGGAGCCACCGTCAGCCGCGCGGACATGAATGCATTCAAGCTGGTGCTCGCCGGCGTGCTCGTGCTGGCCTACGTGGTAGCCGGTCGTCGCAATCACTTCGGTGCGATTCTCTCCCTGCCGATCCTGTTCGCCGCGTTTCTCCAGGATTTCGGCTTCTACGCCCTGACGCCCGTGTTCGTTCCCGCCGTCATGTACCTGATGGGCGAACGCAGGGCGCTGCCCATGGCGGCGGTCACCGCGGCCACGCTCGCGGTGATCCTTGTGCTGTTCGTCAGTATCCTCTATATCGGCCTGCCGACCGGAAACATCAGTCCGTTCTACGAGATCGGCACCACGGTGGTCGCCTGGCTGCAGTAACCGGACCCCGCAATCAAATTTCTCAAGTGGAACTGATCGACAACTTCATCGGCGGCACCGTCGCCCTGTTCAGCGATCCGCTGGGCATCGTCATTTTCGTTGGCGGGGTGCTCGGCGGCATGCTGTTCGGCGCCATCCCGGGGGTCAGCATGCTCACGCTGGCCGCCATCCTGCTGCCGTTCACGGCGCACCTGTCGCCCGAGCACGGCATCATGCTGTTCTCGGTGATCTACTGCACCGGGGTCTACGGCGGGGCCATCACGGCGATCCTGTTCAATATTCCCGGCGCCCCGGAGAACGCTCCCACCGCCTTCGACGGTTACCCGATGACCCAGAAGGGGCAGGCCGGCAAGGCGGTCGGGGCGGCGGTGATGTGCTCGGCCATCGGCGGCACGGTCTCGGCCGTTGTCATGATGGTGGCGACCGCACCAATCGCGACCTGGGCGATACGCGCATTTGGCCCGCCGGAGATATTCGCGCTCGTGTTCTTCGGCCTGTCGGTGGCGGCCTCGGTGGGCGCGAAGACCTTCTGGAAGGGCTGGATCTCGGTGCTCGTCGGGCTGCTCATCGCCGTTGTCGGCCTCGACCCGGTGGGCGGCATCGCCCGCTACAACTTCGGCATGCCGTACCTTCTCGCCGGCATCGGCTTCGTCCCGGTGATCCTCGGCTTCTTCGCGGTGTCGGAAATCTTCGTGCAGGCCGAGCGCAAGGTCACGGGCTCCTACAAGGCGCCGAAAGTCGGTGTCGACTTTCCCTCGATGGCCGAGTTGCTCGCCCACAAGGTGGCGGTGGTGCGGTCCGTGTTCATCGGGTTCTTCTGCGGCATCCTGCCCGGTATCGGCGCCACGCTCGCGGCCTTCATGGGCTACAACGAGGCGGTACGCTGGTCGCGGCACAAGGAAGAGTTCGGCAAGGGCAAGCTCGAGGGCGTCATCTCATCGGAAACGGCCAACAACGCAGCAACCGGCGCGGCGATGATCCCGCTGCTCGCCCTGGGCCTGCCCGGCGGCGCGCTCACGGCGATGATGGTGGGCGTGTTCCAGATGCACAACATGCAGCCCGGCCCGCTGGTGTTCATCACCAGCAAGGACCTCGTCTGGGTGGTGTTCGCGGCGATGTTCTTTGCCAACCTGTCGATCATCCTGATCGGATACCTTGAGACGAAAACGATCGTCAACCTGCTCAAGGTCCCGTTCCAGTTTCTCGCACCGATCATCCTCCTGCTCGCCACCGTCGGATCCTACGCCGTGCGTGGCCTGCCGATGGACGTGGTGGTCATGTTCATCGCGGGAGTGGCGGGCTTCATGCTCCGGCGCTCGGGGTATTCTTTGCCGGGCATCGTTCTCGGATTGATACTCGGCAGCATCGGCGAGAAGAACTTCGCTCAGGCGATGCAGATGCTGCACTTCGAGTGGACCGGTTTCGTCGACAGGCCGATCGCCCTGGTGCTCATCATCGGCGGCATACTGACGCTGCTCGCCAGCATCTATGGAGCCTTTTTCAAGGACCAGAGCAAGCGAATCGGCGTATAGAGCGCGGGCCGGTCTGCGGTGCGATCAGGGCGGGCCGCAGGCGTCGGCGCCTGGTTGCCCCGACGGCCAGTTCGAGGCCGTGCGCGCGGCCGCCACCCGTATGCCCGGCGACACCGATTCGTCGTCGACCAGCGGCGCGATGACGGCACGCGCCTCGGCCGTGCAGCCGCGTTCGGCGAGTACGTGGGCGAGGTTGTTGCGCCCCGCATGGTAATCGGGACGGTCGGCCACGAGTTCACGTAGCACCGCTTCCGCTGCGGCGGCGTCGCCGCGTTGATACAGGGTGTTGCCGAGGCCGAGTCGAGCGGCGGGATGGTCCGGCCATTGCCTCACGGCGACGGCAAACGCTTCGTGGGCGGCTCCGGTATTGCCCGTCGCTTCCAGCGCGGCGGCGGCCTCTACCCAGGCGTCCGGATCGGGTTCCGCCGGCAGCTCGTCCGGCCCGAGCGCCATGAGTGCCCACTGGTTCGAATCGCGCCAGGTCCGTTGGAACAACCACGCCGGCATCGACAGCCGCCGCGTGGTCCCCGAGCGCAGCACGACGGTATCCTCGGCCGCCGAGTAGCCGACCACGACGGCATAGTGCCAGCGCGGCCAGCGCTTGAAGCCGAGGTTCTGCAGCACCACCACCGGGTGACCGGCGTCGACCTGCGCCAGCAGTGCGGGCAGGCCGCCCTCGAGCCGGTACGGCAGGCGGCCGTGACGGCGCGTCGCGGCGACCAGTTCGGTCTGCAGGCTGCCGCGGCGGCCCGGCAGGTAAACCTGCCGGGTGAGCGCATCGGCGGTGACGTCGACACCCGAGGCGGAGAGCACGGTCGCCAGCGCCGCCGGTCCGCACTGGTAGTCCTCCTGGGGAAAGAACGGGACGTGGGCCAGTTCGCGCTCGACGGGCGCGTCATTCGGCAGCCGCGGGCCGATCGCCGGCGGCGCCGTGGCGCAGCTCGCGGCGAGCAGGGACGCCGCGAGCAGTACCGTGCCGCGAAGCACGATATGTCGCGTGGTGACGATCAGATGCGCTTGAACACGTCGGTGATGCCGAGGAACTCGAGCACCAGCAGCACGATGAACGTGACGCCCAGCACGCCGACCACGCTCGCACCGGCGGGCATCTCGTCGATGCGTCGCGACAGGTCCACCAGTTCGGCATCGGTGAGCTGGGCCAGGCGCGCGGAAACGTCGTCGGGCTCGACGCCAAGGGCGATGAACTGCTCGCGCACGTCCTCGCGCGCCAGCGCGGCTTCCACTTCGGACAGCATCACGGCACGCTGTTCGGACTCGATGGCGTCCTGGGTGCCGATCATCGCCGCCGCGGCGTTCTGCACGAGGCCGGCGCCGGCGAAGTTCAGCGCCAGGCAGAAAACGGCCGCCTGCTTCATGGAACGGTATGTCATCTCGGCAGTCCTCCGTAGGGGATGGTCGCCGGCGCCCGCCGCGGGCGCCGGTTGAAAATCGGCTGGATTGCCCCGAAAGTTAGTCCCGCTCCGCTGAACAGCGGATGAATCTGCGCCGGCGACCCGCTCACGCCGTTCGACGCTCCCTTTCCCGCCTGCCGATGGCGCCGGAACAGGGCATAATTCGAATTCGACGAAATTCCCCGACGTCCTACGCGTTCTCACCAGCACAGAGTGACCATGATCGACGAAACCAGACCCCGCGGTGTACTCGCCCCCGTCGTCACCCCGTTCGATGAGACCCTCGCGCCTGATGCCGGGCGCCTCGTCGAGCACTGCCGCTGGCTGCTTGCCAACGACGTGGGACTGGCCGTGTTCGGCACCAACTCGGAGGCCAATTCGCTCGCCACCGGCGAGAAGCTCGAGCTACTGGAAGGACTGGTCGACGCCGGCATCGATCCCGCGCGCATGATGCCCGGTACAGGATGCTGCGCCATCACCGACTCGGTGGCGCTGACGAAGCGGGCCGTGGAGCTCGGCTGTGCCGGCGTACTCATGCTGCCGCCGTTCTACTACAAGGACGTCAGCGACGAGGGGCTGTACCGCAACTTTGCCGAGATCATCGACCGGGTCGGCGACAACGCACTGCGTATCTACCTGTACCACATCCCGCCCGTATCCCGCGTCCCGATCTCGCTCGAGCTGATCGAACGCCTTCTGACCGACTTTCCCGGAACGATCGCGGGCGTCAAGGACAGTTCCGGCGACTGGGACAACACGCGCGCGATGATCGAGCGGTTCGGGCCTCGCGGCTTCGACGTCTTCGCCGGTTCCGAGACATTCCTGCTCGACACCCTTCGTGCCGGCGGGGTCGGCTGCATAAGCGCCACGGCCAACGTGAACCCGGGGCCTATCGCCCGCCTGGCGGCGACCTGGCGGCAGGGCGACGCCGACGACCAGCAGGCCGCTCTCGACGTGATCCGCAGGATTTTCTCGCGCTACGTCATGATCCCCACGCTCAAGGCCGCCATCGCCCGCTACGGGAGCGACCCGGGCTGGGAGCGCGTTCGTCCGCCGCTGGTGGAGCTGGCCGCGGAGGAACGCGAGGCCCTGTTCGCGGCGCTCGACGACGCGGGATTCGATATGCCCGGGTTGTCCTAGTGTCCTGTCCCGCAAGCAACGTCACATATCGTGCGGCTGTAGCGGCCCCCGGCGGCGTTACGCCTCCTTGCCATATGGCCCGATATGACTCGTCGACGTGCCTTGCCGGGAACCGCTACAGCCACACGATCTTCATGCGACAAACTCGCGGGACAGGACACTAGCGCAGCTACCGAGTCGCCGGTGCCGTATCGAATCGCGCACTGTTCGACCTGACCAACTTCTGTTTTATGTCCCTGGCGAGGCACATGTCCAGTTCCCGGCGCATGCCGTCGTCGCGGGCAAGCAGTCGGCGCAGAGGCTCTGCGGGAATGGCGAGGTAGCGGGAGCGTTCGGCCAGGATCACCGTCGCGGTCGCCGCGTCCCCGGACAGGGCCGTCATCTCGCCGATGAAGGAACACTCGCCGATGCTCGCGACCAGGCGGTCGTCGCTGTACACGTCGGCGCTGCCCCGCGCCAGGTACACCAGGTACGGGACGGGGATCCCGGCATCCGTGAGCACCGTGTTGGGTTCGCCGTCGATCCAGGTGCCGAGGTCGAGCAGGCGGCGCGCCTTGTGCTTGTCCATGGCGGGCAGGGCGCTGGCCAGGAATTCCCTCTCCTCGTCGCTGAACCGGGCGCGGCGGGTCAGGATGTAGTACCGGGCGATGCCGACGACGCTGATGCTGATCCAGGCGCTCTGGAGTATCGTGGTCGCGAGATTGAAGTCCTGGATGATGCTGGCAAGGACGAATCCCGCGCCGAGCGCGTTCAACGCGGCGTAGGCGTACCCCTGGCCGCGCAGGTAGCCGAGCTGCAGGGCGGCATAGGCACCAAGAAAGATGATGCTGCCGAGTATCCCCGACGCGTCGTAGATGGTCAGGTTCTGCATTTCACCCCCGAATGCCGCTGCTTGTCCCGCAACGCCGCCCCACTGCGGTCGACTGGTATTCAACCCCTCTCGGAAGAGTACCCGATCGGGGTGTCAATGCAAGTGCCGTTCGGCATCGAACCGCACGGCTGTCCCACGGCGCGTGGCGACATGGTGCCCGAACTCATCTACACTCGCCGGCATTATCAAGGTCTGACAACGCATGACGGAATCACTGCTCGCATTGCCGGCCGCGGGCATTGTCCTGTTCGCGGCCGCCGTCGGAGTCATCACGGTGTCCGGCGTGTACATGTCCGATGTCGCCGACCGCCTCGCCGACCGTACCGGCTGGGGTGAGGCCATGATGGGCGGGCTGTTTCTCGCCGCGGCCACGTCGCTGCCGGATTTCGCCGCCACGCTCACGGCCGCAGCCGACCGCCAGGCCGAGCTGGCCATGAGCAACGTGATGGGCAGCATGGCGGTGAACCTGGCCTTCCTCGGCATCGGCGATATCGTCTATCGAAAGGCGAACCTCGAGCACGCGGCCGCCTCGTCGGCGAACCTTTCCCAGGCAACCCTGCTGATCGCGCTGCTGGCCCTGCCGCTGGCGGCCATGGTCATGCCCGAGTTCGACATCCTCGGCCTGCATCCTGTCACGCCCGTGCTGCTCGCCGGGTACCTGTTCGGATATCGCGCCGTGCGCGATGCCCAAGTTCGACCGATGTGGCGACCGCGCCTGACGGCCGAGACGGTCGAGGACGCGCCGAACGAGGAACAGATGAGGCAGGGACCTGGTCTTGCACAGCTGTGGATGCGCTTCGCCGCCCTGGCCGCCGCAATGGCTGCGGCCGGGTGGATGCTCATGAAGACCGCCCCGACGATCGCCGCCTGGGCGGGGCTGTCCCATTCGGCCATGGGCGGCGTGTTCACGGCCCTGGCGACGTCGATGCCGGAACTGGTGACCACGGTGGCCGCCATTCGCCTCGGTGCCCTGACGCTTGCGGTGGGCGGCATCCTGGGCACGAACTGCTTCAACATGACCGTGGTGGCGGCGGCCGATATCGTCTACCGCGACGGCTCCATCTATCACGCCGTCTCGTCGCTGGAGATCCTGTGGGGACTGGTGACGATACTGATGACCGCCGTGCTGCTGCTGGGATTCATCAGCCGCGAGCGCTACGGCATCGCCAGGATCGGATTCGAGAGCTTTCTCATACTCGTGGTTTACACCGTCACCGTGGCGTTCTTCCTGTCCCTGTAACTGCCGCGCCGGCGCTGCTGCGGTACGCCTTGCAGTCAGGGTATGACTTCTCCGCGCTCGCGCCAGGTGCCGCGCGATTCGGTCGCCGCAGCGAGCGCCCCGGCATCGCCGCTCAGTACCTTTTCGATCAACGGCGCCAGGGCCGCGGAGGTGTGAACCCGGGACAGGTAGACGTAGTCGGCCCCGGCCTGGTAGATCCGCTCCGCCTCGGCGAAGTCGAGCGCGTTGGCGATGATGATCGCGCCGGGGTTGATGCGGCGGGCGATGCGCGCAAGTTCGCGATTCGACGTCCCCTTGAGCAGGTCGTCGGGCACCGTGCACACGACGAGTGTCGCCCTGTCGATGCCGACGTGGTGCAGCGTCGATTCGTTGCCGATGTCGGCATAGCGCACCGTGGGGCCCAACGCCGCGATGCGGCCGTGAATGGCGACGTTGAAGTCCACCACCAGGGTGCGTTCCAAGACCTCGGGGCAGGCGCGCGCCAGCTCGTGCAGAAGCGAGGACGCGACACGATGAAAGCCTAGCAGCGCCAGCGTCCAGGTTTCTTCCGCGCCGTCGGCACCGCTGGCGGGCTCGCGGAATCCGAACCGGGCCAAGGCCGGTCCGAGCCGGTCGTGCAGCGCGTGCGCATGGCTGAAAAGCGCGGGCGTGACCAGGGCGGTGATGACGAAGGCAAAGATGACGGCGCTGCCGAAGGAAGCCGGTATGTGGCCGAGTTGCATGCCGAGAAAGCCGACCACCAGGCTGAACTCGGACACCTGCGCGAGCCGTGTGGACGAGACGAAGGCGCTGCGCCGGTCCAGTCCGGTGGCGTAAAGAAGCGGGAAGAAGACCACGTACCTCAGGGCCACGGTGATCGCCGCGAGCAGCAGCGCCAGCAGCAGCACGCCGGCGCCGTCGGGGCGAGGAATGCTCATGCCGAGGCCGACGAAGAACAGGATGACGAAGAAGTCCTTGACCGATCCGACCTTGCCGGTGATCTCGTGACTGTGCGGCAGGTTGGCAATGCTCGCGCCGGCGATCAGCGCGCCCATGCTGGCGCCGACGGCGATGGAGTGATCGAACGCCGGCACGAGCAGCACCAGGGCGTCGAGATTGAGTCCGATCATCACGATGGAAAAGCACCACGCGATCGCCGCCACCAGCATCAACTCGGGCACCTTGGCGATCCAGTTGAACAGGACAGGGGCGATGACGCGCGCCAGCGTCCAGGCCATGATCGACAAAAGCGCGATGCCGGCGAAGGCCCAGGCGATGGAGGCGACGTCGGGACTGGCGAAGTTGGGCTGCAGGGCGATGATCACGATGACCCAGAAGTCCTGGAAGATCAGCAGGCCCAGTGAGACCCGGCCGACCTGGGTGTCGAGCTGCAGGTGTTGCTGGAACAGCTTGACCACCAGCAACGTCGACGACGCGGCCACCACGAACCCCGCGTAGAGCGGCGCATAGCCGCCGGCGTCCATGCCGCCCACCGGCAGCAGCTTCATCGCGGCGAAAGCGGCCACCACGCACAGTGGATACTGCAGGAGCCCGGTGACGATCAGCGTCCTGCCGCTCGCCATGAGCTTGCTGAGGTCGATTTCGAGCCCGACCAGGAAGAGCAGCAGGATCAGGCCCAATTGGGCGATGGTGTCGATGTTGTGCGGATCGCTGACCACGGCGGTGCCGAACGGGCCGACCAGTGCGCCAGCCACCAGGAAGGCGGCGATCTCGGGGATCTTCAGGCGCGCGAAGACGACGGCGAGCAGGCCGGCGGCGATGAAGCAGATGCTGATGTCGAGCACCAGCGACGGCAATTCGGCAGCTCCCGCGGCCCATGCCGAAAGCGGTGCGAGGCAGAGGGCGAAAAGCCCGGCGGAAGATGTTTTCAATTGAGGCTCGGCGCCCTGTCGACGTCGGCTGTTGTCATGTCGTGCACGCCTTCGAACAATGCGCCGGCATCGGCCGCCGCTGGCGGACCCTTCGACCGCTTTCCGTCGGCCGGGACCCGTGAGCATGATAACCGTTCGAGGCGCGCCGTGCGAAGCGCGCGCAAGATCGGTGCGGGCAAAAAAAGCCGCCCCGGGGGGCGGCCGAACATCATCAGGAGGGGGTCCCGAAGATTCAGATGGCAATCAGTGCGATGAACGCGAGTCCGGCGACGACACAGGCGACCACCACGTCGACCAGCGTGCAGCGCCGCCGCTCGTTGTATTGGTCAAATTCGGTCATGTTCGACTCCAGTACAGCGTGTTCAACCTGGAGCGAATTGTGCTGCCGCGCGTGCGTGCGCATCCGTGAACTGGCGGGCAGCAGCCGACGGTGAATTGTGAGCGGGTTAACAGTGCGCGCCATCAAGGGATGCGGCGCGCAGGGATGTGTTTGCTCGCGGACGGCTTCAGGCGACGTTCACGCGATTTCGGCCGAGCTGCTTGGCGCGGTAGAGCGCCTGGTCGGCCTTCTTGAGGACCAGGTCGATCGATTCGCCTGGCTGGGCCAGCACGGCGCCCACGCTCGCGGTGACAGGCGCCTCTGATTCCTCGCCCCTGGCGAGAATATGTCGGCGGATGCGTTCTGCGACCTCTTCCAGTTCGTCGCGGCCGCATGGAGACAGCACCACGAGGAACTCGTCGCCGCCGAAGCGGCCGGCGTGGTCGTAGGGCCTGATTGCCTCCCGGATCCAGCTTGCCGCCTGTCGCAGCACCTCGTCGCCGCGCTGGTGACCGCCCTCGTCGTTGATGTTCTTGAAATCGTCCAGGTCCAGCCAGACCAGGCCGAAAGCGCTGCCCTGGCGTGCGGCCCGCTGGACCTCGACCGAGAGAATCTCGTCCATGGCGCGGCGATTGGGCAGGGCGGTGAGCGGGTCGGTCCTGGCCAGCCGGTTGAGTTCCTCGGTGCGTTCGGCCACCTGCTGCTCGAGGTTGCGCGTGGTGTCGCCGAGAGTCGCCGCCATCTCCTCGAATTGGCGAGCCAGGCGACCGATCTCGTTGCTGGGCTTGGGCAGTTCCGGCAGCGTGAACTCGCCGCGCTTCAGGCCCAGCGTGGCGGATTCCAGCCGGATGATCGGGTCGAGGATCCTGAACCGGATCACGAGGTGGAACACCAGCAGCGTGATCAGCAGCGCGGCGATGAACACGACGATCAGGGGTACCAGGTGCCTGCGCGGCAAAAGGGCGTTGAGATCCACCAGGGTGATCTCGAACCAGCCGATGTTGGGCAGAAACGCCGCGCCGGCGAGGTGCGTGGTCCCGTCGATGGTGACGAAGTCGCTTTCCACCTGGACCTGGCCCGGGCGGCCCGCGTCGTCGCGCAGCCGCTCGAGCATCGCCATGATGCGGCGGCCGTCGTCGGGATTGTCGAACAAGAGGTCCACCGTGTTCTTCTGGCCCTCCGGCTTGACGATGCTGGCGAAGTCGATGTAGTTGCGGTCGCGGTAGAGCTGTATGGCGCCGTTGTAATCGACGAACAGCGTGTTGATGCCCTCCTGGCCGATGTCGACGATGTCCTGCAGAAAGGCGTTCAGCTCGAGGCCGGTGCCGACCATGCCCAGGATCTCTCCGCCGGCATCGCGCACCAGCACGTCGATCCACAGCTTGGTGACGCCGAGCTCGGTGTCGGGGTTGACGTTGAGGTGGAAATCCCGGCCCTCCTCGATCAGCTGGAAGAACCAGGCGTCGTCGGGTTTGTCCGGGTCGAGCACGTAGCGGAACTGGCGGCCGGCGTACTCGTTTTCGGCGTTGTTGTAGTAGTACCTGAGGCTGCGCCGCAGGGCGACGAAGTAGCTCTGGTCGCGCAGGTTGGTGCGAAAGCGCTCCAGCTCGGCGATGGCGGCATCCTCGAGCAGCGAGTCGTCGGGGTCCAGGGCCCAGGCGATCAGCACCGAGGATGTGGCCATCTGCTTCGCCAGGCCGATCTCGCGCTCGAGGGACTGCAGCAGCCGGGCGCTGTCGTAGCGGACCTGTATCTCCGCCACCTGGCGGCCCCAGCGCTCGATCAGCTCATCGGCGAGCGCGCGATAGGCGAGGTACGAGGCAATCGACGCCGCTGCCATCAGCAAGGCCGCGACGGACAGGATGCGGGTGTTCAGGCTCATCGTGATTGATGGTCTGGTGCAGGTATATCGTTGAGAGTTCCCGGCGGAGGCCGGAGAATACGGGGATCACACGCCGCTTGCCAGCACGAAGTTCGACACCGAGGTTGATGTCGGGCAGATTCGTGCGGAAAATCCGGTTGTCCCGCCGAGGTTCCGCACGATGCGAGCCTGGCGACGAAAGGTGATCAGGTGAACCCCACGACCGAATCCCGACAGACCACCCGGCTCGGCATCCTCTATCCCCCGACCGGCAGCGAGTACGAGTACTACACCGCCGCCGAGGCCATGCGCCCGCCCGCGCGCGCCTACGTGGTGGGAGTGCGGATCGCCGGCGGCGCCCGCGAGCATGAGCCGCGCCACCTGCGACGAACCGCGTCGGTCGACAACCTGCTTTTGTCGGCGCGGTCGCTGGCGCCCGTCACGCCGCACTCGGTGATGTGGGCTTGCACCAGCGGCAGCTTCATCGACGGGCTTGATTTCGCCCGCGAGCAGGCCGCGGCCCTCGCCGGGGAACTGGGCGTGCCTGCGTCGAGCACCTCGCTCGCGTTTCTCGCCGCCCTCGAGCGTCTCGGCATCGGCCGGGTCGCGGTACTGGCGAGTTATCCCGGACCCGCGGCGCGCGCCTTCGCGGCATTTCTCGCCGAGGGCGGCGTCGAGGTTGCGGACATGGTGTCGCTCGGCGCGCCGTCCGGTCCCGACGCGGCCCGACTCGGCGCCGCCCGGCTCGTCGAGTCGGCAGGCAGGCTGCGCATCCCGCGCCAGGGGGCGCTGCTGGTCCCCGACACCGCGATGCCGATCCTGGACGTGGTGAACAAACTCGAGGACCGTCTCGACCGGGTGGTGCTCGGCGCCAACCAGGTCACGTTGTGGCAGGGCCTGCGGCTCGCCGGCGGACAACTGCCGCAGGCCGGTCTCGGACGGCTGTTCGCCGCGGCGACCGGTTGAATCGATTCAGTACGGAAGAAGTCCCATGCACGAAATCCCCGAACTCATGTGCGCCGTGCAGCTGACCGGTCACGGCGGACTCGACAAGCTCGTCTGGCACGATGACGTGCCGGTGCCGCGCCCGGGTCCCGGGGAGGTGCTGGTGAAGGTCACCGCGACCGCAAAGAACAACACCGACCGCAAGGTCCGCGAGGGACTCTACCCGACCCGCGACAAGAGCGACGTCGCCAGCTTCCAGGTCGGCGGCGCGCCGACCCTCGCATTTCCGCGCATCCAGGGTGCCGACGTGGCCGGCCGCATCGTGGCGGTGGGCGAGGGCGTTGCCGGGGAGCGGATCGGCATGCGCGGCCTGCTCGACTTCAACATCTACGCCGACGAGCGGCGCGACATCAACCTCACCCCGGACTACTACGGTCACGGCCGCGACGGCGGCTTCGCCGAGTACATCGTCGTGCCCGACGACCAGTTTCACGCCGTGCCCGAGTCGCTGATGGCCGACGCCGAACTGGCCGTGCTCGGCATGTGCTCGTACCAGACGGCGCTGCGAATGCTGAACGCGGCCTCGGTCGGTGCCGGCGACAACGTGCTCGTCACCGGCGCCAGCGGCGGCGTCGGCACCGCGCTCATCCAGTTGTGCCGACTGCTCGGCGCCGTGCCCCATGCTGTCAGCAGCGCCGGCAAGGCCGAGCGGCTCAGGGCGCTCGGCGCCGAGACGGTGATCGACCGCGCCCGAGTCGACGACTGGCCGCGGGCCGTGCGCGAGGCGACCGGCGGCGCCATCATCGACGCGGTGATGGATCTCGTCGGTGGAGAGATGACCAACCCGCTCATCGACGTCATGATCGAACGCATGAACGAGCGGCGCGGTTACCCGCGCCTGTCCATCGCCGGAGCCAGCGCCGGCAACGTCACCGAGATCCTGTGGACGCGCATCTATCTGTACCAGGTGCAGATCTTCGGGGTGTCCCATGGCACCCGCGCCGAGGCCGCCCAGCTCGTCGAGTGGATCCGCGCCGGTCGCCTCGCGCCGGTGCTGCACGGCACGTTCCGCCTGTCCGACATCCACCGCGCCGAGGAATACTTCGTCGACCGCGGCAACGATTACGTGGGCAAGATCGCCATCGTGCCCGACTCCGAGTGGGAGGCGCACGGAGCGCCCTTTGCAATCTGACCGCGCCGTTGCCGGCGAACCGGAGGCAGATCATGATCGACCATCAGCCGCAGAAGATACGCCGGGCGAGGCCGGAGGACAGTCGCGAACTCGCCGAACTCATGAACCTGGCCGGCGACGGTATTCCGGCATACTTGTGGTCGCGGATGGCCGACCCCGGCGAGGACCCGATTGCATTCGGCGCCCGGCGGGTGGCCGGCACCGACGGCGCGTTCAGCCACGCCAACGCCCACGTGGCCGAGCTTTCGGGGATGATCGCCGCGATGCTGCTCGGCTACCGGCTCGCCGAGACCGATGCCCCCGGACCGATCGGCGACTGCCCACCCGTGGTGCGCCCGCTGCTCGAGCTGGAGGCCTCGGCGCCCGGGGCGTGGTACGTCAACGCCGTCGCCGCCTTCCCGGTTTGCCGCGGCCGTGGTGTCGGCACGGCGCTGATGGGATTCGCCGAATCCCTGGCCGCCGAAACCGGTGCAACGGCGCTCAGCCTGATCGTCGCCGAGGACAACGACGGCGCCCGGCGACTGTACGAGCGGCTGGGGTATCGCACGATGGACAGGCGTGAGATCGTTCCGTACCCCGGCTGTCCCCACACAGGAGACTGGATCCTCATGACGAAGTCGATCGGGAACGGGCGTGACTGACGATTGCCTGGGCCGCAGCGCATGACTACCGTGCAGGAACATTACGACCGTCATCTCGGCCCGGTCTACACCTGGATGGCCGGCGGCATCGAGTCGGCCCTTGCGCGCGGCGCGGCGGAGCTCGACGCCATCGGCGTGCCGCCGCGAGGCAAGGGCGTGGCCGTCGACCTCGGCGCCGGCTTCGGCATGCATGCCATGGAGCTCGCGCGGCGGGGATACCGGGTGATCGCCGTCGACACGTGCGAAGCACTGCTCGACGAATTGCGCGTGAACGCGGCCGGTCTTCCCGTCGACATCGTGCACGACGACTTGCTGGCGTTCGCCCGCCACCTGCCGGGCAAGGCGGACCTCGTCCTGTGCATGGGCGATACGCTGACCCACCTTCCCGACGAGGCATCGGTCGCCACGCTCGTCGGCGCCGCGGCGGAGGCGCTCGCCCCGGCGGCTCGCTTCGTCGCAAGTTTCCGCGACTACTCCGCGGCCCTGTCGGGAGTGCGCCGCTTCATCCCGGTCAGAAGCGACGAGCAGCGCATTCTCACCTGCTTCCTGGAATACAGCGAAGGTCACGTCACGGTGCACGACATCCTGCACGAGCGCGACGGGTCGCAGTGGGAGTTATCCGTCAGCAGCTACGAGAAGCTGAGGCTCGCGCCCGATCGACTCGCGACGTTTTTCGAAGAGCACGGGTTCGCAGTCGCCAGCGAATCGGGGATGTCGGGCATGGTGCGGTTGATTGCCACGCGCTCCTGATCGCGGCCGGCCTGCATCAACCGGCTGCCCCGGGGCTTCGCGGTCTACCGCGACTCGGCCGGCTCCATGTAGAACGCTTTTCGCCGGTGAGCGACGGCGGATGACCGGTCGTACAATGTTCCAGAGCCGACGAGTCGCGGCGGCACGGACGTCGTCAGCTCGAGTGTGCCGCGCCCGCCGCACCGGCCGTTGATTTCGTAACGGTAGCGTCCGTTCGTGATCGACGCTGCCATCGTGGCGCTGGTGCACAACGCGTCGGCATTGCCGAACCCGAATCGTTGCTGCCCGAAATGCAGGGTGCCCTCGATGATGCGGTCGTCCATCCGGGTGACGTGAAAATCAACGGGCACGTTGCCGTCGACCAGGCCATGCCAGTGGGCGGTCGCGTACGCTGCGCCGACGGATGTTCCGCCGGCAGTGTCGGCGAGGGTGGTCATTCCCGCGTTCAGGATGATTGCGGCGGCGATGCAGAGGTGGGGGAGGAGTGATCTGTGCATGGCATGGCGCCTCGAGCGGTTCTGAGCCATTGCTTCGACGCCGCGAGCTTGATATCGACATGCGGTCGACGCGGGCCCGGCGAACCCTGTTCACCGGCCGATGATTATCTGCCGCCCCGCCCGGGAAGTCCACGGTATCGCGATTGCCCCTGGCGGCGTGGAGCCGCGCAAACCGGTTCCGCGTCGCGACTGGTTGACCGGCGCGGAACGGGCCGATTATGCTCCGTACAGCCGATATACAAAGCGGGCGGTCGCCCTTGCCGGCGCGTTCCGCAACAAACATCACGACGGGCTTTACGGGTTCCCGAATGGGCGGTTCAACGACTTCCGGGCGGCGCTCGCCGCTAGAGCGGACTGCGCTTGTCGCCTGCATAGCGGTGTTTTCCCTGTTCCTCCTGAATTTATTGTCCGCACGTTTCTCACACGCACTGGGTATTGATCGTGTCGTCAGGCTCGACGGCGTACCCGAGTTCCTGCTGCTGTTTGCGGCAATCGTGTTTTTCTCGATCGCGGCTCTTGCCGCGGAGCGCCGGGCTCTTCGCGAGTTGCGGCACCATGACACAATGACAGACCAACCTCCCGGAGGAGACGACGATGAAACCCGAATCAACCGATGATCGCACCGCAGAGCGCACCGTGAAGAACGAGGAGCGCCGCCGGTTTTTCGAAACGAGCGCCAGGTTCGGCTTTACCGCCGCGGTGGTTGCGGCCGCCGGCGGGACACTGCTGTCCCGTGAAGCGGCGGCCCAGACGGCCGCCGAGGAGCAGCAGCGCGAGCGCGATGCCCAGGTGACCATGACCATCGCCACGGAGTACCGCATCGGCGCCTCGCGCTGGTACCCGTTGATGCAGCTCAACCTCAAGGAGAACATCCAGAACGCCACCAACGGCTACGTGTACGTGCGCCTGGCGCCGGCCGGCCAGCTCGGCATGGGTGCGGCGCTGGCACAGGGGGTGCAGGCCAACACCTTCCAGGCGGCCCAGCACTCGGTGTCGAACTTCTCGCCGTTCGCGCCCGAAGTGGACCTGATCAACATTCCGTACTGGTGCGGCATGAACCAGGAGTTCGCCAATCTCGTCACCTCCGAAGCATGGCAGTCGGTGGTGCACACCAAGGCGGAAGAGCGCGGCTTCAAGGTGCTCTTGTACCTGGTGCTCGATCCGCGCACCGTCGCCGCGCGCAAGGGACTCGCCAACGCGCCGCTGAAGTCGCCTCGGGACCTGCAGGGAATCAAGTTCCGCGTGCCCGCGTCGGAGATCCTGCAGCAGTTCTACCGCCTCGCCGGCGCCAATCCCACGCCCGTTGCCTGGGGCGAAACTCCTTCGGCAATCCAGCAGGGCGTGGCGGACGCCCTCGATCCGGCCGTGGTTGCGCTGTATTCCAACGGTTTCAAGGACATCCTGTCATGGGTGACGTTCAACCGCTCGGTACCCGATTCCCAGGTGTACTCCTGCAACGTCGAGTGGTTCCGGGCGCTGCCGGGAGACGTGCAGGAGCAGATCGACTTCGCCTGCGAAATCACCTTCCAGCAGAACCTCGCCCAGGTTCCGGCAGCGCGCGCCTTCGCCATGGCGGAGATGGCCGCGGCCGGCGTGCAGTTCTACACGCCGACCGAGGAGGAACTAGCCGAGTGGGCGGAGGCGTGCGGTTGGCAGCGGCCCGAGTGGAATGACATCAAGATCAAGCTGGCCGGCTCGATCGACAATTTCGAGAGAATGCGCGAGGCCGCCGCGACCCGCGGCAAATACTACGTCCACGACGTCTGATTGACCGTTCGCGACGCCCGCCGGCGTGCTTTCGGCTCGACGAGGCAGTCCCGGGAGCAAACCGGTTCCTGATGCACGGCGCCGTTGGCGCCCGGCGGCCGGCCGCATTGCGGTCGCCCCGCCGGGCGGGAACGCGGTTGCGCCCATGATCGCTCCCTGGCCTCGATGAAAAGCCTGCTCGTATCCATCGACCGCAACGGCGAACGGTGGCTGTTGCTGGTTCTGTACATGTACATCGTGGCGGTGATCTTCATCGAGGTGGTCAGGCGCTTCGTGTTCGACTATTCGTCGATCTGGGGCGAGGAAACCGCCCGCTACGCGTTCATCTACCTGGTCTGGATCGGCGCGGCGGCGGCCGTTCGCGACCGCGCGCATATCCGCATCGACGTGCTCTTGACCTTCATGCCGCCGCGCCTGCGCGCTGCGATCTTCCTGCTCGGCGACGTGCTGATGGGCGTGTTCGCCGTGTTCGTGTTCTATTTCTCCGTGAAGTTCTTCGCCACCTCGATCCAGTTCGGATCGGTCATCGAGGGCCTGCGGGTCGGGCGCGCGTGGGTGCTGTTCGCCGTCCCCTTCGGGTTCGCGCTGGTGCTGTTCCGGGTGGTGCAGTCGATCGTCATGGACGTGACCGCCTTGCGCACGGGGCAGGCACCCCGCGTGGCCCGCCGCCTGTTCGACTGAAGCCATGTATATTCCCGAATCGTTCATGAGCGCGGAGCTGGGCTGGGCGGTGCTGGGGCCGCTGCTCCTGATGCTGGTCCTGTTCGCGTTCGCGGTGCCGGTGTGGGTGTCCCTCGGACTGACCTCGCTCCTGATCCTCTGGCTGACACAGGCGCTGCCGGTGTCGCTGATCGGCGAGTCGGTGTTCCACGGCCTCGACGCCTTCGCCCTGATCGCCATCCCGCTGTTCGTGCTGACCGGGGACCTGCTGGTTAGAACCGGCCTGTCAATCAAGCTGCTCAACGTGGCCGGGGCGACCATGGGCAGCGTGCGCTCGGGCTTCGGCACGTCAACCGTGCTCGGTTGCGGGTTCTTCGCCTGCATATCGGGCTCCGACGCCGCCGGCGCGGCGGCGGTGGGACGTATCACCATCAGCCGGTTGATCGAACAGGGCTATTCGCCGGCCTATGCCTGCGCCCTGGTCGCCTCGGGCGCCTGCACCGGGATCCTGATTCCGCCGTCCATCGCCTACATCATCATCGGCATGGTGCTCGGCATATCGACCTCGACGCTGTTCATCGCCGCGGCAATCCCCGGGGTCATGATCATGGTGTCGATCATGATTACCAACGCGATCATCAATCGCCGGCGCGGCTACGAGACCTCGGGCGACAAGTTCCGGTTCAGGAACTGGTTGGCCACGGTGTGGGATGCACGTTACGCGCTGATGATCCCGGCCATCATTTTCGGCGGTATCTACTCGGGCGTGTTCACACCGACCGAGGCGGCCGCGGTGGCGGTCGTCACCACCATCGTCGTCGGGGTATTCCAGGGGACGTTCCGGCTCAGGGATTTCCCGGGATCGCTGGAAGGTTCCGCCAAGGTGTGCGGTGTCATCGTGCCCATCATCGCGGTGGCGCTGCCGCTGGCGCAGGTGCTGGCGATCAACCAGGTTCCGCAAAGCATGGTCGCGTCGGTCAACGCGTTCACCACCGACCCGGCGCTCATCATCCTGATGATGCTCGGCATCTTCATCATTGCCGGCTGCGTGATGGAGACCACGCCCAATATCGTGATCCTGTCGCCCATCATGCTGCCGCTGGCCCAGTCGATCGGCATGAACGACATACAGTTCTGCATCTTCATGGTGACCGCGCTCGGCATCGGCTTCATCACCCCGCCGCTGGGACTGAACCTGTTCGTGATATCCGGCATCACCGGGCAGCCGGTGCTGTCCATCGCGGCCAGGGCGGTTCCCTTCGCCCTGGCTATGCTCGTGGTGGTGCTGCTGCTCGCCTTCATCCCCGAGCTGTCGTTGTTCCTGTTGCGGTAGAGCGAGCCGCCGCGACGGTGGCTGGCCCATGGTGCCAGCTCGAGCCGTTATCTCACGGCGGTCGCGGTTGTCATGCCCACCTCGAGGGGGAGCTGCCCGTCCACCACGAATTCACGCCATCCGTCGCAGGCATCGTTCTGAAGGGCGGCGCGCGTGGCCTCGTCGATTCGGGCCACGGCCGCGGCCATCGGTGTGCTGTGGATGTACTGCCACAGGAAGTCCTCCGGCGCAGGAAGCCGCAGCCTTTTGGGTCGTGCCGTGACTTCGACTTCGCCGAAACCGGCGCCGCGCATGAGTTCCCGGATCTCGTCGGCATCATGCATCGAGAACACGAGGTCCGCGAATGCGGCCGCCTCGGGTCCCACGTGGCGGGCGAGCGCATCACGCATCACGGCGAAGATCGGCGGCTTCGGCCCGGGCACGTTGATGACGGCACGACCGCCGGCGTCGAGCACCCGCCGCATCTGTCGCAGCGCGGCAAGCTTGCCGGGCATGAACTGAACGCCCATCTGGCACAGCACGACATCGAACGAGCGGTCCGGGAACGGCATCGACTCGGCGTTCGCCTCGTGCCAGTCGATCGACAGGTTCGAAGGGGTCGCCGACGCGGCGACCGCCAGCATTCCCGGGTTGATGTCGAGGCCGGTCACCGAGCCCGAAGCGCCAACCTGCTCGGCCGCGAGCCGTGTCACCACGCCCGTGCCGCACGCGACGTCCAGCACCCGCTCGCCCGGCTGAAGATTCGCAACTGCTATGAGATCGTTCGCCACCGGCGCGCCGATGCTCGGGACGAAGTAGCGCTGGTAGTTTTCGGCGGCGTCACCTTCGTAGCTCTTGCCGTAGACTTGCTGATCCATGGTTGTTCCTCCATTCGGTTTCGGTCGGAGATACGCTACGCGGGAGGAGGCGCGCTGCGCATCGCCCGAATTCGCCATGCCGCACCGGTATCGACGTAGTCAATCCTGACTACACGAAGCAGCTCAGACGAGGCCGTGCCTGTGGGCGAATGCGCTGGCGGCGGTGCGTGATGAAACGCCGAGCTTGTCGAAGATGTTGCCGAGGTGCCGTGCGACGGTGTGCGCGCTGATGCCGAGTTCGGCGGCGATCTCGCGGTTGGTCCTGCCGGTCGCCACGAGGCACAGGACCTGCCGTTCCCTGTTTGTCAACGACGCAGGCGTTTCGGAGCCTTCGCGGGCCATCAGTCGATCGAGCCGATCCAGGTCGGGCTTCGCGCCGAGGCCCTTGAACGTGGCAGCCGCGGCGTCGAAATGCATCTCCGCCATCTCGTCGTCGCCGAGCTCGCGACATACCCGGCCGAGCAGCATCCGTACCCGCGCCGTTTCGTACGGCACCTCGAGTTGCTGCCACATCGACCATGATTCGCGCAGCAGGGCGAGCGCCGCCTTCATCCTGCCTTCGGCCGCCAGGACGGTACCGCTCGCCGCGGCGGCGCTCGACTGCAGGACGGGTGCTTCCGAATCGGCGGCGATCCGGGTCAATTCGTCGGCGGCCGCACGCGCGCCGTCGATATCGCCGGCGGCGACTAGGATCTCGACGCAGGGACCGAGCATCCGGGCGCGCCCCCATTCAGCGGTCGGCGCCCGGCCACTCGCGTGCGGAGCGGCGATCTCGCGGATCGAGGCGGCAGCCGCATCAAACCTGCCCTCGGCCAGAAGCAGCAACGACAGGCCCGGCTGCGGCTCGCATCCCAGGCGGCCCGCCTCGCGATACATTTCGCCGGCCAGGGTGAACTCGCCGCGCAGCCGATGAAGCTCGCCCTGCTGGTAGAAGGCGCGAGCGACCACGGCTTCCGACCTTTCGGCGAGATGGTCAAGGGCCTTTCTAACCTCGCTCAGCGCCTGCGTCCAGTCACCCTGCAACTGCAGGATTTCCGAGCGGTGCACGAGGCACTGTCCGCGATAGGGCGCGAGGTCGGGCTGGGAATTGCACCAGGCGTCGAGCTGTCGGGTCCATTCGCGCGCCCGCTCGAGGTCGAAGATGCGCTGGCAGGTCAGGATGACGGCGCAGTAGACGATTCCGGCCAGTATCGGCGACACCTCCTCCGCCGCGACAGCCACCATCGCCTCGTCGAGCCGGGCCACGCCTTCGCTGCGGCTGCCTGCCAGGATCAGGCTCTGACCCCGGCCGAGCAGGCCGAGCGCCAGCAGGTCGTGATCCATGAACCGCTCGGCGAGTGCGACCGCGCGCTCGAAGCAGGCGCCGGCGCTGCCGGGATCTCCCTTGCCCATCTCCAGCAGGCCGGTCACGACATCCGCGTAACCCTGCCCGACACAGACTTCCTGGTGGCCCTTCAGCAAACGCCGGCAGCGGCTGAGCCAGCCGGTGGCCTGGGCTACCTCCCCGGCGAGCAGCATCTGCAGGCTGAGCCAGCAACCCAATCGGGCGGCCCGCTCCACGTCGCCCTGGTCGACGAGATGGTGATGAGCGCGCACCCACAAAGCGGTCGCACGGGCGTCCTCGCCGACGAGCCAGGCCGCTGCTGCCAGCCGTTCAAGATCCGCCGGCGCGAGCGCCGACTCCCGGTCGGCCGAAGACATGAGCTCGTACGCCTGCCTCCATCTCTTCCGGGAGAACGCTTCGCGCGCCCGATCGATTGCGCGTGTCCGTGCCATGACTTCCTATTATCGCGGTATCCTGCAGGCATGTCTCGGCGCGCGGCCGGCGCGCCCGGAGCCTGATCGGGACAGGCAGAGATCCAATTGGTCAGTCGCGAGATCCGCCGCCTGCGCCTTCTTCCCGCTGCATCACGCTCCTTCAAGCGATCATGCTTGCCAGGGATTGATGACGGCGGGGCCGTCAGCCTCGAACGGAGTGGTATCGCGGGTCGCCACGGCGAACCCGTTGGTCGCTGCAATGGCCGCGATATAACCATCTGCAGCGGCAATGGAAATTCCTTCCTTTCGAGTCCTGGCGATCAGAGCCGCGTAGGCCGGCGTGCAGGGGATGTCGAAGGGCAGGACTCGACCGGCAAACAGGGGTAGTACCCGTTTCTCCAGGTTTGCCTGCAAGGCGTTCCGGCGCTTTCCGGCCGGCAGCAGCGCAATACCCGCCCGCAGTTCGGCAACCGTTATGGCGCAGAGATAGAGCGTTTCGAGGGGTTGGGCGTCAATCCACTCGATGACACGGGGCTCCGGTTCCCTGCGCAGCGGCTCGGAGATCACGTTGGTATCGAGAAGTATCAATCGAGGTCCAACCGTCGCGCCGGGGCCTTGTCCCGCACTTGGTCGAATACAGCGAATTCGTCATCGCTCAGCTTTGCCTGGCGGCCGATGCCGGCCAGCAGGGAACCCAGCTTGACACGGCCGTCGGGCGCTACCGCGGCTTCCAGGATCTCGCGTACCTCCGCTTCCATGCTGTGACCGTGCAGCGCCGCACGGGCACGCAGGGCACGGTGCACCTCGTCAGGCAGGTTGCGTACCGTGAGCATGGCCACCGAAAGGTCCTCCTGTTACAGTTAATGCATGCATTGTAATGAAATGCATGCGTTCTTTCAAGGCGTGATCCGGTGGCATTCGTGTGGTTCGAGGGAGGTTGGTGGGCCCGGAAGGACTCGAACCTTCGACCAATGGATTATGAGTCCACTGCTCTAACCAACTGAGCTACAGGCCCGTCGTGATCTGATTGCAGGGGGATTATACGTCTTCAGTAGCGTCTTGCCGCCGGCGGGCGGCGGATATTGACACAGGCAGGTTGGCTTCTCAACCGCGACGGTCAGTCAGGAGCCGGATGCGTGTCAGGACGTGCGTGAAGGCGGGTGGAACCGGCACGTCCCGGCACCGGGCACGGCCGACCGCGATGCCGCGCTGGTATCATGCGGCGCTTTCGGCAATCTCGAGAGCAGATGTCCAGGAACCAGTTGAGCGGGCGGCGGGCGGTGTTCGCCCGCGCGATCGGCGACTCCATGTCGCTGCCGGCGTTCATCCTGCTGACCACCATGATGGGGTTCGGCTCGCTGGCGCGCGTGAGCGGGTTCGCGCCGGAGATGGCGGTGGCGTCGACGCTGCTGATCTGGGGGTTGCCCGGACAGCTGGCGATGGTCGACCTGGCCGGCGCGGGCCACTCGATCATCGCCGCCGTGGTGGCCTGTTCCCTCGCCAATGCGCGATTCTTCCCCATGGTGGTGTCGTTCCTGCCGCACGTCAGCGTGGGGCTGGCGAGGTCGTGGCCGCTGTTCGTCTGTGCGCAGATGCTGTCGATCAACTCCTGGGTGATGTGCGTGCGGGCCTTTCCCGGAGTCGCGCCCGCATACCGGCGCTTCTACTACCTGGTGTTCGCCGCGTCGATCATCGGCGCGGCGGTGCTTGGCACGCTGCTCGGCTATCACGCCACCGGCGTGCTGCCCCGGCCGATCGTGCTCGGCTTCATCTTCCTGAGCCCGCTGTTCTTCGCGCTCGTGATGGTCGCGGTGCCGGGCCTGCCTGCCAGGCTCTCGCTGGTATTCGGCGCGCTGGTGATGCTGGTTGCCCATGGCGTCACCCCCGAGTTCGACCTCCTGGTCAGCGGGGTGGTCGGCGGCAGTCTCGGCTTTTTCCTCGGGCGCCGGTTCGAAGCGTCAGTCGGCAAGCGATGACGACGTTCGAACTGTGGGTGCTGGTGGTCGCGTGCGGCGTGGCGACGTTCGCCTGGCGCTTCCTGGGCGTGGTGTTCGCGCGCCGCATCGATCCGGACGGGGCGGGCTTTCAATGGATCACCTGCGTGTCCTACGCGATGGTGGCGGCGCTGGTGCTGCGCATGGTGGTGCTGCCGGATAACGACCTCGCGGCGGTGCCGCTGGCGGCCCGGTTGGGTGCGGTGGCGGTTGCATTCGCCGCGTACTTCGCCTTCGGGTCGGCGCTTCTGCCGGGGGTGCTGGCGGGCAGCGGCGCCCTGGCGCTGGCCGTGTGGTGGCTCGGGGTGTGAGAGCCAAGGACGGGATGAGGATGGTCAGCTCATCACCTTGATCCCGATGGAGTCGACCGCCGCGCACAGTGCACCGTCGAAGGCGGCGAACAGGAACTCGACGCCGCCGGATACATTTTCCTGAATGCGTTCGGCCGCGGCCGCGTGCACGCTGTCGTATCCCCTCAGGCCATGCTGCTCGGCGAGGCGTCCGGCACGCCGGACCAGCGCGTCGTCGACGTCGACAACGGCCAAGGCTGACCAGTCATCCTCGAGGCGAGCGACCTGGTACCGCAAGTCCTCCTCGGACACGCGACCCATGCGAACCGCGCGCGCCAGCGCCGCCCTCATTTCGACATAGGTGACGAGATGGGTGTAAACTGCGGCGGCGCCGGCAACGTGATTTCGAACCGCGCCGGATCCGGTTTCCTCGAGATAGAGCTTCAGCAGGGCCGAAGTATCGAGGTAGAGGATCATCCGCCCCGCACCCAATCCATGATCTCGTCGACGGTCCCGTCGATGACCGTGGCCGGCTGGTCGGAACCCTTGACGGGGCCGTCCTTTCCGGGAGGGCGAACCCAGGGCATCTGCTCGAGGTGGTGGACGACTTCCTGCTCGGGTGTTTTGCCTCGCAGAGCCGGCTTCGGAGCCGAGAGTGTGGCGACGACCCGTCCCCGGGACGTGACATTGATCATTTCCCCGGCCCGCGCGCGACGAAGGTATTCCGAGAGGTGATTTTTCAGTTCGCGAACAGAGACTTCCATGGTTCGGTTAGCCTTTGTGGCCACAAAAACCTATATGTGGCCACAAAAACCTGCCGATGTCAATGAAACAGGGGACGAGCGAAAAAGGGGACGGAGGGATTAAATTTTAATCCCTCCGTCCCCTTTTTCCGGGGGTCAGTTGTCGAGGAAGCTTCGCAGGTGGTCGGAGCGGCTCGGGTGGCGCAACTTGCGCAGCGCCTTGGCCTCGATCTGGCGGATGCGCTCGCGGGTGACGTCGAAC
>CBFGVH010000024.1:0-31968 GCA_965652415.1 uncultured Gammaproteobacteria bacterium | reverse complement strand
GGGCGCCGTGCCCGCCGCATCGATCGCCTGCAGGCAGGCTCCTACAGCGGCTTCGTTGCAACGCCTGGTGCGCTACGGGAGCCGGCCCTGCCGGCGATTGGCACTCCCGCCACGGATCGGCGACAATGCCGCGTTCATTGTTCATTGCCAAGGCATCAGCGCCCATGTGGTACCGCAAGATTCTCGAGGTCAGGACTGACGGCCGCGGTACCGTGGAGGTGACCGACCGCGTCGCCGAGCTGGTGCACAACAGCGGCATCGGCACCGGGCTGTGTCATGTCTTCAACCAGCACACGAGCGCGTCGCTCGCGCTGTGCGAAAACGCCGACCCGGCCGTCAGGCGCGACCTCGAGGCCTTCTTCGCCCGCCTGGTGCCGGACGGTGATCCGATGTTCACTCATGATGCCGAGGGCGACGACGACATGGCCGCGCACGTGCGCACGGTGCTGACGGCGAGCGGGCTGACCATCCCCGTCGAGCACGAGCGACTGATGCTGGGCACCTGGCAGGGCATCTACCTGTGGGAACACCGCACCGCGCCCCACGAGCGACGGCTGGTGGTGACGGTGTCCGGCAACTGAGGGTTCGCCGTCGCCTGCGCGGCGTCGTACAATCGCAGTTTTTCATCGCGCCTGCGGCCAGTCGGCCGGGGCCCTTCGTCCGAACCATGATCGACCGTCGCTTCGCCATCGCCCCCATGCTGGACTGGACGGACCGGCACGCCCGGTTCTTTTTGCGGCTGTTCAGTCCCGACATCCTGTTGTACACCGAGATGGTGACGACCGGGGCGCTGCTGCACGGAGACCGCGGGCGATTTCTCGACCACGATGCCGCCGAGCACCCCGTGGCATTCCAACTCGGCGGCAGCGATCCGGGCGCCCTTGCCAGTGCCGCCGCCATTGTCGAGGCGGCCGGCTTCGACGAGATAAACCTCAACGTCGGCTGTCCCAGCGACAGGGTGCAGTCCGGCCGCTTCGGCGCCTGCCTGATGGCCGAGCCGGAACTGGTGGCGCGCTGCGTGGCGTCGATGCGAAGCGCGGTCGCCGTGCCGGTGACGGTGAAGTGCCGGATCGGCATCGATGACAGCGACGGATACGAGTTCTTTCGCCGCTTCGTCGACGTCGTCGCCGGCGCCGGTTGCGAGGTGTTCATCGTGCACGCGCGCAAGGCCTGGCTCAAGGGCCTGAGCCCGAAGCAGAACCGCGAGATTCCGCCGCTTCGCCACGAGACGGTGCACCGCCTGAAGCGCGAGTGCGGCGATCTTGCCGTCGTCATCAACGGCGGTCTTCGTACCGTCGAGGAGTGCCTGGACCATCTCGAGTGCGTCGATGGCGTGATGATGGGCCGCGAAGTCTGCCAGAACCCGTCGATCCTGTTCGACGTTTCGCGGCGGGTGTTCGGGCGTGCCCCGCGGCGCGATCGACGGGGCGTGCTCGACGCGTACCTCCCCTACGTCGAGGACCAGCGCGCGCGAGGGGTGCCCCTCGGCCGGCTCACGCCGCCGCTGCTGGGGCTGTTCCAGGGCGTCCCCGGCACCCGCGCCTTCAAGCGCCACCTCGCCACGCACGGCCATCTTCCAGGGGCCGGCGCCGAGGTGATCGTCGAGGCCGCGCGGCGCGCCTTCGATCTCGACCTCGCCGCGTGAGGTCCGGCATGGCAAGGCGGATCCTCATCGTCCTCGCTTCGCTCGCCGCCCTGGTGCTGCTGGCGGTGGCGGGAGTTCTCATCTGGGCCAAGTGGTTCCTGGATCCGGGCGCCTGGCGCGGGGAGATCGCGGCCGTGGCCGAGCGCTACACCGGCCGCGAGCTGGTCCTGGAAGGAGAGCTCTCGCTCGAGCTGTTTCCGCGTATCGGCATCGCCACGGGCCCGCTGCGGCTGGCGCCGCGCGAAGGATTCGGCGAGGCGCCGATGATCGAGGCCGAGTCGCTGACGGCGGTGGTCGCCATCCGGCCGCTCATCTCCGGCGAGGTCGAGGTCGACATGATCCGCGTGGTGGCGCCGACGCTGCGCCTCGGCATCGGCGCCGACGGCGCCACGGCCTGGGGCGACATCGTCGAGCATCTGCAGGCCGTCACCGGTCGCGGCAGCGGCGCCAGCGATACCGAGGCCCTCGGCGCGGGGGCGGCGGCGCTGGCCGTGAACGGGCTCGAGATCGAGAACGGCTCGCTCTACTGGAGCGATGCCGCCAGCGGCCAGGACTACGAGGCGACCGGCATCGAGGTCGCGGTCGATCGGCTCAGGCACCTCGAGTTCGGCGACTTCGACCTGGCGGCACGGGTGGCGGGCGACGGGCTCCCTGAACCCGTCGACGTGTCCGTCTCCGGCCGCGTGCGGGCCGATTTCAACACCTTCGACACCACGATCGAGGAGTTCGTCGCAAAAGTCGAGGGGGAGGACGTCGAGGTCTCGGCCCAATGGGATGCGCTGAGCGTCGATATTGCCGGCGGCGGCCTTCTCGTTGCCGCCCCCCGGCTCGCCGCGGCGCTCGGCGAGGCGAGCTTCGAGCTCTCGGCCCCGGAGCTTCGCCGCGCGGCCGGCGAAGACGCGGTCGTTTTCGACGCGTTGTCGCTGTCGGGCCCGGGGCTCGCGGCAAGCGGCGAACTGGTGGTGCGCGACCTCTCGGGCGAGCCCGGTGTCGAAGGCCGCGTGGAAACCGGGCGGCTCGAACCCGGGACCTTGCTCGCGGCATTCGGGGTGGACACGTCGATGTTCGCCGAGGGCGCCTTCGCCGATGCCTCGCTGACCGCGGAGTTCTCCGCGGACGCGGACCGCATCCGCCTGTCTTCCGCGCAGGCGCGCTTCGGCGGCAACGATGTCGCACTGTCCGGGGAGCTGGTCGCCGGCGACCCTGTGCGCCTCGACGCCGTGGTTGAGAGCGAGCGCTTCGACGTCGACGGACTGCTTGCCGAGGGCGCCGACAGCGAGACGGCAGCGGCGCCGGCGGCGGTGCCGCTGGTGTTGATGCAGTCGGTCGAAGGCGTTATCGAGGGGCGCTTCGGCTCGTTGCAATCCGGCAACATCACGTACAGCGATCTCGAGCTTTTGGTACGCTCCGACGCCGAGGCGCTGGTCCTGGAGCGGCTCGAGGGCGGTATCGCCGAGGGCAGCATGAGTGCGTCGGCGCGGATCGCCAAGTCGGTGCCGTCGCCAGTCGCGGCGACCCTCGCGCTGGTCGACGTCGACGCAGGGAGCCTGCTGCAAGGCGCGGGCCTGACCGAACGGGTGACCGGTACCGGCTCCCTGCGGGCGGACCTCGCCGCAGCCGATGTCGAGGCGGAGGCGCTCCTCGCCAGCCTCGGCGGCACCGCGTCGCTGTCGCTTGCCGACGGCGAGTTGCGCGGCATCGACATCGCGGCCATCCTGCGCGCCGCCCGTGCCGGCAGCAGCGAGCAGGCCCTGGCCGAGGCGCAGCAGGCGCAGCCGGTGACGGCGTTCGAGCGCCTCGACGCGTCGATCCGCTTCGACCGGGGCGTCGGCACCAACGACGACCTCGAACTCGTCGCGCAGGAGTTCACCGTGCGCGGCGGCGGCACCGTCGACCTCGTCGGCAGCGAGGTCGACTACCGGCTCGAGGTGTGGCTGGTCGAAGATGGCACCTCCGGCGGCGAGCGCACGTTCGAGCCCGTGCCGATACCGCTGCGTATCCGCGGCGCGCTGGACTCGCCGCGGGTGTCGGTCGACACCGATGCGCTGATGAAGGCCGAGGCCCGTCGCCAGATCCAGCGTGAGGCCGAGGAGCGCGGGATCGAGGCCAAGGATGCGCGCGGGGCCCTCGAAGGACTGCTCAGGCGGCGGCTGGAGCGCGCCCTCGAGTGAACGCGCCGCCGGCGCGTTCGGCGCCGGCTCGGCAGCCTTGAAATTTTTTTTCACGACCCCACAAGCCCGGCGCGCGGCGCCGCATCAGTTGGCCGAAACCGTCGTCGGCGCCGCGGTGTCGTGTTACGGAACGGAGAACCAACGCAATGGAGAAGGTATGAGTCCCCTGGTCAAGGTGTCAGGCCTCGCCAAGCGCTTCGGCGACATCCAGGCTGTTCGCGACCTGAGTTTCGAAGTGGCCGAGGGCGAGGTGCTCGGATTCCTCGGTCCGAACGGCGCCGGCAAGTCGACGACAATGAAGATGATCACCGGCTTCCTCGAACCCGATGCCGGTGAAGTCGAAGTCGGCGGCCATCGCATGTCGGCGCAGCCGGTGGCGGCGAAGTCGTCGATCGGCTATCTGCCCGAAGGCGCGCCGCTGTACGGCGACATGACCACGGGCGCGTTCCTGCGCTTCATCGGCGCGATGCGCGGCCTCGCCGGCGAACGGCTCGAGGCGCGCATCGGCGAGGTGGTGGACTTGGTCAACCTCGGTTCGGTGCTGCAGCAGAACCTCGACACCCTGTCGAAGGGCTTCAAGCGCCGCGTAGGCATCGCCCAGGCGATTCTCCACGATCCGCCCGTGCTCATTCTCGACGAGCCGACCGACGGCCTCGACCCAAACCAGAAGCACGAGGTGCGCGAACTGATCCGCTCGATGGCGCCAGCCAAGGCCATCATCCTGTCGACCCACATCCTCGAAGAGGTCGAGGCGGTGTGCACCCGGGCCATGATCATCGCCTCGGGGAGCATCGTTGCCGACAACACCCCGGCCGAACTCGCTGCACGGGCCGGCGGCGGCAACACCTGGGTTGTCGAGCCGGTGCGCGGCGAAGACCTCGAGACCCTGCGCCAGCGCATCGACGGTGAGCCGTGGGCCAGGCGCGTCGAGGCCGTCGCCGCCAACGGCGCGGGACCGCGCCTGCGCGTCACCCTTGCGGAGCCCTCGGCGTCGTCGCAGCTCGCGGCGTTCCTGGCCGATCATCCCGCGGTCGGGTTCTACCGCGAGCGCGGCCGCCTCGACGACGTGTTCCGCGAGATCACCAACGGCGCCAACGTCCTGAGCTGAGATCGCATCCATGCAGCAGTTGACATCGATCTTCCGCCGCGAGCTGGCGGCGTACTTCCTGACCCCGATCGCCTACGTCTTCATCATCATCTTCCTGGTGCTGAGCGGCGTGTTCACGTTCTATCTCGGCGACTTCTTCGAGCGCGGCCAGGCGGACCTCGCCCCGTTCTTCGACTTCCACCCGTGGCTGTACCTGTTCCTGGTGCCGGCGCTGTCGATGCGTCTTTGGGCCGAGGAGCGCAAGTCCGGCACCATCGAGCTGCTCCTGACGCTGCCGGTGACGACAACGGCCGTGGTCATCGCCAAGTTCCTGGCCGCCTGGGCCTTTCTCGTGGTGGCGCTCGCGTTGACATTCCCGGTTTGGATCACGGTGAACGTGCTCGGCGACCCGGACAACGGCGTCATCATCGCCGGCTACCTCGGCAGCGCGCTGATGGCAGGCGCCTACCTCGCCATAGGCGCCTGCTTCTCGGCGCTGACCCGCAACCAGGTGATCGCGTTCATTCTCTCCCTGGTGGTGTGCCTGCTGCTCAACCTGAGCGGCTTCCCGCTGGTGCTCGACCTGGTCAGCGGCTGGCTGCCCGAGGCGGTAGTCTCCACGATCGCCTCGATGAGTTTCCTGACCCACTTCCAGGCCATCGGGCAGGGTGTGATCGACCTCAGGGACATCGTGTTCTTCGTCTCGATCCTGGCGTTCTTCCTGTACGCGAACGTCCTGTTGGTCGAACTCAAAAAGAGCCAGTAGCAAGGAGGCGAACATGAAGAACAATGCAACGATAGCCACCGTCGGCACCCTGGCGTTCGCGCTGGTCGTGCTGATCGGCGTCAACCTGCTGTCCTCGACCCTGGTGCGCTCGGCGCGTATCGACCTGACCGAGAACGGGTTGTACACGCTGTCCGACGGCACGCGGGGCGTGCTCGAGTCCCTCGATGATCCCGTCACCCTGCGCCTGTTCCTGTCGCGCGAGATGTCCACCCGGCTGCCGGGCATCAACGCCTATGCCACCCGGGTGGGCGAGCTGCTCGAGGAATTCGCCCGCATCGGCGGCGACGACGTCAGGCTCGAGGTGATCGACCCCGAGCCCTTCTCCGAGGAGGAGGACCGCGCCGTCGCCAGCGGCCTCGAGGGCGTGCCGGTCGGCGACGGCGACGCGCTGTTCTACTTCGGCCTGGTGGCCAGCGGTCCGACCGGCGAGCAGGAAGTGATCCCGTTCTTCTCCATTGCGCGCGGAGAGTTCCTGGAGTACGACGTCACCCGCATGATTCACCGCGTGGCCAACCCGGAACTGCCGGTCGTCGGCCTGTTGTCGACCCTGCCGATGGACGGCTCGCCCGGACCGGGCGGTCTCATGGGAGGCATGCCGCGGCCGTGGGCGATGTACCGGCAGCTGGAGCAGTTCTTCGAGATCCGCGCCGTCGAACCGGGCGTCGATCGCATCGACGACGACGTCGACGTGCTCGTGGTGGTTCACCCGACGCAACTCGACGAGCGCACGTTGTATGCCGTCGACCAGTTCGTGCTTGGCGGCGGCAACGCGCTGGTGTTCGTCGACGGCTATGCGGAGACCGACCCGACTTCGAGGATGCAGGGACCCGGCTACGCCGGCAACGACGCCCTCGACCGGCTGCTCGGCGCCTGGGGCCTGGCCCTGCGCACGCAATCGGTGGCGGCCGACATCGCCCTGGCAACGCGGGTGCGGGCGCGCGCCAACGAGCGCAACGTGCTGGTCGACTACCCGGTGTGGCTGAACCTGAGACCGGAACTCTACGATGAAGGCGACGTCGTCACCGGCCAGCTCGGCGACGTGGTCATGGCGAGCCCAGGCGTGCTCGACCTCGTGGAGCGCGAAGGCGTGAACGTGACGCCGCTGATCCGCACCACGGAGAGTGCCAGCGTGATCGATCCCGCGCGGCTGGGATTCGGGTCGGACCCGACCGATCTCGTGCGCAACTACGCCGCCGGCGGCGAGCCGCTGGTGCTGGCGGCGCGCGTGAGCGGATCGATCGCCACCGCCTTCCCCGACGGCGCGCCGGCCGAGGAAGATGCCGACGGTGAGGACTCGACCCGGGACGCGTCCGAGGACGCGACAGGGGAATCGGAATCGGTCCCCCATCTCGCCGAGTCGCAGGGGGAGACCGACGTCATCGTCATCGCCGATACCGATTTCCTGCTCGACCAGTTCTGGGTGACCACGCAGCAGCTGTTCGGAACCGAACTGCTGATCCCGACCGCCAGCAACAACACGCTGGTGATCAACGCGGTGGAGAACCTCGCCGGCGACCGCAACCTCATCTCCATCCGCAGCCGGGGCGGCCATGACCGGCCGTTCACGCTGCTCGAGAACGTGCGCCGCCAGGCCGAGGCCGACTACCTGCAGAAGGAGCAGGAGTTGCTCGACGAACTGGCGGCCACCGAGCAGCGGCTGGTGGAACTGCAGGACCAGGGCGGGCAGGGCGAGTCGATGATCCTGACCGCGGAGCAGGCCGCGGAGCTCGAGCGCTTTCGCGAGCGCAAGGTGAGCATCCGACGTGAGCTGCGCGAGGTCCGGCGCAACCTGCGCGAGGACATCGACAACATCCAGTCCTGGGTGCGCTTCGTGAATATCGGCCTGGTGCCGCTTCTGGTCGGCATCGGCGGAATCGTGTTCGCCGCCGGCCGGCATGCGCGCGGGAGGAAGCGGTCATGACGAGGATGCGCAGTGTCATGGTCATGGGACTGCTGGCCCTGGCCGTGGTGGTGGCGGCCGTCATGGTGGTCCCGCGCGAGTCCGGTGGACCGGGCGAGTCGGAGCGGCTGGTTCCCGATCTCGCGTCACGCGTCAACGACGTTGCCGTGATCGATTTGGAAAGTGCGAACGGCTCGGCGCGCATCGTGCGGGGAGAAGGCGGCTGGGCGGTGGAGAGCCACCATGGCTATCCCGCCGATGCCGGGCTCGTGCGTCAACTGATCATCGGCATGTCCGAATCCGTCATCGTCGAGCCGAAGACGGACGATCCCGCGCGCTATCATCACCTTGGCCTGGCGGACGTGTCAGACGCCGACTCGGCCGCCGTGCGGGTCACCCTGCGCGATGACGGCGGCGAGGACATCGCTGCCGTGCTGGTCGGCGACGCCGAGGGCGACGATCGCTACGTTCGCCGGATCGACGATCCGCGCGCCTTCCAGGTCAGCGCGATTCCGACAGTTCCGGGCATACCGGTCGACTGGCTTGATCGGACACTTCTCGACGTCGAGCGCGGTGCCATCGCCCGTATCGAGGTGAGAGGCACCGGCGGCGACGTCGTCCTGGTGCGCGGCGAGGACGGCGCCATGGCTCTCGAGGATCTGCCTGCGGGCAGGAAGGTCAGGTTCCAGTATGCCCTCGACGACTTCCCGATGACCCTGGCGGATCTTCGCTTCGAGGACGTGCGGCCCGCCGACGGCCTCGCCTTCGACGGCGAATTCGGGGGACGGGTGGTGCTCGACAACGGCCTCGCCTTCACCTTCGAGAGTGCCGACGAGGACGGCCAGAAGTGGCTGCGATTGCGAGCCGCGACCGACACGGCCATGAGCGGTGCGGCAGCAGCGGGCGAAGATGCCGCCGACGCAGGCGCAGCCGAGGAGTCAGCCGCCGACGAGTCCGCCGATCCCGCTCAGGCGGCGGCGCGCTACAACGCCCGCTTCGACGGCTGGGCCTACCGGCTCGGCGAGACCGAGATGCGCCGGCTGTCTAAGCCGCTTTCCGATCTCGTCGAAGACGAGGCCGCCGACGAAGCGGCCTCCAACGAGCCTGGTGAAGAGCCGGCGCAGTCGCCGGCAAACGACCCGGCCGCCGACTCCGGCGAGACGCCGGACGAAGGTGACGCGCCGGGGCCTTCCTCCACCGAGTGACCCCCTCCGACGGCCCGCCGGGCCTGCACGCCCGGCGGCGCCCTTGGTATCATCTGGCCCCTTGTCTTCGCTGTCCCGACGTCGCGGCCCCCCGCCGCCGACTTCGACGCAGCGTCCCCTCCTCATCCCTGGAACAGCTCATGTCGGAAAAACTCAACAAGATCAGCGCCCGTATCACCCAGCCCCGTTCGCAGGGCGCGTCCCAGGCCATGCTTTACGGCGCCGGCCTGACGCGCGCGGACATGGACAAGGCCCAGGTGGGTATCGCCTCGATCTGGTGGGAGGGCAATACCTGCAACATGCACCTGAACGATCTCGCGGCGAAGGTGCGTGAGGGGGTCAACGCGGCCGGCATGATCGGCATGCGCTTCAACGCCATCGGCGTCAGCGACGGCATCTCCATGGGCACCGAGGGCATGAGCTACTCGCTGCAGTCCCGCGACCTCATCGCCGACAGCATCGAAACCGTCACCGCCGCCCAGTGGTACGACGGGCTGATCACCATTCCCGGCTGCGACAAGAACATGCCGGGCTGCCTGATGGCCATGGCGCGCCTCGATCGCCCGTCGCTGATGGTGTACGGCGGCACCATCCGCGCCGGCCGCGCCAAGGGGCAGGTGGTGGACATCGTCTCGGCCTTCCAGAGCTACGGCCAGTACATCGCCAAGGCCATCGACGACGACACCCGCCAGGAGATCGTCCAGAACGCCTGCCCCGGGGCCGGCGCCTGCGGCGGCATGTACACCGCCAACACCATGGCCAGCGCCATCGAGGCAATGGGCATGTCGCTGCCGTATAGCTCCTCGACACCGGCGCTCGATCCGCTCAAGCTCGAGGAGTGCGTCCGCGCCGGCGAGGCCGTGCGCCATCTCATGCAGCGCGGCATCCGGCCCAGCGACATCATGACGCGCAGCGCGTTCGAGAACGCCATGGTGATGGTGTCGGCTCTCGGCGGATCCACCAACGCGGTGCTGCACCTGATCGCCATGGCCCGCGCCATCGGCGTCGAGCTGACCATCGACGACTTTCAGTCGGTGAGCGACCGGGTGCCGTTCATCGCCGACCTCAAGCCGAGCGGACGCTACGTGATGGAGGACTTGCACCGCATCGGCGGCATCCCCGCGGTGATGAAGTACCTGCTCGAGGAGGGCCTGATCGAAGGCGGCAACCTGACCGTGACCGGCAAGACCGTGGCCGAGAACCTCGCGGACGTGAAGCCCATCGGTCGTGACCAGGACGTCATCCACTTCCTCGACAACCCGATCAAGGCGTCCGGCCACATCCGCATCCTCAAGGGATCGCTGGCGCCGGGCGGCGCGGTGGCCAAGATCACCGGCAAGGAAGGCCTGCGCTTCGAGGGACCGGCGCGGGTGTTCGAGGGCGAGGAGGACATGCTGCGTGCCCTCGAAGAGGGCAGGATCCGGAAGGGCGACGTCATCGTGATCCGCTACGAAGGGCCGAAGGGCGGCCCCGGCATGCCCGAGATGCTCACGCCCACCTCTGCCATCATGGGGGCGGGCCTCGGTTCGGACGTGGCGCTGATCACCGACGGGCGTTTCTCCGGCGGCTCGCACGGCTTCATCATCGGCCACGTGGTGCCCGAGGCCCAGGAAGGAGGTCCCATCGGCCTGATCCGCGACGGCGACGTCATCACCATCGACGCCGAGGCGAACACTCTCGATGTCGGCGTCGACGAGGCCGAGATGGAGCGGCGGCGCGCCGCCTGGCAGGCGCCCCCGTACAAGGCCGCGCGCGGCACGCTGTACAAGTACATCAAGAACGTCAGCGACGCCAGCCACGGCTGCGTGACGGACGAGTAGTCCGCGTACTCGCGGGAGAAGATCCATGGCATGGTGGGGCAAGCTGGCCGGCGGCGCCTTCGGCTTCATGTTCGGCGGGCCGCTTGGCGCCGCCCTCGGCGCCGCGCTCGGACACCAGTTCGACAAGGGCATGAAGCGCCCCGGCGGCGCCGAGGCTGCCGAGCGTACCCAGGCCGCGTTCTTCACCGCCACGTTCGCGGTCATGGGCTACGTGGCCAAGGCCGACGGCCGCGTCAGCGAGGCGGAGATCGGCAAGGCGCGCCAGGTGATGGCCCAGATGCAGCTCGACGAGGACCAGCGCGACGCCGCCATCAGGCTGTTCAACACCGGCAAGGAGGCCGGCTTCGATATTGCCGGCGCGGTCGAGCAGTTCCGCCGCGAGTGCCATCGCAGCACCAACCTGGTGAGGTTCTTCCTCGAGATCCAGATCATGACCGCGCTCGCCGACGGCGGCCTCGATGCGCGCGAGCGCAACGTGTTGCTGGACATCGCCGAGCGCCTCGGCATTCCGCGCGGCTACTTCGACAACCTGCTGCACATCGCCGCCGGCTTCGATCCCTCGACGGGGGCGGGAGCCGGCCGGGCCGCGCCCGCGCGCAAGGACCTCGTCAAGGACGCCTACACGCTGCTCGGCGTGAAGTCCACCGACGACGACGCCACCGTCAAGCGCGCCTACCGCCGGCTGATGAACCAGCACCATCCCGACAAGCTGGTGTCGCGCGGCATGCCAGAGGAAATGGTCGCCATCGCCAACCGCAAGTCGCAGGAGATCCGCCAGGCGTACGAACTGGTGCGCGAATCGCGCAGGCACGACCGCGCCGCCTGACGGCGCGGCACTTGAATAAAGCCCGCGCACGCGCCACATGAGCAGGCAACGGTTTCTTCGGGGTTCCTTCGATGGCTTCCACTTTCCATGTCGTCTGCCCGTCGTGCGCGGGCGTCAATCGCCTGCCCGCGGCACGCGACGCGTCCGCCGCGAAATGCGGCAAGTGCGGCGAGCGCCTGTTCAACGGGCACCCGGTGGCGCTGGACGGGGAGGGCTTCGACCGCTTCGTCGGCAGGACCGACCTGCCGGTGGTGGTCGACTTCTGGGCCGAGTGGTGCGGTCCCTGCCGCATGATGGCGCCGGTGTTCGAGCAGGCCGCCGGCAAGCTCGAGCCGAAAGTGCGCTTCGCCAAGGTCGACACCGAGCGCGCCGGGGACATCGCGGCGCGTTATGGCATCCGCAGCATCCCCACGGTGATCCTTTTTCGCGGCGGACGCGAGGTCGCCCGCCAGTCGGGCGCCATGGGCCTTGCCGATCTCACCCGCTGGATCGAACGCGCCGCCGCGTGAAGGTCACCGGCCGACGGCCGTGGCGCCGCCGCTGATTCTCGTTCCCGGGCTCGGCTTCGGCGGCGCCGAATTCTTCGTGCTCGCGCCGAGGCTCAGGCGTCTCGGCTACCGTGTCGTCGTCTTTCGCCACCTCGCGTGGCGCGGTTCACTTGCCGACAAGGCCCGGGCACTCGGCACGCTGGTCGAGAGCATCGACGGCGGCGCACCGCACCTCGCCGCCCACAGCATGGGCGGCAACATCGTCCTGGAGATGATCCGGCTGCGGCCCGATCTCGCGACCGGCCGAATCGTGCTCCTGGGCACGCCCCTGCACGGCAGCACGACCGCGCGCCGGGTCGCCCGCCTTCCGCTGGGACGGGCGGTCATCGGGCGCTGCATGGCGGAGGTGATGGACCGAACGTTTTCGCTGCCCGACGGGCGCGAGATCGGCGGCATCGCCGGTACCATGGCGTTCGGGGTCGGCCGACTGTTCGGCACCGGCGTGCCGGGAGACGGCGCGGTCGGCCTTGACGAGGCGCTCGACGTCGGCATGACCGATATTCGAAAGGTCGCGTCGTCGCACACGGCAATGCTGTTCAGCCGCCAGGTTGCCGCATGCATCCACGGGTTCCTCGACAGCGGCAGCTTCGGATCCGGCGGACCCGGGATCAGCTCAGGCTGATTCTCAATGCCGCGGCTGCGGCAATCGGCGCCAGCACCAGCGCCAGCACGGCGATGGCCGCGAGCACGTAGAACTGGCCCGCGGTGTCCAGGCCCGTGGCGGCGGCCTGCAGCAGGTTGGCGCCGAAGATCAGCACCGGCACGTACAGCGGCAGCACCAGCAGCGTCATCAGCACCCCGCCGCGGCGCATGCCGGCGGTCAGGGCGACCCCGATGGCGCCGATCAGGCTCAGGCTCGGCGTGCCGATGGCAAGGCTGGCCAGCAGCTTCGGCAACAGCGCGGGATCGAGGTTGAGCAGGATGGCGATCAATGGCGTGACCGCGATCAGCGGAATGCCGGCCACCAGCCAGTGAACGATGATCTTGGCCAGCACCAGCACCGGCAGCGGGTGCGGCGACAGCGCCATCTGCTCGAGCGTGCCGTCCTCGAAATCGGGCTTGAACAGGCTGTCGAGGCCGAGCAGCGTGGCGAGCAGGGCGGCCACCCAGATCACGCCCGGCGCGATATGACGCAGCGTTTCCGGGTCCGAACCGACCCCGAACGGGAACAGCGACACCACGATGACGAAGAACAGCAGCGGATTGGCGACGTCGCTACGGTTGTAGTAGGCGAGCCTCAGGTCGCGGCGCACCACCGCGACGAAGGCGCGGGGCAGGCTCGGCACGGATTCGGTCACAGCTCGAGCGTCCGGGTGGAGGCGGCGCCGAAGGCGAGCGCCTGGTGACTGGTGATGAGCACCATGCCGCCGCTCGCGGCATGGCGTTCGACCAGCCGCTGGAACGCCTCGACGCCCTTCGAGTCCAGCGCCGTGGCCGGCTCGTCGAGCACCCACAGGGGACACGCCGAGAGCAGCAGGCGGGCGATGGACACGCGTCGCTTCTGGCCCGCCGACAGGTAGCGGCAGGGGACGTCCTCGAAGCCGGCGAGGCCGGCCTCGGAGAGGACGTCGAGCGGCTCCGCGTCGGTGCGCGTCGGCGCCAGCGCTCGGGTCGCCTCGAGGTTCTCCAGCGCGGTGAGCTCGCCCTTGATGCCGTTGAGATGCCCGACGTAGGACAGCGCCGCGCGGTAGTCCTCGCCCAGTTCGCTGATCGGCGTGCCGTTCCAACGCACCTCGCCGCGCTCGGCCAAGCCGAGGGCGCAGACGATCCGAAGCAGGCTGGTCTTGCCCGAGCCGTTGGGCCCGTGGACCTGGCAGACCTCGCCGGCCGCCAGCGTCAGCGACAGCTCCTCGAACAGCAGGTGGTCCCCGCGAACGCAGGCGAGGTCGACGATCTCGAGGAGGTTGTCGGCGGGAAATCCCATGTGCGCGTCGCTAGTAGCGTCCGATGTCGGCCCGGATCCGCGCAAGCGCTCCCCGCGGGGGAGATCTGGCGCCGGCCCGCAATTGATAGACGCCCTCAAGATATTCGCGGCAGCGTCTATTGGTATGATTCTGGCGAGTTTGAGATTATACATCCACAGGAAACGCCCACGCCGCCGTACCGCGCCGCGGTGCGAAGGCGTTGCCGTGCCCCGATGTCACAGGATTCACCGGAGGAAGAGCGCAGCTTCATGACTGCCAATCAAACCCTGACCACGCGCCGCGGGCGCCGGCGTGAACGAGGCCGCGCGGTAGACCCGGCCGCTCTCGACCGGGTCGCGACCCTCGTCGGCGAGACCCCGAAACGCGACCGCCTGATCGAGTACCTGCACCGCATCCAGGACGCGGCCGGCCACCTGTCGAGCGCCGATCTCGTTGCGCTGGCTCGGCTCATGAAGATCTCGCCGGTAGAGGTCTACGAGGTGGCGACGTTCTACCATCATTTCGACGTGGTGCGCGACGCCGAAGCGCCGCCTCCGCCGTTGACCGTGCGGGTGTGCGACTCGGTGTCGTGCGAACTGGCGGGAGCGGACCAGCTGGTGGAGTCGCTCGAAGCAGCGCTCGGAGACAAAGTCAGGGTGCAGCGCGTGCCCTGCGTCGGTCGCTGCGACCGGGCGCCGGTCGCGACCATCAACCATCGCCCGGTGGAACGGGCCGACGTCGAGTCGGTGCAGGCCGCGGCCGCGAGCCCCGCATCCATGGCCATGCTGGCCGTGGCGCCGGTGCGCCTGGACGCGTATCTCGAGGCGGGGGGCTACCGCCTGCTCGACGATCTCGTCTCCGGCCGCGTCGCTGCCGACGACATCATCGAGGCGCTCGAGTCCTCGGGACTGCGCGGACTCGGCGGTGCCGGCTTTCCGGCAGGGCGCAAGTGGCGCATCGTGCGCGATCAGCCGGCACCGCGCCTGATGGCGGTCAACATCGACGAGGGCGAGCCCGGTACCTTCAAGGACCGTTACTTCCTCGAACGCGATCCGCACCGGTTCATCGAGGGCATGCTGATCGCCGCCCGCATCGTCGGCATCGACTCCTGTTACGTGTACGTGCGCGACGAGTATCCCGGCGTGCTGGCGTTGCTCAAGGAGGAGACCGAGGCGCTTGCGGCAAGCGGCCGCTTCGACCTTCCGGCGATCGAGTACCGCCGCGGCGCCGGCGCCTACATCTGCGGCGAGGAGTCGGCGATGATCGAGTCCATCGAGGGCAAGCGCGGCATGCCGCGCTTGAGGCCTCCGTACGTCGCCCAGGTGGGCCTGTTCGGCCGGCCGACCCTGGAGCACAACTGCGAAACCCTGTACTGGGTGCGCGACATCGTGGAGCGCGGCGACGAGGCCTTCGCGGCCCACGGCCGCCACGGCCGCAAGGGCCTGCGCGCCTTCTCGGTCAGCGGCCGGGTCGCGAAGCCGGGCGTGCATCTCGCCCCGGCCGGCATCACCCTGCGCGAGCTGATCGACGAATACTGCGGCGGCATGCAGGAAGGGCACGAACTGTACGCCTATTTCCCGGGCGGCGCTTCCGGCGGCATCCTGCCGGCGCGCCTTGCCGACGTGCCGCTCGACTTCGACACCCTGCAGGAGCACGGCTGCTTCATCGGTTCGGCGGCGGTCATGGTGCTTTCCGACCAGGATCGCGCCCGCGACGCGGCCATCAACGCCATGCGCTTCTTCGCCCACGAGTCCTGCGGCCAGTGCACCCCCTGCCGGGTGGGCACGGTCAAGGCCGTCGACCTCATGGAGCACGAGCGCTGGGACGCCGGGCTGCTCGAGGAACTCTGCGAGGTGATGGCGGACGCCAGCATCTGCGGCCTCGGCCAGGCGGCGCCCAACCCGATACGCTGCGTGATCAAGTATTTTCCCGAGGAGGTGGGCCTGTCATGAACATCGACAACTCCATCGAGTTCAGCATCAACGGCCGGCAGGTCACGGCGCTTCGCGGTGAAACCATACTGCAGGCTGCGCGCCGCGTCGGCATCGACGTTCCGCACCTGTGCTACAAGGACGGGCTGCGTCCCGACGGCAACTGCCGCGCCTGCATGGTCGAGATCGAGGGCGAGCGCGTGCTCGCACCGTCGTGCTGCCGCCAGGCCGGCGACGGCATGGTGGTCAACAGCGAGAGCGCGCGTGCCGTCAAGGCGCAGAAGATGGTCCTCGAACTCCTTTCCTCCGACCTCGCGGACTCGAGCTATACCGACAATTCCGAGCTCGACCACTGGCGCCGGGAACTCGGCGTCGGCAAGCCGCGCTTTGCCGCCGGCCACATGCCCGACGCCGACCTCAGTCACCCCGCCATGGCGGTGAACCTCGATGCCTGCATCAAGTGCACCCGCTGCCAGCGGGCCTGCCGCGAGGTACAGGCCAACGACGTCATCGGCTACGCCTTTCGCGGCGAGCTCTCGGCGATCGTGTTCGACCTCGACGATCCCATGGGCGAGAGCTCCTGCGTCGGCTGCGGCGAGTGCGTGCAGGCCTGCCCGACCGGCGCGCTCATGCCGGCCGGCGACGCCGCCCGCCACGCCGCCGAGCGCACCGTGGACTCGGTGTGTCCGTACTGCGGCGTCGGCTGCCTGATCCGCTATCACGTAGACGACGGCCGCATCCGGCACGTCAGCGGCCGCGACGGCCCGGCCAATCAAGGGCGACTGTGCGTGAAGGGACGCTTCGGCTTCGACTACGTGAACCACCCGCAGCGGCTGACCGTGCCGCTGATCCGGCGCGAAGGCGTGCCCAAGGGTCTGAACGAACACTTCGACCCGTCCGACCCGATGAAGATGTTTCGCCAGGCCTCCTGGGACGAGGCGCTGGACCTTGCCGCCGGGTCGCTGAAGGCCATCCGCGACGGCGACGGCGGCGGTGCACTGGCCGGATTCGGCTCCGCCAAGGGCAGCAACGAGGAGGCCTACCTGTTCCAGAAGCTGGTCCGCACCGGCTTCGGCACCAACAACGTCGATCATTGCACGCGACTGTGCCACGCCTCGTCGGTGGCGGCGCTGCTCGAGGGCATCGGCTCCGGCGCGGTGTCCAACCAGGTCAGCGACGTGACCGAGGCCGAGGTGGTGATGGTGATCGGCTCGAACACCACCACCAATCACCCGGTGGCCGCCACGTTCATGAAGAACGCCGCCCGCGCCGGGGTGAAGCTGATCGTGATGGACCCGATCGAAACCGAGATCGCCCGCCACGCCCACTACTTCCTGCAATTCAAGGCCGACACCGACGTCGCCCTGCTCAAGGGCATGATGCACACCATCGTCGAGGAGGGCCTGGTCGACCGCGCGTTCATCGATGCGCGCACCGAGGGCTTCGACGAGTTCGTCGCCAGCCTCAAAGTATCGAGCGCCGAGGAGATGGCGCCCATCTGCGGCATCGACGCCGGCACCATTCGCGAAGTGGCCCGGCTGTTCGCTACTTCGCGCGGTTCGATGATCTTCTGGGGCATGGGCATCAGCCAGCACGTGCACGGCACGGACAATGCCCGCTGCCTGATCGCGCTGTCGCTGATGACGGGGCAGGTCGGCCGCCCGGGCACCGGGCTGCACCCGCTGCGCGGCCAGAACAACGTCCAGGGCGCGTCCGACGCCGGCCTGATCCCGATGATGTACCCGGACTACCGCCGGGTCGACAACGATGCCGCGCGCGAGCACTTCGCCGACTACTGGAACGTGGAACTCGATCCGAAGCCGGGCCTGACGGTAGTGGAGATCATGGAGGCCATCCACGCGGGGCACGTGAAGGGCATGTACATCATGGGCGAGAACCCGGCCATGTCCGACCCGAACCTCTCGTTCTCGCGCGGGGCGCTCGAGCGTCTCGAGCACCTCGTGGTCCAGGACATCTTCCTCACCGAGACGGCGGCGTTCGCCGACGTGGTCTTGCCCGCGAGCGCGTTCCCCGAGAAGACGGGCACCTTCACCAACACCGACCGCCGCGTGCAGCTCGGCCGCAAGGCAGTGGACATGCCCGGCGAGGCCCGACAGGACCTGTGGATCATCCAGGAGATGGCCAACCGCATGGGCCTTGCCTGGGGCCAACGCGACGTGTCCGAAGTCTACGAGGAAATGCGCGGCGCCATGCCGAGCATCACCGGGATCAGCTGGGAGCGGCTCGAAGCCGCCGACAGCCTCACCTATCCCAACAGCGACGAGGCCGACCCCGGCCAGTCGGTGGTGTTCACCGAGTCGTTTCCCACCGCCAGCGGCAAGGCGCGCTTCGTGCCGGTCGGCATGGTGCTGGCCGACGAGCGGCCCGACGAGGAGTATCCCTTCGTTCTCATCACCGGGCGCCAGCTCGAGCACTGGCATACCGGCGCCATGACCCGCCGCGCCAGCGTCCTCGACGCCATCGAGCCCGATCCCGTGGTATCGGTGCATCCCGACGATCTCGCCCGGCTCGGCATCGCCGAGGGCGGACGAATCGCCGTGCGCTCGCGCCGGGGCGCCATCGAGGCGTTCGCGCGCGCCCATCGCGGGTTGTCGCGGGGGCAGATCTTCATCCCGTTCTGCTACCACGAGGCGGCCGCGAACCTGCTGACCAACGAGGCTCTGGACCCGTTCGGCAAGATCCCCGAGTTCAAGTACTGCGCGGTCGACATCGGTCCGGGCGCGGCCGCGGCGTAGCGAGACAAGACCAACAAGCAAGGGGAGAGACATGGCCCACATCATCGACGGCAAGGCGTTTGCCGCCGGCCTCAGGGAACGCATTGCCGCGAGCGTCGCGCGGTTGTCGGACGAGCACGGCATCCAGCCGGGGCTCGCCGTGGTCCTGGTGGGGGAGGACCCGGCGAGCCAGGTTTACGTGCGCAACAAGGCGAAGCAGACGGTCGAGGCCGGCATGCGCTCGTTCGAGCACAGGCTGCCCGATTCCACCGGCGAGGCGGAGCTGCTGGAACTCGTCGAGCGGCTCAACAACGACCCGGCAGTCAACGGCATCCTGGTTCAGCTGCCGCTGCCGAAGCAGATCGACGAGGCGGCGGTCATCAACGCCATCAATCCGGACAAGGACGTGGACGGCTTTCATCTCGTCAACGTCGGGCGGCTCGCCACCGGCAGCCCGTCGCTGACACCGTGTACGCCGCTCGGCTGCCTGATGTTGCTCAAGGATCAACTCGGTGACCTGTCCGGGGCGCGCGCGGTGGTGGTCGGCCGCTCCAACATCGTGGGCAAGCCGATGGCCTCGTTACTGCTGGCGAGCAACTGCACGGTGACCATCGCCCACTCGCGCACCCGGGACCTGCCCGAGGAGTGCCGGCGCGCAGACATCGTGGTCGCCGCGGTGGGGCGCCCCCGCATGATCACCGGCGAGTGGATCAGGCGCGGCGCCACGGTGATCGACGTCGGCATCAACCGCATCGAGGAAGGAGGCAAGGGCCGGCTCGTCGGTGACGTGGATTTCGACAGCGCCGAGTCCGTGGCCGGTGCCATCACCCCGGTGCCGGGAGGCGTCGGCCCCATGACCATCGCCTGCCTGCTTCGCAACACGGTCGAGGCAACCTGCCGCCAGAACGGCATCGATACCGCGGACTTCGTTCCAGCCTGAAGCACGGCTCGCTGAAACGAAAAAGGCCGGCAGCGACCGGCCTTTTTCGTGCCCGGCGGGCGGAGACCTACTTGCGCGAACGAATCTCCGCGGCCAGTTCCCGGGCGCCCTGGTGGCGCACGTTGATACCCTTGGCCATGAAAATCACCTGGCGGCCGATGCTCTTGGCGTGGCCGCCCATGCGGTCCAGCGACCTCAGGCCCAGCACCACCTCGACCGCGTTGCCGACGCGGCGCGGATCTTCCACCACGTAGGTCGTCAGGGCGCGCAGCGAGGCGTCGAACTGCTCGTTGAGTTCGTCGTCCATGTTGATCACCTCGAGGGCCAGCTCGACGTCCATCGTCTCGAAGGCGCGGATGCTCATCTCCAGCATGGCGTTGACGTAGGTCGCCATGCGCGGCAGGTCCGAGAGCAGCCGCTTGTCGGGCATCTCGTCCTCGCTGTACAGCTTCACCAGCCGCCCGGCAATGCCCCGGGCCTGGTCGCCGATGCGCTCGAGGTACGAACCGAGCCGGTTGACCGTCATGAGCACCCGCAGGTCGCGCGCCACCGGGTGGCGAAGCGCGAGCAGCCGGTAGATCTCGTCCTCGATGGCGTCGTCGTGCCGGTCGACCTCCTTGTCGAGTTCGAGCACCCGCCGGGCGCGCTCGATGTCGGATTTCCTGATCGCCTTGCCGCACTCCTGGATCTGCTCGGAGACCAGCTTGCTCATGTCCACGACCAGGCGGATCAGGGCCTGCAACTCGTCGTCGTAACGGTGGAAGATATGGCCTTCGATGGCGCTTCGGGCGGAGTCGTCAGTGGTCATCGTTTCTCTCCGGGCAAAACGGGTCAGCCGAAGCGCCCGGTGATGTAGTCCTCGGTCAACCGGTGCCGCGGGTTGGTGAAGATGTCCTCGGTGCTGCCGACTTCCACCAGGCGTCCGAGGTGAAAGTAGGCGGTGCGCTGGGACACCCGCGCCGCCTGCTGCATGGAGTGGGTGACGATGGCGATGGTGAAGTTCTGCCGAAGCTCGTCGATCAGCTCCTCGATGCGCACGGTGGCGATGGGATCGAGCGCCGAACACGGCTCGTCCATCAGGATGACCTCGGGCGACACCGCGATGGTGCGGGCGATGCACAGCCGCTGCTGCTGTCCGCCGGAAAGTCCCGTGCCGGGCTCGGCGAGGCGGTCCTTGACCTCGTCCCACAGTCCCGCCTTCACGAGGGCGGTCTCGACGATCGCATCGAGCTCGGCCCGGTTGGCCGCCAGCCCGTGGATGCGCGGGCCGTAGGCGATGTTGTCGTAGATGGACTTGGGAAACGGGTTGGGCTTCTGGAACACCATGCCGACACGGGCGCGCAGCAGCACCACGTCCATGCTCCGATGGTAGATGTCCTCGCCGTCGAGACTGATATCGCCATTCACGCGGCAGTTCTCGATGGTGTCGTTCATCCGGTTCAGGCAGCGCAGGAACGTGGACTTGCCGCAGCCCGACGGTCCGATCATCGCCAGCACCTCGTTCCTGCCGATGTCGAGGGAGACGTTGTCGATGGCGCGCTTGTCGCCGTAGTGCACGAAGACGCCGCGCGCCGACATTCGCGGCTCGGCAACGGTGACGTCGCCGACGGTCTCCTCGGGCGCATCGTCGTGACGCTCGGCCGTCGCCCGGCCCAGCTCTATGAATCCGCGGGGCAGGGCGGCGACGTCGCCGATCGCGTTCGTGTGTGCGTCGATCATGGTCATGTCCTCGTATCGGCGCCGGTCACCAGCGCTTTTCGAAACGTTTGCGAAGGACGACGGCCAGCGCGTTCATCGCCACCAGGAATGCGAGCAGCACCATGATGGCCGCCGAGGAGCGCTCCAGGAACGCGCGTTCGGGGCTGTCGGCCCACAGGAAGATCTGTACGGGGAGAACCGTGGCCGGGTCGAACGGGCCGCCGGGAATCTCGACGATGAATGCGACCATGCCGATCATCAGAAGCGGCGCCGTCTCGCCCAATGCCTGCGCCATGCCGATGATGGTCCCGGTCATCATGCCGGGCATGGCCTGGGGCAGGACGTGGTGAAACACGGTCTGCACCTTCGATGCGCCGATGCCGAGCGCCGCCTGGCGGATGGACGGCGGCACCGACTTCAGCGCCGCGCGGCTGGCGATTATGATGGTCGGCAGCGTCATCAGCGTGAGCACCAGTCCGCCGACCACCGGTGCCGAGCGCGGCATGCCGAAGAAATTCAGGAACACCGCAAGGCCCAGCAGGCCGAACACGATGGAGGGCACTGCCGCGAGGTTGTTGATGTTCACCTCGATCATGTCGGTGAAGGCGTTCTTCGGCGCGAACTCCTCGAGGTAGATGGCCGCCGCGACGCCCGCCGGAAACGACAGCACCAGCGTGACCAGCAGCGTGTACAGCGAGCCCATGACCGCGCCGCCGATGCCGGCCTGTTCCGGCTCGCGGCTGTCGCCGGCCGTGAGGAACGTCCAGTTGAACGCCTTGCGCACCGCGTCGTCGGCGGCGAGCTCGTCGACCCAGCCGATCACCTCGTCTGAGACGCGGCGCTCGGATTCGGGCACGTCGCGGCTGATGTAGCCCTTGACCAGCATGTCGACCTCGTCGTCCGCGATCAGCCACACCCGCTGGCGCGTGCCGATCAGCGCCGGTTTCTCGAGCACCATGTCGCGCAAGCGGTACGGCGAGCCGCTCGAGACGATGCCGTACAGCTGGCGCACCTGGCTGCGACCGGTCACGCCCTCGAAGCGCGCCTTGAGCGCGTCCTTGTACAGCCTGCCGAAATCGCCGCTGGCGATGACTTCGGGATCGCCGCTGGCGTGGGGGTCGATGACCGATCGGTCGAACTCGATGTCGAGCGCGATCTGCGTCTGCACGAAAGCGCTGTATCCCTTGCCCACGATGCTGACGAGCAGCACCGCCACGAAGGCGATGCCGACGGCGACGGCGGCGAGTCCCAGCCGGCGGAACCTCTGCTCGGCGGCGTAGCGTCGCGCCAAAGAGCGCCTGACCAGGTCGGCCGGCGCGGCGTCAGTCATATTGTTCACGATACTTGCGCACGATATGCAGGGCGATGACGTTGAGCACCAGGGTGACCAGGAACAGCGTAAGCCCGAGGGCGAAGGCCGCCAGCGTCTTGGGGCTGTCGAACTCCTGGTCGCCCACGAGCAGGGTGACGATCTGCACCGTGACCGTGGTCACGCTTTCAAGCGGGTTCGCGGTCAGGTTCGCGGCCAGGCCCGCCGCCATGACCACGATCATGGTCTCGCCGATGGCGCGCGAAACCGCCAGCAGCACGCCGCCGGCGATGCCGGGCAGGGCGGCCGGCAGGACGACCTTGCAAATGGTCTCGGAGCGCGTGGCGCCGATGCCGTACGAGGCGTCGCGCAGCGACTGCGGCACGGCGTTGATGACGTCGTCGGACAGCGACGAGACGAAGGGAATGATCATGATCCCCATGACCAGTCCCGCTGCCAGCGCGCTCTCGGAGGATACGTCAAGCCCGAGCAGGCCGCCCGTGTCGCGCACGAACGGTGCCACGGTCAGTGCGGCGAAGAAACCGTAGACCACGGTGGGAATGCCGGCGAGGATCTCCAGCACCGGCTTGGCGCTGGCGCGAAGCCTGTGCCCCGCGTACTCGGCGAGATAGATGGCGGACATCAGCCCGACCGGAACCGCTACGACCATGGCGATGAACGAGATGAGCAGGGTGCCTGCGAACAGGGGCACTGCACCGAAGGCGCCGGTCGAGCCCACCTGGTCGGCTCGAATCGCCGTCTGCGGGCTCCAGGCGGTGCCGAACAGGAACTCGGTGACCGGGACCCGGTCGAAGAAGCGCATGGCCTCGAACAGCACCGACAGCACGATGCCGATGGTGGTCAGGATCGCGACCGACGCACACACGACGAGCAGGGCGCGGATCACCCGTTCGACGGTGTTGCGGGCGCGGAAGTGCGGCACGATGAAGCGCGAGGCGGCGATGCCGCCCAGCATGGCGAGCGACAATGCCGCCACCGCCAGCGCCATGCGGCTGATCGTGCGAAGCTGCGTGTAGCGTTCGGCGGCGGCCTTGATCTCGGGAGCCGGTTCGCCGAACGCGGCGACCCCGGCGGCGTGATTGCGAATGTCGTTGATCACCAGCCCGAGGCGTTCCGGCGGAAGCTCGGCAATCGAGGGCGGCAGCTCACTCACCACCATCCGTGTGATCACCGTGTCCTGCAGCGCCAGCCACAGTGCGACCACCAGCAGGGCGGGCAGGCCGCACCAGATCGCCGTCAAGGCGCCGTAGTAGTGCGGCAGAGAGTGCAGCCGCACCGGTGCGGCGGCCCGCGCCACGCCCAGCGCCCGTCGCCGGCCGAGGTGGTAGGCGAGTGCGGCGAGCAGCAGCAGCGATGCGATCAGCCAGGCGGTCATCGTTTATGTAGCTCGAAAAAAAGACACGGCCGGTTCCCCGAACCGGCCGTAACGCGTCCCGGCCGTGGCCGGGAGCTGCTGCGGAATATCCGGATCAAAGCCCGGCCAGCGGCGTCAGCTTCATGGCCGCCTCGGCGTAGCGCTTGCGCTCCTCGGCCGGCATCGGGATCAGTCCCTTGTCGGTCAGGTAGCCTTCTTCGCCCCAGGCGTTCTCGCTGGTGAACTCGGCAAGGAACTCCTCGATGCCCGGCACGGCTCCGACGTGGGCCTTCTTGACGTAGATGTACATGGCGCGCGAGACGGGGTAGGAACCATCGGCGATCAGCTCGAACTCGGGCGCGACGCCGTCAATGGTCGAACCCTGGACCTTGTCGGCGTTCTGGTCGAGGAAGCTGAACCCGAAAATGCCGAAGGCGTCGCTGTTGGACTCGAGCTTCTGGATGATCAGGTTGTCGTTCTCGCCGGCCTCGATGTAGCCGCCGTCCTCGCGAACGGTCTGGCAGGCGGCCTTTTTGGCGTCGCCTTCGAGGGTCTCGACGGCCTCGAAGTTCTCACAGCCGACTTCCATGACCAGTTCCACGAAGGCGTCGCGGGTGCCCGAGGTCGGCGGCGGGCCGTAGACCTCGATGGCCTTCGCCGGAAGACCCGGATTGACCTCGTTCCAGGACTTGTAGGGGTTCGCGACCAGGGTGCCCGATCCATCCGGGTTCGGGACATCCTTTGCCAGGGCCAGCCACACGTCGGCAAGCGAAAGATCGAGGGGCTCGGCGGCCTTCGAATTGGCGATGACGATGCCGTCGTAGCCGATCTTGATCTCGACGATCTCCTCGACGCCGTTGGCCGCGCAGGAGTCGATCTCGGATTGCTTGATGCGGCGCGAGCTGTTGGTGATGTCCGGATGCTCGACGCCGACGCCGGCGCAGAACAGCTTGAGGCCGCCGCCCGAGCCGGTCGATTCGACCGTGGGGGTCTTCATGCCGCTGGCGCGTCCGAAGTTCTCGGCCACCACGGTGGCGAACGGATAGACCGTGGACGAGCCGACGATCGATATGTGATCGCGGGCCGCGGCCTCGGCGGCACCGGCGCCCAGCACGAGGGCGATGGCGATGGCAGTGGGTCGTTGCAGCATTTCGGTCTCCGAAGGGTTGGTGACGATTCGCGGCGTATTGTCACCAGCCAGTGTTACAAGGATGTTGGAGCAACGTGACATCTTGATGACAGGCGGCGCCGCGGCGCGGCGCAATGCGAAGGATCAGCGCCCCGTGGCCCCGGCGGGTTGTCGCTTCGCCGCGTCGAGGCGCCGAGCGAGGTCGGCCGGGAACAGGCAGCTGAACGTGCTGCCCTTGCCGGGCTGGCTCTCGATCCTCAGCCGGCCGCCGTGCCTGAGCAGAACGTGCTTGACGATCGCCAGCCCGAGGCCCGTGCCGCCGCGCTCGCGCGAGCGGCCGACGTCCACCCGGTAGAAGCGCTCGGTGAGGCGGGGCAGGTGCTTCGCCTCGATGCCGACCCCCGTATCCGCCACCGAGAAACACGGCTCTCCGTCGACAATCTGCCAGCGAAGCGAGATGCGACCCCCGGGCGGCGTGTACCTGACCGCGTTGTAGACGAGATTGGAAAACGCGCTCTCGATCTCGGACGGGCTGGCGTGAAGGCCGAGCGACTCGTCGCATTCGAGTTCGATCACGTGCGCGGAGTCGGCGCTCAGCGAGCGGGCGGCCGCGACCAGCCGTTCGAGCATGCCGGCGACAGCGATGGTCTCCATGCCTTCGCCGCGGCCCCGGGTCTCGAGCCTGGACAGGGTCAACAGGTCGTCGACGATCCGTTGCAGCCGACCCGACTGCTGGTGCATCTGGTCGAGGATCGGCTTCCAGTGGTCGAGCTGATCGTCGTCGTCGGCGTCGATCATCGATTCGAGGTAGCCGTGCACCACGGTCAGCGGCGTTCGCAACTCGTGGGACACGTTGGCGACGAAGTCCCGCCGCACGGTCTCGAGCAGGTGCAGCCGCGTTATGTCGCGCGCCTGGACGAGGAGCTTGCCCTTGCCGTAGGGCACGATCCTGACCTCCAGCGTGGTGCCGTCGTCGACCGGCGCGGGCATCTGCAGCGGCCGCGCGAAGTCACCCTTGTCAAGGTATTGGCGGAACAGGGGGTCGTCGATGTACTCGAATATGCTGCGCGGCTGTTCCGGGCCGCGCGCGATGCCGAGATACTTGTGCGCCATCGCGTTGGTCCACTCGACGTTCCACTCGCGGTCGAGCACCACGGTGGCGTCGGGCAGGGCGCTGGTGGATTCCTGGAAGCCCTCGAGAATGCGCCGCAGGCGCTTCTTGCGGGTGCGGGCGCGATCGCGGATGTCCTGCGCACCGTCCACGAGAGACCGCCACACCCCGACCCGATGCGGGGGGCGCGCGCGCTTGGGATGGGCGAGCCAGCGGCGAAAGTGATCGAACTGGTACAGGTTCCAGCCGACGTAGCCGGCCAGCGCCGCGGCGAGCGGCCAGGCGCCCGCGCCCAACGCGGGGCCCGCGGCGCCGAGCAGGGCGCCGGCAGCGGCGACGATAAGGATTTCGACGAGGAGGGGGTCAGGCCGCCCCATGCCGCTCGATAGTGGCGGAGAAGCGGTAGCCGGCGCCGCGCACGGTCTGCACCAGCCGCTCGGCGCCGAACGGCTCCAGGGCCTTGCGCAGCCGGCGGATGTGAACGTCCACCGTGCGCTCCTCGATGTAGACGTTGGTGCCCCAAACGCGGTCGAGCAGCCGGGTGCGGCTGTAGACCTTGTCCGGGTGGGTCATGAAGAAGTGCAGCAGCCGGAACTCGGTCGGGCCCATGTCCACGGTGCTGCCGTTGAAGCTCACGCGGTGGGCGCCGGGATCGAGGGTGAGTTTGCCGATGCTTACCGGTTCCTCGGTGGCGTGGGGCGACACGCGGCGCAGGACGGCACGGACCCTGGCGACCATCTCACGGGGGGAGAACGGCTTGCTGATGTAGTCCTCGGCACCGGAATCGAGGCCGCGAACCTTGTCGTCCTCGTCGCTGCGCGCGGTGAGCATGATGATCGGGATGTCGCGCGTGACCCGGTTCGACTTCAGGGTGCGGGTCAATTCCACGCCGCTCGCGCCCGGCAGCATCCAGTCCATGAGCACGAGGTCGGGCGGGGTGCGGTGGATCATCGCCCGGGCTTCCTCGGCGTCGGCGGCCTGCAGGACGTCGAAGCCGGCCTTGCGCAGGGTGTGGTCGACCATCTGGCGGATGGCCGGTTCGTCTTCGACTATCAGGACCTTGGTATTCATGGGCTTCGCCGCTCGTCCGGATCAAGCCGCGAATTCAAACCCGGTCGCGTTACAGCTTGATGACAGGCCGGCTGCGCGGCGCATGCCTTCAGCCGGACGAGCCGAGAACGATGTCGTTCGGGTCTTGACCCAGGATCCTGAGGTTCTCCTTGGCGATGCTGTCGCCCTGCACCGCGGCCCGCTTGAACCATTCGATGGCTCGCTTCATGTCGGGCTCCACGCCCTGGCCGTTGGCGTACATCACGCCCAGGTTGGTCTGCGCTCCGGCGTAGCCCTGCTCGGCGGCGCGCATGTACCAAGTGGCCGCCTCGCGGTAATTGACGTCCATGATGATGCCGTCCTCGTAGTAGGACCCCATGTCCGCCTGCGCCCACGCCGTTCCCGAGTTGGCGGCGATGCGGATGGGCTCGAGCGCCGCCAGGAACCACTTGCGGGCCTCGGCGCGATTGGTCGTCACGCCGCGCCCGTTGTGCAGCATGACCGCGAGGCGGAACTGGGCACGGGCGTTGCCGCCTTCGGCCAGGGGCTTGAGGAAGCTGTAGGCTTCGTCATAGTTGCCCCGATAGTAGGCGCTGACGCCGGCCTGCAGGCTCATCTCGGCCTGCGTCATGGCCGCCTGCTGGGCCTCCTGGCGGTTGCGTTCGGCCTCGGCGAGGGCGCGCTGTTCCTGTTCGACGAGCCGCCGGCGCGTGTCGATCTGCTCGCGAACGGTCGGAATCTCCCCGTGGGCCGGGTCGATGGCCGCCGCGGTGGTCAGGTTTCGGTCGGCGACGTCCAGTTCGTTCGATGCCAGGTTCTGGCGCGCCTCGCGAACGAAATGGTCGGCGATCTGGGCGATTCCCGCGTTGGCCGACTGGCTGGCGGGGTCGATCTTGAGCATCTCGCGATAGAAGAACAGCGCGTTGTCCAGCGGCGGCTCGACCAGCCGTCCGCTGTCGAAACGGGAGATCGCCTGGGCGAGCAGGGACTGCAACTGATCCTGCCGCTGTTCGGCGAGCTGGCGCTGGCGTTCCTCCTCCTCTGCCTGCTGCCGCGCGGCCTCGGCTTCGAGTTCGCGCTGCAGGCGAATGTCCGCGATCGCGCCGCGCACTCGCTCGACGTTCTCGTTGTCGGGGCTGAATTCGGCAAGCGCCGAGATCTCGCGTTCGGCAGCGTCGGGATCGCCCTCGGCGAGCGCCGCATCGGCGGCCTGCACGAGATGCGCCTCGATGGTGCTGATGCCCTGTAGCGCGCGCGTGTTGCCGGGCTCGATCTCGAGGATCTCCTGGTATGTCTCGAGCGCGTTGCTGCCTTGCGGGGCGATCAGCCGGTCGTTGGCGAGGTGCGCCTCGACCTCCATGAACAGCGGTTCGAGCTGGCGCTCCAGTGCATCGAACTGGCGCAGTTGCTGGAACTGGGCGGTATCCTCGTCGGCGGTGATGCGCGAGGCGGATTCCAGGACCACGGTTGGCCGCACCTCGTCGGTGTCTTGCCGCGGCTCGGCGGGTGTCGCCGCACCCCCGGGTTCAGGTTGCGCCTGCGCCGGGGGCTGCGGTCGGGCGGCCGGTGGCGCGGTATCCGGCACGACGTTGATGCGCGGCACGTCCGGGGCGTGTTCGCGCGCGCTCGGTAAGTCGGACTCGCGCCCGAGCCAGAACCATGCCGCCGCCAGGGCGAGAATCACGGCCGCGATCCAGGTGGCCGGATGAGCGAACACCAGGGCCACGGCACTGCGCTTCGACGGTGCCTCGGAAGCATCCGGGCCGAACCAGTTGAGCGAGCTGTCGCCGGTATCGTTCTCCGCGTGGCCGGGCGATGGCTGCTGCTGCTGCGGCGTTTCCTGCTGTGCCGGGGGCTCGATCCTGGCCGTTGGCGTATCGGCGCGCGCAGGGCGGTCGAGCACGGGTTCGCCGGCGCGGGTGTCCCGACCGTGCCGCCGCTTGAGTTTCGGCGTCGACTCGTCGGGGGGAGTCTTTTTCGCTGTCGGAGCCGGGCTCGCCGCCTGCTCGGCGTGCCGCTCTTTCGCGGACTTCGAGCGGACGACGGTCGGGGCCGGCTTCGGCGTGACCTTGTGCACGGTGGGTATGGGCTGGTCCACCGCCAGGTCCATGGCATCCATCGCCTCGACCGCGGACTGCGGCCGATCCTTGGGCTGCGGCGCCAGCATCCATCGCAGCGTGCGGATGACCGCGGGCGTGAAGTGCTGCTCGACTTCCGCGAGCTGGGCATCGAGCGGGTCGGGCCGGCCGGTGCTTACGGCGCCGGTGCGCCGCGCGGCGTGCGACGGCGGCCGCCCGGTCATGCAGTGGACCAGGACCGCGGCCAGCGAGTAGAGGTCGGAAGCCGGGAGCATCTCCGCCTCGGAGCGGATGCGCTCGATGGGAAGGTACAGGTACTCCGGCTTGTGGGGCTCGACGTGGAAGGACGGCCCGACGCTGTTGAAGCCGACGAGTATGGCGTCCCCCTCGCCGTCGAGGATGACCGAATCCGCCTGGATGCCGAGGTGCAGCACGTTGGCCTGGTGTGGCGCCACCAGGAAACGCAGGCAACCCTTGAGCCAGCTCTCGACGTTCGCTGCCGGCACCCGCTTGCCGCTGGCGAGGACGTCGTTCAGCGTACAGCGAAAATCGAACGGCGTTGCGTAGTAGGCGGTATCGTTCTGTTCGAAGACGCCCGCTACGCGACCCTTGCCCTCGTAGCGCGACAGCGCGCCCGTGAGCCGGTAGAACCGGGTGAGCCCGAACTCGAACTCGTTGCTTACGGTCTCGTCGCGCAACAGCAGCGACACGCGATCGAGGTCGCGCACACTGACTTCCTCGGGGAAGTATTCCTGGATGACGAACGGTCGGCGGTTGTCGGCGTCCGTCGCGGCATAGGTGAAGCCGCTGAAGCTGTCGCAGATCGTTCGCGCGATGACGAAGTTGTCGACCTGCGCGCCTTGCGGCAGGGGTACGGCGGCATACTCGATGCCGCTGTCCAGCTCCACGTGACGTTCCAGGGGCCCGGAATCCGTCTGCTTGTCAGGGCGGTTTTCGTCCAATGGTGTGGCGAGGAATCAGGAGGTGGCTGAAGGATGGCTGCCGGGCAGGCTCGCGGGCGGCGGCCGCGGACGCTCAGGAGGGCGGCTGGCAGCTATAATCGGGCTCCGCAGGGTGATTTGACCGGTTCGTCGACTCATGGGAACGGGACCTTCGCCGCATTTTGGCTATGATAACGGCAATGTTCCCGAAATAGAATACGACGTACCCGACTATTTGGACCAGCCTGCGCAATGGCTCGCGCGCGCTCGCAAGATGCACCCGCCGAGAGCCGAACCCGACCGAGGATCGAACTTGTCCACAGTACCCGCGACCGCCGCCCCTCACTTCGACGTCTCCGAGCGCATCCGCTCGGTGCAGCCGCCGGTCATTCCGATGGTAGGCGATCTCATGCGTGCTCACCCGGGCACCATCTCGCTGGGGCAGGGCGTGGTGTACTACGACCCGCCGGAGTCCATCGCCGACGGCGTGGCGGCATTCCTTCGCTCCCCGGCCAACCACCGTTACCAGGGCTTCGCGGGCATTCCCGCCCTGCGCGAGGCCATATTCGCCAAGCTCGAGACGGAAAACCACATCGACCCCGGGCGCTGGGACCTGGTCGTGACCGCCGGCAGCAACATGGGGTTTTTCAACGCGGTATTGGCGATATGTGACCCGGGAGATGAGGTCATCCTGCTGACGCCTTGGTACTTCAATCACGAGATGGCGATCGGCATCGCCGGCTGCCGCACAGTTCCTGTGGCCACCGGCGCCGACTTCCAGCCCGACGTGGACAGGATCGCCCGTCACGTGACGCCGCGCACCCGGGCGGTCGTAACGATCTCGCCGAACAACCCGACCGGTGCCGTCTACGACCGGGACACCCTTGACACCGTCAACGACCTGTGCCGGGAGCGCGGTCTCTACCACATCCACGACGAGGCCTACGAGTACTTTGTCTACGACGGAGCAAGCCACTACTCACCGGCTTCGCGCAGCGGATCAGAAGATCACACCATCTCACTGTTTTCTCTGAGCAAGGCGTTCTCCCTCGCCAGCTGGCGGATTGGCTACATGGTGCTGCCGCCCCATCTCGTCGAGTCGGTCCGCAAGATCCAGGACACCAACGTCATCTGCCCGCCGGTGATCAGCCAGTTCGCGGCGGTCGAGGCCATGCGCCTCGGGCGGGCATATTGCGAACCCATGATCAAGCGCATCGCCGAGGTTCGCGAGTATCTTTACGGGCGCCTCGCCCGGGTCCCCGGCGTTCGGGTGAATGCCGCCCGAGGTGCCTTCTACGTCTTCCTGGGACTGCCCGACGCCGGCCGGGACGACCTGGAGGTCGTCCGTGCGCTCATCGCCGACCACGGCGTGGCGGCCATCCCCGGCAGCGCCTTCGGCATCGGCCCCGGCTGCTACCTGCGGGTCTCGTACGGCGCACTGGACCCGGACACGGCGCGCCAGGGCATCGACCGCCTGTGCATCGGCCTTGCGGCGCTCGCCGCCGGCTGACGGACATTGCCATCGACGCTGTCGTGGTTTACCCTTGCGCGCCTTCGCCCCGGCTCCCCGCCGGACCCGGCAGCGCAACTTGCCGGGAGCGAAGTCGCAAGGATAGCGAGACGAGTCGAAAGATTCGCGGAGAGGTGGCCGAGCGGTTGAAGGCGCACGCCTGGAAAGTGTGTATACGTTAATAGCGTATCGAGGGTTCGAATCCCTCCCTCTCCGCCACGCCTTGGTAGGCAGTTGACCCTCTGCAACTTTTCTCCTATCCGAGCAT
>CBFGVH010000023.1:0-32040 GCA_965652415.1 uncultured Gammaproteobacteria bacterium | reverse complement strand
GCGGCGTCCTTGCGGCTCGATCGGCCGCGGTCGCAGGCCGACGCCACCGCGTAGACGTAGGCGCGCGAGGCGTTGAGCGTCGTGTACATGTCGGCCAGCTTGCCCTGCATCAACTGGAACTCGCCGATCGGGCGCCCGAACTGCTCGCGCTCGTGTACGTACGGCACCACCACGTCCATGCAGGCCTGCATGATACCGAGCGGTCCGCCCGAGAGCACCACGCGCTCGAAGTCGAGCCCGCTCATCAGCACCGCGACGCCGCCGCCCACCGCGCCGAGCACGTTCTCGGCCGGCACCTCGCAGTCCTCGAAGATCAACTCGCACGTATTGGAGCCGCGCATGCCGAGCTTGTCGAGCTTCTGCGCCGTGGAAAAACCCGCGAAGCCCTTCTCGACGATAAATGCCGTGATGCCTCGCGAATCCGCATCCGGATCGGTCTTGGCGTAGACCACCAGCACGTCGGCGTCGGGGCCGTTGGTGATCCACATCTTGTTGCCGTTGAGAACGTAGCGCTCGCCGCGTTTCTGTGCCCGCAGCCGCATGCTCACCACGTCCGAACCCGAGCCCGGCTCGCTCATCGCCAGCGCCCCCACCGCGTCGCCGCTGATCAGTCCCGGCAGGTAGCGCCGCTTCTGCTCCTCGCTGCCGTTGCGGCGGACCTGGTTCACGCACAGGTTGGAATGCGCGCCGTAGGACAGGCCCACCGAGGCCGAGGCGCGGCTGATCTCCTCCATGGCCACCACGTGGGCGAGATAGCCCATGCCCGCGCCGCCGTACTCCTCCTCGACGGTGATGCCGAGCACGCCAAGGTCGCCGAACTTCTTCCACAGGTCCACCGGGAAGGCGTTGTCGCGGTCGATGTCGGCGGCGCGCGGCGCGATCTCGGCGGCGGCGAAGTCGCGCACCGTCTCGCGCAGCATGTCGATGGATTCATCGTGGCCGAAATCGAGGCTCGGATAGGACGTGGTCATGGTTCGCTCCTGGTCCTGGACACGCAGGCAAGGGTCTGGCTCATGCTGGCGCAGACCTTCATGGCGGTCCCGTCGCCGGCGTCAACCGAGACCTCGGTGAACGTGAGATTGCGCCCGGCGCGCACCACGCGCCCCTCGGCGAGCAGCATGGCGCCGGCCGCGGGCCTGAGCAGGTTGATCTTGAACTCGACAGTGAGCACGTCGGACTGTGCCGGCATCAGCGTATAGCCGGCATAGCCGCCGGCCGAATCGGCGATGGTGCTGGTCACCCCGGCGTGGAAAAACCCGTTCTGCTGGGTGAGGTCGTCCCTGAACGGCAGGCGGATGCGGCAGCGGCCGGGTGCCACTTCGACCAGCTCGGCGCCGATCAGGGCCATGATCCGCTGCCTGGCGAAACTGTCGCGGATACGCTCGGCGAAGTCGGGATCGGCGGGGGTGAATGCGCTCATCGGCTCCGGCACCGGGACGTTGGCGGGTGACGCAAGCATACATTGACGTTTACGTAAACGTCAATTAGCGGCATCCCGGATCATCCCGCCGTCGCCGCAATCAGCCGGCCGAGCTGCCACGGGTCCTCGGCGACGGCGTCGGCGCCCCAGCTCGCCGGCGCCTCGCCTGCGTCGATATAGCCCCACAGTGCCACCACCGTGGCCGTTCCGGCGCGCCAGCCGGCCATGATGTCGCGCCGGTCGTCGCCGGCGAACAGCGCCGACCATGGCGGCACCCCGATTTCGGCCAGGGCGTGCCGCACCGGTGCCGGGTGCGGCTTCTTCTCGGCGAAATCGTCGCCGCAGACGATGGACGAAGGTGCAGACGGCAGCGGCAGGCGTTCGATCAGAGGGACGGTGTACGGTCGCGGTTTGTTGGTGACCACGCCCCAGCGGATATTCAGAACGGCCAGTTCCGCGATGAGCACGTCGATCCCGGGGTACAGGCAGGTTTCCTCGCACAAACGGGCGCCGTACAACTCGAGAAAGCGAGGCATCAGGGCCTCGATGCGCCCGGCGTCCGCCTGTGCGCCCAAGCCGAGACGAAGGAGCGCCCTTGCACCCCGGGACGTGAACGGCCGGGTTCGCTCGAGCTCCAGCGTCGGACGGCCGATTTCGGCCAGCACCGCGTTGAGAGCACCGGTCAGGTCGGCCGCGGTGTCGGCGAGGGTGCCGTCGAGGTCGAACAGGACCGCCTCGAGCGGTGCCGCCTCAGCGCGCCGCCGTGCCGTGGGCGATGTAGTTGACGTCGACGCCGGGGGCAATGCGGAAATGCCGGGTAAGGGGGTTGTAATGAATGCCGGCGGCCTCGTTCATCTCGAGCTTCGCCGCACGACACCAGCGCGCCAGCTCGGACGGGCGAATCAGGTTGCGGTACCGGTGGGTACCCCGAGGCAGCAGGCCCAGCACGTACTCGGCGCCGACGATCGCCATCAGCCACGCCTTCGGCGTGCGGTTGATGGTGGAGAAGAACACGTGACCGCCGGGCTTCGCCAGTCGCGCAGCCGCCTGCACCACGCTGGCCGGGTCGGGCACGTGCTCGAGCATCTCCATGCAGGTCACCACGTCGAAGCTCGCCGGCCGCTCGGCGGCGAGGGTCTCGGCGCTCACCTGCCGGTAGTCGACCGTGGCGCCCGTCTCGCGGGCGTGCAGGCGCGCCACCGCCAGCGGCGCGGCGCCGAGGTCTATGCCGATCACGCGCGCGCCGACGCCGGCCATCGCCTCGGCGAGGATTCCGCCGCCGCAGCCGATATCGAGCACCTCGGAGCCGGCAAGGTCGGCCCGCTCGGCGATCCACGCCAGGCGAACCGGGTTCATCTCGTGCAGCGGCCGGAACTCGCTGTGGGGGTCCCACCAGCGTCCGGCGAGGGCCTCGAATTTCTCGATCTCCCGGGGATCGACGTTGGCAGTGTCCGTCATGTCGGTTGGCTACTCATGGAAATCCGGTGGTCAGGTGAGCACGCCCACCCACGCGCGCGCCGCCTGCAGCGTCGCCTCCATGTCAATCGTGGCCAGGCGGCGCCCGTTCAAGAGCCGGCGGCCGGCGACCCAGGCGTCGCTGACCTGGTCGGCACCGGCGCTGTAGACCAGTTGGGTCACCGCGTCGTGCACCGGCGTGGTGCGCGGATGGGAAAGGTCGACGGCGACAAGATCGGCCGCCTTGCCCGCTTCGATGGTGCCGACCAGGTGATCGAGCCCGAGCGCGCGGGCGCCGTTGATGGTGGCCATCTCCAGCGCCGTACGGGCCGGGATCGCCACCGGCGAGCCCGAGACGCCCTTGGCCAAAAGCGCGGCCACGCGCATCTCCTCGAGCATGTCGAGATCGTTGTTGCTGGCCGCGCCGTCGGTGCCGAGCGCCACGTTCACGCCGGCCTCGACCAGCGCCGCCAGCGGGCACATCCCGCTGGCCAGCTTGAGGTTGGACTGCGGGCAGTGGACCACGTGCACGCCTTCGGCGGCCAGGAAGCGGATCTCCTCGGGCATCAGCTGGGTCATGTGCACGGCGAGCAGGCGCGGGGTCGCCAGGCCCAGTGCCGCCAGCCGTTCCAGCGGTCGCACGCCGAACCGGTCGACGGAGGCGTCGACCTCGTGGGCGGTCTCGTGCACGTGCATGTGCACTGGCACGTCGAGTTCGTCGGCCAGGGTGCGAAGCCGGGTCAGGGCGGCGTCCTCGACGGTGTACGGCGCATGGGGTGCGAACGCGGTGGTCACCAGCTCCTCGTGGCGCAGGTCGTCGTGAAGCCGCAGGCCCTTGTCGATGTAAGCGCTGCTGCCGGCGGCGTAGCGGGTCGGCATGTCCAGAACGATCATGCCGAGGCAGGCGCGGATCCCCGCGTCGAGGGCGGTGCGGGCGACCACCTCGGGGTGGAAGTACATGTCGTTGAAGCACGTGGTGCCGCCGAGCAACATCTCGGCGATGGCGAGGCGGGCCCCCGTGGCGACGAAATTCTCGTCGACGTGCATTTTTTCGGCAGGCCAGATGTGCTCGCCGAGCCATTCCATCAGTGGCAGGTCGTCCGCGAACCCGCGCATCAGGGTCATGGGCGCATGGGTATGGGCGTTGACCAGGCCGGGGATCAGCGCATGGTGATCGCGATCGACCCATTCCGCGGGGCGGTATCGCGCCCGGCACTCCCGCTCGGGGACGACGTCGGCGATGCGACCCTGGTCGACGACCACGACGTGGTCGTCGAGAACCTCGCCGGGCGGGGCCACGGGAACGACCCAGCGGGCCTTGATGGCGAGGTCGACCGGTGCGGGCTCGGGCATGGCGGCGGCGCTGTCGATGTCTGGGTCCGGGTTGAAAACGGGCGCCGGCAGCGAAAACTGTCGTGAACTCGCGCGATCCTGCGGCGGCCGGCGGCGATTATTCCATATAATGACGGCGCCGACGACGCGGGACCGTTGCCCGGCGAACCGGTGGTCAAGGAAATACCGGCTTGGGTATTGCCGGCCACGGGGCACTTTCTCTATAATCGGCGGCCCGATTGCGGGGTGGAGCAGTCTGGCAGCTCGTCGGGCTCATAACCCGAAGGTCGTAGGTTCAAATCCTACCCCCGCTACCAATTTCGACGGTGATGAACCACGACCCCGCGAATGCGGGGTTTGTTTTTTCCACCCGCGGGTCCGGGGCCGGTGACAGCCGCTGCCCGCGATATTTTGACGCTGCGGTATCGTGGACGATTCGCCACAGATGAGGGCGCTGCTGGAGCCGGTGGTCGAGGACCTCGGCTACGAGCTCGTGCTGGTCGAACTGGTCGGCTCGGGCCAGCGCACGCTGAGGCTGTATATCGATGCGCCGGGCGGCGTGAACCTCGACGACTGCGAGAGCGTCAGTCGGCAGGTCAGCGCGGTGCTCGACGTGGACGACCCCATTGCCGGGGCGTACACGCTGGAAGTGTCGTCGCCGGGGATCGAGCGACCGCTGGTGCGCGAGGACCATTTTCGCAGCCACGTCGGCGAGCGCGTCAAGGTCCGGTTGATGAAGAACCTGCTCGGCCGCAAGCGGTTCACCGGCATCCTCACCGAGGTGGGTTCGGGCACCGTGGTGGTCGAGGTCGACGGCGAGCCTTACGAGCTGGCCATCGAGGATATGGAAAGTGCGCGCCTTGCGCCCGAGATTCCGGGGCATGGCGAGTGATTCTCCCGCGGGAGCCGACCTGCGGGTCGACGTACATTTAGGGTTGAAAGAGCCGTGATCAGCAAAAGCGAAATCCTCCTGACGGCCGATAGCCTGTCCCGGGAGAAGGGTCTCGACAAGGAGATCATATTCAAGGCCATCGAGGATGCCCTGGCCACGGCGACCCGCAAGCGTCACCACGAGGACATCGAGGCACGGGTGGCGATCCATCGCGATACCGGCGAATACGACACCTTCCGTCGCTGGGAGGTGATCGACGACGAGGAGGAACTCGAGTTCCCGACCCGCCAGGTTCACCTCGCCGAGGCGCGCAAGAGCCATCCCGACATCGACGTGGGGGGATTCATCGAGGAGCCGCTGACGCCGGTGGAATTCGGCCGCATCGCCGCCCAGGCGGCCAAGCAGGTCATCCACCAGAAGATGCGCGAGGCCGAGCGCAAGCAGATCTTCGAGGAATACGAGCCGCGCGTCGGCGAGATGCTCTCGGGCACGGTCAAGCGCACCGATCGTGGCGACACCATCATCGATGTCGGCGGCGTCGAGGCGGTGCTGCCGCGCTCGCGCATGATTCCGCGCGAGGCGCTTCGGCCGGGCGACCGCATCCGCGCCATCCTCCAGGAGGTGCGCACCGAGTCGCGAGGCCCGCAGCTGGTGCTCGACCGGGTCTGCCCGGAATTGCTGATCAAGCTGTTCCAGCTCGAGGTGCCCGAGGCCGGCGAGGGCATCATCAACATCCTCGCCGCCGCCCGCGATCCGGGCGTGCGGGCCAAGATCGCCGTGCGCTCCAACGACCGCAAGATCGATCCCGTGGGTGCCTGCGTGGGAATCCGCGGCGCGCGCGTGCAGAGCGTGTCCAACGAGATCGCCGGTGAGCGCGTCGACATCATCCCGTGGTCCGAGGACCCGCCGACCTTCGTCATCAACGCCCTGGCGCCGGCGGTGGTCGAGTCGATCATCCTCGACGAGGACGCCCACAGCATGGACGTGGTGGTGCAGGAAACCCAGCTCTCCCAGTCCATCGGACGCGGTGGTCAGAACGTGCGCCTGGCCTCGGAACTGACCGGCTGGGAGCTGAACATCATGACCGACACGGTGGCGGCGGAAAAGGCCGAGAAGGAGGCCGGAGAGCTGCGCGAGAAGCTCAAGACCGCGCTGGACGTGGACGACGACGTTGCTGATATCCTCGTCCAGGAGGGCTTCACCAGCCTGGAGGAGGTTGCCTTCGTGCCCAGGCAGGAACTCCTGCAGATCGAGGAGTTCGATGAGGCGCTGGTCGACGAGCTGCGCAGCCGTGCATCGGACAGCCTGCTCACCCAGGCGATCGCCAACGAGGAGGCGAACACGCCCGCCGAGGACCTCGTGACCATGGACGGCATGGACGACGCCACCGCCCACCTGCTGGCGTCCCATGGCGTTCGCACCATGGAGGAGCTGGCCGAGTATGCAGCCGATGAACTTACCGAGCTGACCGGCATCGAACCCGAGCGCGCGGCGTCGCTCATCATGACCGCCCGGGCCCCGTGGTTCGAGCAGGAGTAGACTATTCCATCATGGCCGAGGTCACGATCAAGAATTTCGCGGACCAGATCCGCATCTCGCCCGAGCGGCTCATCGAGCAGCTCGCGGCGGCAGGCGTGTCCGCACGCTCGATCGACGACACCCTGTCCGACGACGACAAGGTACGGCTCCTGACCTACCTCAAGGGAGGTCAGGGCGAGACCGAGATGGCGCGCAAGAAGATCACGCTCAAGCGCAAGACCACGAGCGAGATCAAGCAGACGTCGAAGACCGGCGCCTCGCATACCGTGCAGGTCGAGGTGCGCAAGCGGCGCACGTTCGTCAAGCGGGCCGAGCTGGTCCGCCAGGCCGAGCTCGAGGCCCAGAAGGAGCGCGAGAAGCAGGAAGAGCGCCAGCGCAAGCTCGCCGAGGAAGAGGCCCGCGTGGCCGAGCAGGCGAGGCGGGAAGCCGAGGCCGAGGCCGAGCGGCAGCGCCAGGAGGCCGCGGCACTCGAGGCGGAGAAGGCGCCCGGGCCGCAAGTCGGCGCCGCGCCTCCCGAGACGGGTGCCGAGGAGCCTGACCAGGCCGCCGCCGAGGCGCCCGAGGCCGTCGAGTCCGCCGCCGCGACGCCCGGCGAGCCGGCGCCCGATACCGCGGCGCCGGCGGTCGAGTCCGACCCGGCCCGTCGGCGCGCCGAGGCCGTCCCCGCGACCGAGGATGAGCGCGGCGCGGGCGACAAGGGGCGCAAGAAGAAGAAGGGCAAGGGCGCGCGCACCGAGCGCGAGGAACTGCATGTCTCCCAGGAGCGCCGCGGGCGGCGCAAGCCGCGCGGCACGGTCAGGCCCGGCAAGGTGCGATCCATCACCGCCGGCCAGCACGGCTTCGAAAGGCCCACCGCGCCGGTCGTGCGCGAGGTCAACGTGCCGGAAACCATTACCGTGGCCGAACTCGCCCAGGCGATGTCGGTGAAGGCCACGGAAGTCATCCGCAAGCTGATGGAGATGGGCACCATGGTGACCATCAACCAGGTGCTCGACCGGGACACCGCGTCCATCATCGTCGAGGAAATGGGGCACGTCGCCAAGCAGGCCACTGCCTCCGACCCAGAGGCCCTGCTGCTGGACGAGGGCATCGAGCGCACCGGCGAAGCGAAGCCGCGCGCGCCGGTGGTGACGGTGATGGGTCACGTCGACCACGGCAAGACCTCGCTTCTGGACCGCGTCCGCAAGACCAAGGTCGCCGCAGGCGAGGCCGGGGGCATCACCCAGCACATCGGTGCGTACAAGGTGAGAACCAGCCACGGCACCATCACATTCCTCGACACGCCGGGTCACGAGGCGTTCTCCGCCATGCGCGCGCGCGGTGCCGCGGCCACGGATATCGTCATTCTCGTGGTGGCCGGCGACGACGGGGTGAAGCCGCAGACGGTCGAGGCGATCCGCCACGCGCGCAACGCACAGGTGCCGATCGTGGTGGCGGTGAACAAGATGGACAAGCCGGAGGCGGACATCGAGCGGGTCAAGCAGGAACTGACCAGCTACGAGGTCGTGCCCGAGGAATGGGGCGGCGACGTTCAGGTCTGCCCGGTCTCGGCGCAGACCGGCGACGGTATCGACGCCCTGCTCGACGCGGTGTCGTTGCAGGCGGAACTGCTCGAACTGAAAGCCGATCCGACCGGTCCGGCGCGCGGTATCGTGGTCGAGGCGCGGCTGGACCGCGGCCGCGGTCCGGTGGCGACGATCCTGGTGCGCGAGGGCACGCTGCGCAAGGGCGACGCCCTGCTCGCCGGCCGCGAGAGCGGCCGTGTGAGGGCCCTGAACGACTTCGCCGGCAAGGCCGTCAAGCAGGCCGGGCCGTCCGATCCCGTCGAGATACAGGGCCTGTCAGGGGTGCCGGTGGCCGGCGACGAAGTCATGGTGGTGTCCGACGAGCGCAAGGCGCGCGAGATCGCCCTGTACCGCCAGGGCAAGTACAAGGAGGTCAAGCTGGCACGGCAGCAGAAGGCCAAGCTCGAGAGCATGTTCGAGCAGATGGAGGAGGGCGAGGTGCGCACGCTGAATCTCCTCGTCAAGGCCGACGTGCAGGGCTCCGTCGAAGCCCTGACAGAGTCGCTCGAGAAGCTCTCGCGTGACGACGTCAAGGTGCGCGTGATCCATTCCATGGTGGGTGGCATCAACGAGTCGGACGTCAACCTGGCCATGGCCTCGGACGCCATCATCATCGCCTTCAACGTGCGCGCCGACGCCGCCGCGCGGCGGCTGATCGAGTCCGAGGGCGTGGACGTCCACTACTACAACGTCATCTACGACGTGGTCGACGAGGTCAAGGCGGCAATGACCGGGATGCTCAAGCCGGTGGTCAAGGAGCGCGCGGTCGGCCTGGCCGAGGTGCGCGAGGTGTTCCGCGTGGCCAGGGTGGGCGCCATAGCCGGCTGCTACGTCACCGAAGGCGTGGTACGTCGCAACCTGCCGGTGCGCGTGCTGCGCGACAACGTGGTCATCTTCGACGGCCAGATCGACTCGCTGCGACGCTTCAAGGAGGATGTCGCCGAGGTCCGTACCGGCTTCGAGTGCGGCATCGGCATCAGGAACTACAACGACATCAAGACCGGCGACCAGATCGAGGTCTATGAACTCGTCGAGGAAAAGGTCAGCCTTTGATTCGCCGGGTAGAGCACATCACGGCCGGCGCCGGGCGCATCGCCCGCCGGCCGGTCCGACGCCCGGGATAGCGCCCGGAGGACGACGCGTTGTACCAGCAGACGGAGCGCACGCGCCGCGTCAGCGAGTTGCTGAAGCGGGAGATCGCCGACATCCTGCAGCGGGAGGTCGACAGCGAGTCCCTGCGCCTGGTGTCGGTGACCGCCGTCACCATCAGCCGCGACCTGCGCAACGCCACCGTGTTCGTCACGCGCCTCGGCAGCGACGAACACGCCGCCGCCGCGGTGGACGAACTGAACGAGATCAAGGCCTTCGTTCGCCGCGAACTGGGCCGCCGCGTGCGCCTCAAGCGGCTGCCCGACCTCGTGTTCCGGTTCGACGACAGCATCGGCCGCGGCATGAGACTCAGCAAACTGATCGACTCGGTGCTGCCGAAAGATCCGGGCCGTTAACACGTTTTCGATGAAGAAGTTCCGCTCCAGGCGTTCGCGCCGACCGACCGGCCGCGACGTCAACGGCATGCTGCTGCTGGACAAGCCCGCCGGGCTGTCCTCCAACGGTGCCCTGCAGCGCGCCAAGAGCCTGCTGGACGCCCGCAAGGGCGGCCACACGGGCAGCCTCGATCCCATCGCCACCGGCCTGCTGCCGCTGTGCTTCGGAGAGACCACCAAGATGTCCGGCTTCTTTCTCGACGCTGACAAGCGCTACTGGACCCGCATCCTGCTGGGCGAATCGACCGAGACCGGCGACCGTGAAGGCGCGGTGGTGTTCGCCAGCGACGCCGAGGTCGACCGGGCCGCACTCGAGCGTGCCCTCGTGGACTTTCGCGGCGAGTTCGAGCAGATGCCGCCCATGTACTCGGCGATCAAGAAGGACGGCCAACCCCTGTACAAGCTGGCCCGCCAGGGCATCGAGGTGGAGCGCGAGACGCGCGCCGTGCATGTCTACGGCCTCGACGTGACGTTCTTCGACGGTCGCTACCTGGAGCTGGATATCCGCTGTTCGCGGGGCTTCTACGTCCGCTCCCTGGCCCACGACCTGGGCGCGGCGCTGGGTGTGGGCGGCCACGTCGCCGAGCTGAGGCGGCTCGAGGTCGGCACGCTGTCGATCGCCGACTCGGTATCGCTCGACGCGCTTGAGGCCATGGAGGGATTGCCCGAGCGCGACGCCTGCCTGCTGGCCTCGGACGCCGGTCTCGAACACCTGCCGCGGGTCGACTTGTCGGTGGACGCCACGTTCTACCTGGTCCGCGGCCAGAGCGTGCGGGCGGCGAGCCTGCCGGACGACGGCTGGGTCAGGCTGTACTCGGGCGACACCGGGTTCCTGGGCCTCGGCACCGTGACCGACGACGGCCGCGTGGCCCCCCGGCGCCTGTTCGGCAAGACCCTGTCGGTCTCGGCGAGCGGCGACGAGCGGCGCAGGAACCATGGATATTGATGTTGAGCGTGGCCGGCGTCGAAGCTAGAATACGCTGTTTTCTCGATCCCCGAGCGGCCGGTCCGTTCGCACGGTCCGGCCGGCGAGCCCGGCAATCGGCAACCAGTTACCCCAAAGAGATTCACGCAAGATGTCCCTGACGGTATCGCAAAAGTCTGAAATCATCGGCGAGTACAAGCGCGGCACGGCCGATACCGGCTCGCCGGAAGTCCAGGTCGCGCTGATGACGGCACGTATCAAGGAATTGACCGAGCATTTCAAGGTGCACAGCCACGATCACCACTCGCGGCAGGGACTGCTCAAGCTGGTCAATCATCGCCGCAAGCTGCTCGACTACCTGAAGTCGCGCGATGCCGAGCGGTACAAGTCGCTGATTGCACGGCTCGGCCTGCGCAAGTAGCCATCCTGAAATCCCCCTGTCGGCATCCCCGGCCAGACACCATCCTGCCCCGCCCCGGCTCGGGCCGGCCTTCCGGCGACAAGAACATCGGAGCTTCCCTAAAGTGACAAGAGTTGTTAAGACCTTCCAGTACGGCGACCACGAGGTCGTCCTAGAAACCGGTGAAATCGCCAAGCAGGCCTCGGGCGCCGTGCTCGCCAGCATGGGAGACACGACGGTGCTCGTCACCGTGGTGGCCCAGAAGGAGAGTTCCGGCAAGGATTTCCTGCCGCTCACCGTGGACTACGAAGAGCGCAACTACGCCGCGGGGCGTATCCCCGGCGGCTTCTTCAAGCGAGAGGGCCGGCCGTCGGAGAAGGCGATTCTCACCTGCCGCCTGATCGACCGACCGATCCGCCCGCTGTTCCCGGACGGCTTCAACAACGAGATCCAGGTGGTGGCGACCGTCATGTCGGTCGACCCCGAGATCGATCCGGATATCGTCGCCATGCTCGGCACCTCGGCGGCCCTGAAGATTTCCGGCGTACCCTTCAACGGGCCCATCGGCGCCGCCCGGGTCGGTTTCGTGGGCGGGGAGTACGTCCTGTGCCCGACGCGTTCGGTGCTCAAGGGCGAGTCCCGACTCGACCTCGTCGTGGCCGGAACCGCTGACGCGGTGCTGATGGTGGAGTCCGAGGCCAAGGTGCTCACCGAGGAGCAGATGCTCGGCGCGGTCATGTTCGGCCACGAGCAGATGCAGCGCGCGATCGCGGCCATCAACGAACTGGCCGCCGAGGCCGGCGCGACCCCCTGGGACTGGCAGCCTGAAGCGAAGGACGCGTCGCTGGCCGAGCGCGTCTCGGCCTCCGGGGCGGCGGATATCGAGGCCGCCTACCGCATCGCCGAGAAGGTCGCCCGCCAGGATCGCATGGCCGAGATTCGCGAGCGGCTCATGGCCGAGTTCACCGGCGAGGACAGCACGGCCGAGCAGATCGACGCCGTCAAGAACGCCATCAAGAGCGTGGAGAAGCGCGTGGTTCGCGGCCGCATTCTCGCCGGCGAGCCGCGCATCGACGGCCGCGACCTCGCCACCGTGCGCCCGATCACCATCCGTACCGGCGTTCTGCCCCGCACCCACGGCTCGGTGCTGTTCACCCGCGGCGAGACCCAGGCGATCGTGGTGACCACGCTCGGAACCGAGCGTGACTCCCAGGTGATCGACGCACTCGAAGGCGAGTACCGCGACCCGTTCCTGCTGCACTACAATTTCCCTCCGTACTCCGTCGGCGAGACCGGCCGCGTCGGCAGCCCCAAGCGCCGCGAGATCGGCCACGGCAAGCTGGCCAAGCGCGCCGTCGCCGCCATCCTGCCGGAGCCCGGCACGTTTCCCTATACCATTCGCGTGGTCTCGGAGATCACCGAGTCGAACGGATCCTCGTCCATGGCCACGGTGTGCGGCGCCAGCCTCTCGATGATGGACGCCGGCGTGACCGTCAAGGCGCCGGTGGCGGGCGTGGCCATGGGCCTGATCAAGGAAGGCGAAAGCTATGCAGTTTTGACCGACATTCTCGGCGACGAGGACCACCTCGGCGACATGGACTTCAAGGTCGCCGGTACCGGCGAGGGCGTCACCGCCCTGCAGATGGACATCAAGATCGAGGGCATCAACCGCGAGATCATGGAGGCCGCCCTCAGGCAGGCCCGCGAAGGGCGCCTGCACATCCTCGGCGAGATGGCGAAGGTCCTCGACAAGCCGCGCGAGGAGATGTCCGACTACGCGCCGCGCATCCTCACCATGAAGATCGCGGTGGACAAGATCCGCGATGTCATCGGCAAGGGCGGCACCACCATCCGTGCCATCTCCGAGGAAACCGGCGCCACCATCGACATCGACGATGACGGCACCATCCGCATCGCCACCGCCGATCTCGCCGCCGCCCAGGCGGCGCAGAAGCGCATCGAGCAGATCACCGCGGACGTGGAAGTCGGCAAGATCTACGACGGCAAGGTGGTCAAGCTGATGGACTTCGGCGCGTTCGTCAACATCCTGCCCGGCCGCGACGGCCTCGTGCACATCTCCCAGATCTCCCAGGAACGGGTCAACAACGTCAGCGACGAGCTGAGCGAGGGCGACCTGGTGCGCGTCAAGGTGCTGGAAGTGGACAAGCAGGGGCGCATCCGGCTGTCGATGAAGGCGGTCGAGGCCGACTGAGCCGCGATGCCGTGACCCGGAGACAAGAAGGAGCCCGCGAGGCTCCTTTCTTTCGTTCGCGATAACCGTGCGTCTCGTCCTGCAACGGGTGACTTCGGCCAGCGTCAGCGTCGACGGCGAGGTCATCGCCTCCGTCGGTCGCGGCATCGTGCTGCTGGCCGGATTCGGACGCGACGACGAGGTCGGCGATCCTGCCCGCATGGCGGAGAAGCTGGTGCACTTGCGCATATTCCCCGACGCGACAGGCAAGCTGCAGCATTCCCTGGTCGACATCGGCGGCGCCATACTGGCGGTTCCCCAGTTCACGCTGTATGCCCGCCTTGATCGCGGCCGTCGTCCCGATTTCACCGGGGCCATGGGCCCCGACGAGGCGGCACGCCGATTCGATGCGCTGATCGAAGTCCTGCGGCGCTGCCCGGGTGTGATCGTGCAGACGGGGCGCTTCGGCGCAGACATGGCGGTGTCGCTGGTCAACGACGGGCCGTTTACCCTCGCTCTCGGCTGGTAGCGGCACCAACGACCCAAGGAGTCATCCGATGACGGAAAACGACAGCGATCGCGAATCGGTCTACGAGTTCGACGTGGAGTGGGGCGACTGCGATCCGGCGGACATCGTCTACTACCCGAACTACTACCGCTGGTTCGACAACGCCTCCCACCGGTTGTTCGCGCGCGCCGGGTTTGCGCTGGACTCGGTCAGGAAGCAGCACGAGTCGCTGGGGTTCCCGCTGGTCGATGCCCGTGCCACGTTTCGCTCGCCGGCGCGGGTCGGCGACCGGCTCGCCGTTCACTCGCGCGTGAGCGCCATCGGCCGCAAGAGCATCACCGTCGAGCATCGCGTGACCCGCGGCGACACGCTGCTGGTGGAAGGCCGGGAGGTGCGCATCATGGGGATGAAGAAGCCGGGCGGCGGCCTGGCGGCGTCGCCCGTTCCGATTGCGCTCCGCCGCTATTTCGGCTTCGCCGACGATGGTGTCGAGGGATGAGGCGACCGGCGTGTGCACTTTAATTCACGGCAGCGTTCATCGTGTGGAAGTTTCCGGATACAGGCGCTACACTGCCCCGACCTGAAATGGAATTGCCGGTATGCGGGACGAGCCGCCGGGCAGGGACACGATCCGGCAGCGCCCGTTTTCGGGTTCGCGCCCGAGGGGGTTGAAAAGACTTCGCCGGCCGTTTCTGAGGTCCGGCGAGGGAAGGGTTTTCGGTTACGGCCCGTCGGGCCGGTGTCAGTTACACTCGCGAGAGGAGGAGAAATGATCAGAAAATCAGCTTTGGCGGCCGCGTTGCTGACCTTCGCCGCCCAGCCGGCGCTGGCCGACAGCGTGAAGATCGGTTTCGTCACCACGCTCACCACGCCCGCGGCGGTGATCGGCAACGACATGAAGAACGCCGTGGAGCTCGCCGTAGAGCACCTCGGCGGCAAGATGGGCGACCTCGACATCGAGATGATCTTGGAGGACGACGCGTTCCGACCCGAGGTCGGGCGCCAGAAGGTGGACAAGCTGGTCAAGTCCGACGACGTCGACTTCGTCGCCGGCTTCATCTGGTCCCACGTCCTGCTGGCGTCGCTGAAGACCGCGACCGATGCCGGCAAGTTCCTGATCAGCTCGAACGCCGGGCCATCGGAGATCGCCGGCGAGCTTTGCCACGAGAACTTCTTCTCGACGTCGTGGCAGAACGACCAGACGCCGATGGCCATGGGCGAAGTACTCAACCGCCAGGGCCTCAGCAAGGTCTACCTGATGGCGCCGAACTATGCAGCCGGAACCGACATGCTCGCCGGCGTGGAAAGCACCTTCAAGGGCGAGGTCGTCGGACGCGACCTGACCCGCTGGGGCGCCGATGCCCAGCTCGACTTCTCCGCGGAGCTGGCCAAGGTCGAGCCCTCCGGCGCCGAGGCCCTGTTCGTTTTCTATCCAGGAGCAGCGGGCGGCGCCTTCATCAAGCAGTACCAGCAGTCCGGCCTTGCCGAGAAGGTGCCGCTTTTCAGCGTGTTCACGGTGGACGCCTTGAGCCTGCCGCGGCTGCAGGAGGCGGGCCTCGACGCCGTCATCGGCACCCAGCACACCCAGCAGTGGTCGCCGGACCTGCCGTTCGAGCAGAACCAGAAATTCGTCAGCGCGTTCAAGGAGAAGTACGGCACCTACCCGTCCTACTACGCCGCCCAGTCCTATGACGCGATCTACCTGATCGACAGCGCCGTGCGCGCCGTGGGAGGCGACCTCGACAACATGGACGGCATGCGCGAAGCCATGCTGAAGGCGGACTACCCGTCGACGCGCGGGCCGTACACCTACGGCAAGAACCACTTCCCGATCGCCAATTTCTACCTGCGCGAAGTAGTCGTCGACGACGCAGGCGTGTGGACGGTCAAGACGGTGGAGACGGTGTTCGAGAACCACCAGGACCTGCACGTCGGCAAGTGTAATATGTAGGCGTTGGACGCGATGTTGCCGAGGGGGCCTGCCGGCCCCCTCGATCTTGCGGCGCGGGTCTCACTTCCCGGGGGACGAGTGTGGACGGCGGCCTGGTACTGATCCAGTTGCTGAACGGAATTCAGCTCGGCGTGCTGCTGTTCCTGGTGGCGGCCGGGCTGACGCTCGTCTTCGGCATCATGGACTTCGTCAACCTTGCCCACGGCGCTTTGTACATGGTCGGCGCATTCTTCTGCGCGACCCTGACCTTGTACTTCGGTTCCTTCCTGCTGGCGATCGCCATCGCCCTGCCGGCCACGTTCCTGGTCGGATATCTCACGGAGATCCTGGTGGTGCGGCACCTGTACCGCCGCGATCACCTCGACCAGGTGCTGGCGACGTTCGGCCTGATCCTGGTGTTCGACACCCTCGTGCACATGATCTGGGGCCCCCAGGGGCTTAGCATCAACCTGCCGCAGGCGGTCACGGGTCGGGTCGACCTGTTCGGCATTGCCGAGTTCCCCGTCTACCGGTTGCTGATCATCATTGCCGGGTTGCTGGTGGCAGTCGGCCTGTTCCTGGTCATCACCCGTACCCGCGTGGGGATGCTGGTGCGCGCCGGGGCATCGAACCCGTCGATGATCGGCGCGCTCGGCGTCAACATCCGGAAGCTGTTCCGCTACGTGTTCGCTTTCGGCGCCATGCTCGCCGGCTTCGGCGGCATGATCGTCGCCCCGATCACGCAGGCCCGCATCGGCATGGGCAACGACGTCCTGCTGATCGCCTTCGTGGTGATCATCATCGGCGGCATCGGCTCCATACGCGGCGCCTTCATCGCGGCGCTTGTCGTCGGGCTCATCGACACCATGGGCCGGGCCTTTCTCGACGACATCATGGCGGCCTTCCTGTCGAGCACGGCCGCCGAGAACGCAGCACCGGCGCTGTCGGCCATGCTGGTCTACATCCTGATGGCGGCGATCCTGTATTTCCGCCCCCAGGGCCTTTTCCCGCCGAAGGTGCGTTGAGCGGCCATGTCCGGGAACAGGCGCCGCTTCACCGCCAATACATGGGTCATGCTCGTCGGCCTCGCGCTGCTGGCGCTGGTGCCGGCCATCACGCCGGTCGTCGGCGGGCCGTTCATGCTCGACCTCGTCATGCGTGCGGTGATACTCGCCATCGCCGCGGTCAGCCTCAACCTGATCCTCGGATTCGGGGGCATGATCAGCTTCGGGCATGCCGCCTACATCGGCATCGGCGCCTACAGCATGGGAATACCCGCCTATTACGGCATCAACGACGGGTTGATCCAGTTGCTGGTGACTGTTGCCGCCTGCGGTGTGTTCGCGCTTCTGACCGGACTCGTGTGTCTTCGCACGCGCGGGGTGTACTTCATCATGATCACGCTGGCCTTCGCCCAGATGGTCTACTACGCCATGGTCAGCATCAGCGAGTACGGCGCCGATGACGGGATGGTGATCTACCGCCGAAGCGAGTTCCCGTTCGCACTCGATCTGGACAACCGGGCCATCCTCTACTACGTGTGCCTTGGCATCCTGGTCGTGACCCTGTGGCTTGTGCATCGAATCGTGAACTCGCGCTTCGGGCTGGTGATCCGCGGCTCGGCCGGCAATGACGCGAGGCTGCGCTCGCTCGGCATCCCGACGTTCCGTTACCGCCTGGCCTGCTACGTCATCGCCGGGATGCTGTGTGGCCTGGCCGGCTGGCTGCTTGCAAATTTCACGACCTACATCAGCCCCGAGATGATGGCGTGGACCCGCTCGGGCGAGCTGATCTTCATGGTGGTGCTCGGCGGCGCCGGTTCGCTGTTCGGGCCGGTGCTCGGCACCGCGGCCTTCATCGCGATCGAGGAGATCCTGTCCGGGATCACGGTCTACTGGCAGCTCTATTTCGGCATCCTGCTGCTGCTCGTGGTGCTGTTCGGCCGCGGCGGGCTGCACGGCCTGGTCGACGCCCTGTCGCGGAGGCGGTCGTAACGTGCTGCTCGAGGTTCGCGACCTGTACAAGGCCTTCGGCGGCGTGGTGGCCACCAACCATGTCAACCTCGATCTCGAGCAGGGCGAGGTGCATGCGGTCATCGGCCCCAACGGCGCCGGCAAGACCACGCTGGTCTCACAGCTCACGGGCGAGCTTCGGCCGGACGGCGGAAGCATCGTTCTCGACGGCCGGCGAATCACCCGGACTCCGGTTCACAAGCGCGCCCGCCTCGGCATGGCACGCTCGTTCCAGATCACCAGCGTGGTCCAGAACCTGACGGTGCTCGAGAATGTCATGCTGGCGGTGCAGGCGCACATGGGCCACAACTTCCGCTTCCTGAAGGCGGCGCTCGACTGCACCGAGCTGGTAGAACGCTCGCAGCAGGCGCTCGCGCGCGTGGGGCTCGAGGGCCGAGGCGAACGCCCTGCGCGCGAACTCTCCCACGGCGAGCATCGCCAGCTCGAGGTCGCGATGGCCACCGCCACCGACCCCAGGGTGCTGCTGCTCGACGAACCGATGGCGGGCATGGGACGCGACGAAACCGCGAAGATGATCGACATTCTCGGCACCATTCGCGGCGGTCCGGGCATCCTGCTGGTGGAGCACGACATGGACGCCGTGTTCGCCCTCGCCGACCGGATCTCGGTGCTGGTCACGGGCGCCGTGATCGCCTGCGACAGCCCGGACGCCATCCGCGCCAATGCGGCGGTCAAGGCGGCGTATCTCGGCGATGAATGAGCACGGGGCGCAGGCGGCGATGAGCGACGCCCTGTTGGAGGTGACCGGGCTCGAGACGCGCTACGGCGCCAGCCAGGTGCTGTACGGCGTCGAGTTCTCGATCGCCCCGTCGGAGGTGATCAGCCTGCTCGGCCGCAACGGCATGGGCAAGACCACCACCATCCACTCCATCATGGGGATCGTGCCGAGCTTCAACGGCTCCATCCGCTTCGATGGCCGAGAGATCCGCAACTGGCCGTCATACCGTGTGGCGAAGCTCGGGCTCGGACTGGTTCCAGAGGGCCGGCAGATCTTTCCGAACCTGACAGTGCGGGAGAACCTCGTGGCGACCGCGGCGGTCGGGCATGGGTCGCGCTGGACCCTCGACAGCGTCCTCGAGATGTTTCCCGAGCTCACCGCGCGCCTTTCCATCATGGGCAACCTGCTGTCCGGCGGGGAGCAGCAGATGCTCGCCATCGGCCGCGCGCTTCTAACCAACCCGCGCCTTTTGATCCTGGACGAGGCGACCGAGGGACTGGCACCGCTGATCCGCGAGAAGATTTGGCAGTGCCTGCACCGGATCAAGCAGTCCGGGCAGTCGATCCTGGTCGTCGACAAGAACCTGCGCGACCTTCTGAATATTGCCGATAGGCACTACATACTGGAGAAGGGCCGCATCGTGTGGAGCGGCGGCAGCGACGAACTGGTCAACCAGCGGGGCGAGCTCGAACGCTATCTCGGCGTTTGATCCGGTAGCGCGCGCTTGCGCGTTCCCGGCGTCTATCCGTTACAATTGCCCGCCCCGACCATCGGACCACCCGTGACCGAGAGGCGTCAATGAGCGACAAGACCAGGGACCGGAACACCGAGCCGGAATCGTTGTCTCCCACCGAGGCATGGAAGCTGATCGAGGACAATCCGCAGGTCTACCTGATCGACGTCAGGAGCACCATGGAGTACCTCATGGTGGGCCACCCTGCGGGCGCCATCCATATTCCGTGGCTCGACGAGCCGGACTGGACGCCGAATCCCCGCTTCTGCGCCCAGGTTCGCGAGGTCATGCTCGGCGGCCTGCTCGGCGCCGACGAGGAGAACGGGCCCTCCGTAGTCCTGATCTGCCGCAGCGGGCGCCGCTCGGTGGAGGCGGGGCGGACGCTGATCGAGGGCGGATTTCGCAATGTCTATTCCGTTGCCGGCGGCTTCGAAGGCCCCCTCGACAAGGACCATCACCGGAGTTCGATCGCCGGCTGGCGACACGACGGTCTGCCCTGGCAGCAATGCTGAACGAGATGTCGGACTACTCGCCGAACCGGTAGTGGTGTTCGTTCAGGTAGGCGACGAGGTCGTCCATCTGGTCGCTGTCGAGGTTGGCGTTGGTCATCTGGTTGCAGCGCTCGACCTGGCCCATCAGCCCCTCGATCGAGTTGACGATTCGTCCCTCGCGGCTGTAGACGCCGGAGCCGTCGCCGCCGAAATTGGACACGTGGCAGGCGACGCATCGCTCCTCGTGGATCGCGGCGCCCCGCTCGGCGTCGCCCAGAAGCAGCAGCGCGGTGGCAGGCGGCGCGGCTGCCAGTGCGAGCAAGGCGGCGATTGCCGGCGAACGGAATTTCATCGCGACTTCCTCCTGCAAGTGGTCGGCGGCCCACGATACTAGCATGTCATTGCCCCCGGGCCGCAAGGCGTCGGGCCCCGCGACGGGGGCATGGTACGATTGCCGTTTGCCGCTGCACTAGGAAACCCCATGCCTGCCAACACCGATCGCCTGGTCTGGATCGACCTCGAAATGACCGGACTCGACCCGGATCGTGATCGCATCATCGAGATCGCCACCCTGATCACCGACGTGAAGCTCAACATCCTCGAACAGGGGCCGGTAATCGCGATCTACCAGTCGGACGACCTTTTGACGGCCATGGACGAGTGGAACACGCGGACCCATGGCGAAAGCGGTCTTGTGGACAGGGTGCGGGCGTCCACCATCGACGAGGCCGAGGCCGAACGCCAGACGCTGGACTTCGTCAAGCGCCACGTCAGGAAGAACTCCTCGCCCCTGTGCGGCAACACCATCTGCCAGGATCGCCGTTTCCTGTACCGTTACATGCCCAGGCTCGAGTCCTACCTGCACTACCGCAACCTCGACGTCAGCACCGTCAAGGAATTGGCCGATTACTGGTATCCCGGCACCAGCGCCGATTTCTCCAAGCGCTCCAGCCACCGCGCCCTCGACGATATTCTCGAATCGATCGACGAGCTGAAGTTCTATCGCCAGCGCCTGTTCGTCGATCCCGGTGCCGTGGGTGGGTGATGTCGTCGCGGTCGCACGGGCCGGCGCCCGCGAGCGCCGCGCAGGCGTGTCGACTCCTCGTTTTAAGCCTCGTTTAAGCGACACCCGGGACAATCCCGGCGTCAAGGCATCCGCAAGCAGAAATTCTCGATGAATTCCGTGATCCCAGCGCAGGCGGTCGCCGTCGATCGGCGACCGTCACAGGAGCGCCCCTGGGCCGATATCGACTTCGCCTGCCCGTCGTGCAAGGAACCCGTGGACTACGTGACCGGGGCCTGGGAGTGCGCCGGTTGCGGGGGCCGTTACCCCGTCGACGGGGGACTGCACCGGTTCTTCGTCGACCCCGCACCCGGGGTGGCGGCGGAGATGAGGCAATACACCGACGGTTTTCGGACCCTGGATGCGGCGAACAAGTATGCGCGTTCGTTCGTCGAACATCCGCGCCTGCGGCGCCGGACCCGCAACGAGATCGCGGTCCTCGCCGATCTCGTGGGGTCGGACCCGGGTGCGCGGATCCTGAACGTCCCCTGCGGCGCGGGTCGCCTTTCCGCACCGCTGCGCCGGCCGGGCACCGTGCTCCTTGAAGCCGACAGTTCGCCCGGGCAGCTTCATCTCAACCGCCAGCGCTTCGGCGACGTGCCGGACACGGTATGGTTGACGGCGTCGGCCTTCGACCTGCCGCTCCCCGACGGCGCGGTTGACACCGTGGTGTGCGCCCGCCTGTCGCACCATCTGCACCGGCCGGGCGACCGAGAGCGGCTGCTGATCGAACTGCTGCGGGTCGCTCGCCGACGCCTCGTGTTCTCTTTTCGCAACGTCAGGTCCCTCCCCGCGCTGTCTCGCCGCCTGCGCGGGCGCGCCATCCATGCCACGGTGATGTCCATCGACGAGGTGGAATCCTGCGCCGCCCGCCACGGCGCCCGGCTCGAGCGCTGGCGCTCGGTGTCGAACCTCGGCGCGCGCCACACCTACGCACTGCTTTCAAGGGACGCCTGAAGGCTGAATGCCGTGGCGCGCAAGCGCCCAGTCGACATGTCGCCGCACCAGCGCCGAGGGATGATCGCGGCGTGTGCGCAGGGCGTCGACGACCTGCCTCGAAGTGGGCGCATTGCCGAGCGCTACGGCGAGGTTGCGAAGCCAGCCCTCGTAACCGGTGCGCCGCAGTGCGGAGCCCTCGGTCCGTTCCAGGTATTCCTGCTCGCTCCACAGGAACAGCGACACCAGTTCCGGCGCGTCGAGTCCGTGGCGGGGCCGGAAGGCCTCGTGCTCGCTGACACGGGCGAAGCGGTTCCACGGGCAGAAGAGCTGGCAGTCGTCACAGCCGAAGATGCGGTTGCCGATGAGCGGGCGCAGCGGCTCGGGAATGTCTGCCTTGTTCTCGATGGTGAGGTAGGAGATGCATCGCCTGGCGTCGAGCAGGTAAGGGGCCACGATGGCGCCGGTCGGGCACACCTCGATGCAGCGAGTGCATGAACCGCAGTGGTCGGCGGCGGGTTCATCGACCGGCAGCGGCAGGTCGGTGTAGATCTCGCCGATGAAGAACCACGAACCGCGCTCTCGGTTGATCAGGTTGGTGTGTTTGCCGATCCAGCCGAGCCCGGCGGCCTCGGCGAGGGGTTTTTCCATCACCGGCGCGCTGTCGGTGAAAACGCGATAGCCGAACTCCCCGACGCGTTCGGCAATGGCGCCGGCCAGGCGCTGCAGGCGCCGGCGCAGGTAGCGGTGATAGTCGCGGCCGAGAGCATAGCGCGCGACGTAGGCGCGAGCGGGATCATCCAGCAGTGCTTCCATGCGCGACATCGGCTCGGGAAGGTACTCGGCCGTGAACGACAGGCAGCGTACCGTGCCCGGTACGAGCCGCTCCGGCCGGTAGCGCTTGTCGCCGTGTGCGCCCATCCAGTGCATGTCGCCGTGGTAGCCTTGCGCCAGCCACCGGCGAAGTCGTTCGCCGGCCGAGGCGAGATCGACTCCGGCGATGCCGAAGCCGGAGAACCCCAATGCACGGGACTCGGAGCGAATGAACTCCACCACGCCGTCGAGCCGGTGCGCGGTATCCTCGTGTTTCATATCGACGTTATCATACACGCATGATCGAACTGCCCACCGCCCTGTACGATGCAGCGGGCGTCCGTGCCCTCGATGATCTCGCCATCCGGGTCCACGGTATCGACGGATACGAACTGATGAACCGGGCCGGTGCGGCGGCATGGGACGCGGCGCGGCGCCTGTGGCCCGACGCTCGACGCATCGTCGTCGTCTGCGGCAAGGGCAACAACGGCGGCGACGGATACGTGGTGGCGGCGCTCGCCGCCCGTGACGGCCTGTCGGTCGAGCTGGCCGCCCTCGGCGAACCGCGTTCGGACGAGTCGGCCCGGGCGCGCCTGTTCGCGGCCGGGCAGGGCGTCGACGCCGTATCGATCGACGCCGTCGATTTCGCTGCGGCCGATCTCGTGGTCGATGCCGTTCTCGGCACCGGGCTTGCACGCGCACCCGCGGATGCCGCGGCCGTTGCGATCGAGAGAATCAACACCTGCGCCGCGCCGGTCCTCGCCCTTGACATTCCGTCCGGTCTCGATTCGGACACCGGCTGCGCACCCGGCGTCGCGGTGAAGGCGCGCGCCACCTGTACATTCATCGGGCTCAAGCTCGGACTCGTGACCGGCACAGGGCCGGAACTTGCCGGAGAGGTGATCTACGACGGGCTCGGCGTGCCGGCCGCGGTGTTCGACGAGGTGCCGTGCGCGGCGAGCCGGATCGACAGCTGCCTGGTCGAGGGGTGGCTTCCGCGCCGGTCCCGCTGCACCCACAAGGGCGAGCAGGGGCACGTGGTGCTGGTGGGCGGCAACGACGGCATGACCGGTGCGCTGCGAATCGCCGCCGAAGCCGCCGCGCGCAGCGGTGCGGGTCTCGTGACAGCAGCCACCCGCTCGCGCCATGCGATGTTCATCAACATCGCCCGGCCCGAGATCATGGTATCGGGGGCCGACGACGGCGACGCCCTCGCACGCATCGTCGAGGGCCGCAACGCGATCGGCATCGGACCGGGGCTGGGTCGCGACGAGTGGGCCGCCTCGCTCCTCGATCGCGCGCTGGCCGCCGGCGTTCCGATGGTCGCCGACGCCGACGCCCTCAACCTCCTGGCCGGGGGCAGGATGCCGCCACCGGGAACGGTGCTGACGCCGCACCCGGGCGAGGCGGCGCGGCTGCTGGGCGTTGCCACCGCCGCGATCTCCCGCAACCGCCCGGGGTCGGCACGCGCCATCGCGCGTCGCTACGGGGGCGTGTGCCTGCTCAAGGGCTGCGGTACCGTCGTGACCGACGGCGATGCCCTGTACGTGTGCGATCGCGGCAATCCCGGCATGGCTACCGGCGGCATGGGCGATTGCCTGACCGGGATCGTCACCGCGCTCCTCGGCCAGGGGCTGACGCCCCTTCGCGCGGCGGTGTGCGGCTCCTGGCTTCACGCGGCGGCGGCGGATCTCGAGGCGGCGGCGCACGGCATGGCGGGAATGCTCGCCACCGACCTGCTGCCGCACCTGCGCACGCTGCTGGGGCCGCACGATGGCTGATATCGAAAGCCGCGAGATCACGGGCGAGACGGCGATGATCGAGTTCGGCCGCGAGCTGGCGCAGCGTCTCGTCGGTGCCGAACTCGTGTTCGTGCGCGGCGACCTCGGGGCCGGCAAGACCACCCTGGTTCGCGGCATCCTTGCCGGGCTCGGGCACTCGAGCTGCGTGCCGAGCCCGACCTACACACTGCTCGAGCCGTACAGCATCGACGGCCGCGAGGTCGTGCATCTCGACCTGTACCGGTTGAACGACCCCGCGGAGCTGGAAATGCTAGGCGCGAGGGACTTCCTGGGCGAATGCCTGTGCCTGGTGGAGTGGCCCGAGCGCGCCGCCGGATACCTGCCGGCCGCCGACGTCGACATCCGCATCTCCGGCAGCGGCACGGCGAGCCGGACCGTAACGGTGGAACAGGCGCGACGATGACCATGGCCGCCAGGATCCTCGTGTTCATCGGTGCCTGGCTGCTGGCCGCCGGCGCCGCCATGGCCGCCGTCAGCCTCGACAATGTCAGGATGTGGCACTCGCCCGACAAGAGCCGACTGGTGTTCGACTTGTCCGGGCAGGTCAGGTACCGGACCTACGAGCTGGCCGATCCGCTGCGCCTGGTCATCGATCTCGACCAGGCCGAGTTTCGCGGCGCGCTGCCCGCCCCGGCCACGGTCGGGAGGTACATTCGGCGCATCCGCAAGGGAACCCCGGAGCCCGGGGTGCTGCGCATCGTGCTCGATCTCGCACGTCCCGTGGCGTCGCAGATCGGCGTGCTGCCGCCGAACGACCTTTACGGCCATCGCCTCGTGATCGACATCGGCGAACGCCGCGAGGCGGGCGCGCCGCCGGTTGCGGTGGCCCCGCCGCTGCCCGCGCAGCCGGTCGCCGCGGCGCCGAGGCGACCGGTGATCGTCGCCATCGACGCGGGGCACGGCGGCGAGGACCCGGGCGCCCTCGGCGGCCGCGGCACCCGCGAGAAGGACGTGGTGCTGGCGGTTGCCGCCCGCCTCGACCGGCTCATCGACCGACACCCGGGAATGGACGGCCGCCTCATCCGCGACGGCGACTACTACATCAGCCTGCGTGAACGCACAAGCCTGGCCCGGTCGCACGGCGCCGACCTGTTCGTGTCCATTCACGCCGACGGTTTCTACAACCGGACCGCCCGCGGCATGAGCGTCTACGCCCTGTCGAACCAGGGCGCCACCAGCGAAACCGCACGCTGGCTCGCCGATCGCGAGAACACCTCGGACCTCGTCGGCGGGGTGACGCTGCACGACAAGGACGAGCTCCTGGCCCAGGTGCTGCTCGACCTGTCGATGACGCGGACCGTGAGCGACGGCATCGCCTTCGCCCGTTTCGTGCTCGGCGAACTGCGCCGCCTCGGCCCCGTGCACAGCACGCGCGTTGAGCAGGCCGGTTTCGCCGTCCTGAAATCGCCCGACATCCCGTCGATCCTGGTGGAGACCGGCTATATCACCAACCCCGACGAGGAGCGCCTGTTGCGCACGCCCGAGTACCAGCAGCGCCTTGCGGATTCCATATATCGCGGCGTGGTCAGCTACCTCGAGGCGCTGGACATGCTGTCGCCCGAGGCGCCGCCGGCCGAGCGCGTGCACCTGGTGTCCACCGGCGACAGCCTTTCAGTGCTGGCGTCTCGCTACGGCGTCTCCGTCGCCGCGCTCAAGCGAGTCAACGGACTGACCGACAACCGCATATTCATCGGCCAGAAACTGCGCATCCCGGGGCAGGACGGCTGATGGCGACGCGAATCAGGCGCCTGGACACGGTCCTCGTCAACCAGATCGCGGCCGGCGAGGTCATCGAGCGGCCGGCGTCGCTGGTCAAGGAACTGGTCGAGAACGCGCTCGACGCCGGTGCGCGCGAGGTTCACGTGGACGTGCAGATGGGCGGCGCGCGGCGCATCAGCGTGCGCGACGACGGACACGGCATCGCCCGCGACGATCTCGCCATGGCCCTCGAGCGACACGCCACCAGCAAGATCGCGAGCCTCGACGACCTTTTCCAGGTCGCCTCGCTGGGCTTTCGCGGCGAGGCCCTGCCGAGCATCGCGGCGGTGTCGCGCATGGAAATCACCTCGCGGGCGGCCCACGACGAGCGGGGCTATCGCGTGCGCTGCCACGGCGGCGGCGCCATCGACGGCCCGGTCCCTGCTCCCCATCCCGTGGGCACCACGGTAACGGTGGAGGACCTGTTCTACAACGTGCCCGCAAGGCGCAAGTTCCTGCGCACGGAGAAGACCGAGTTCCGCTACCTGCTCGAGGTGGTCCAGCGGATGGCGCTCGGCAGTTTCAGTGTCGGCTTCGAACTCGTCCACAACGGCCGGCGGGCGCTCAGGCTGGCGAGCGCCGCCGACGGCCTTGCGCGCGTGGCGGAAGTCCTGGGACGGGGCTTCGCCGAGCAGCATCGACGCATCGACGCCGAGGCGCCGGGCCTGCGCCTGGCCGGCTGGATCGGCCTGCCGACCTTCTCCCGCGCCCAGCGCGACATGCAGTACTTCTTCGTCAACGGCCGCTCGGTGCGCGACAGGTTCATCGCCCATGCCGTGCGCCGTGGCTTCAGCGACGTACTGTCGCATGGTCGCCACCCCGCGTTCGCGCTGTACCTGGACATGGATCCCGCGATGGTCGACGTCAATGTCCACCCGGCCAAGGTCGAGGTGCGGTTCCGCGACGGCGCCGCCGTGCACGACTTCGTGTACCGCGCCCTGCATCACGCATTGTCGCGAACACGCGCCTCTGCCGACGAGGTCTTCGCCGGCGATGCGCCGCCCGCGGCGGGCGAGGAATTCGTTCCACCGGGCGCCCGTTTCGGCCTGCAGCGCTCGCTCGGGCTCACCGTGCGCGAGCCGGCATCGGCGTGGCGGCCGTTGCTCGGCAGCGTCGGCGCCTTCGGTGCGACGGCCGCGCACGCGCCGGCCGTGGACGAGAGCGAAATCGATCCGGGTGACGCGCCGCCGCTGGGCTACGCCGTCGCCCAACTCAAGGGTGTATACATCCTCGCGGAGAACGCTGAGGGGTTGATCGTGGTCGACATGCACGCGGCCCACGAGCGCATCCTCTACGAGCGCCTCAAGAGCCAGCAGGCCGCCGGCGGCGTCGCCAGCCAGCCGCTGGCGGTGCCGCTCGACCTGGCGCTGTCCGAGCGCGAGGCCGATCTCGCCGAGACCTTCGCCGGCACTTTCCGGGAACTCGGTTTCGAGATCGATCGCGCGTCGGGCGAATCGCTGGTCGTGCGTTCGGTGCCGGCGATCCTGTCGTCGAGCGACCTGCCGCGGCTCATCCGCGACGTGATCGCGGATCTCGCCGAGTTCGGCATGAGCGACCGCCTGGCCGACGAGGTGAACGAGCGCCTCGCCACTTCGGCCTGCCATCATGCCGTGCGTGCCAACCGGCGCCTGACGATCGCGGAGATGAACGCGGTGCTGCGCGACATGGAGGCCACCGAGCGTTCCGACCAGTGCAATCACGGCCGCCCCACCTGGCGCCAGGTATCCCTGGCGGAGCTCGATTCCTGGTTCAGGCGCGGGCGGTGACGGCGCGCCCGCTCGTGCTGATCGTGACCGGTGCCACGGCGGCCGGCAAGACGGACCTGGTGCTCGAGCTCGCGCGCCGTCTGCCGGTGGACATCATTTCCGCCGACGCCGCCCAGGTCTGGCGGGGAATGGACATCGGAACCGCGAAGCCGGATGCCGACACGCTGCGGCGCTTTCCCCATCGCCTCGTGGATATCCGCGACCCCGGCGAGGCGTATTCCGCGGCCGAGTTCGCCCGCGACGCCGCCGAAGCCGTCGACGAGGCCCTTGCCCGCGGTCGCCTGCCGGTCGTCTGCGGCGGTACCATGTTCTACCTCGCCGCGCTCACCGGCGGCCTGTCCGACCTTCCCGTCGCCGATCCGCACCTGCGCGAGGAGATCCTCGCCTGGGCCCGCCGTGCGGGCTGGCCCGCGCTGCATCGCCGCCTGGCCGAGATCGATCCTGTCCTCGCCGGCCGCATCGGTCCGGGCGATCGCCAGCGCCTGCAGCGGGCCCACGAGATACATCGCGCCACGGGCCGACCTCCCAGCAGCGTGATGGCGGAGTCGGCGCCTCGGCCGCCGCCCTGGGACGTGCTGCGGGTTGCGCTGTTTCATCCCGACCGCGGTGTCCTGCACCGGCGCATCGAGGCGCGCTTCGCGGCCATGGTGGAACGCGGCCTGGTCGCGGAAGTCGAGTCGCTGCGACACCTGCCCGGGGTCGGCCGGGATTCGCCGTCGATGCGAACCGTCGGATACCGACAGGCGCTGGAGTACCTCGCCGGCGAATGCGACCACGCGGCGTTTGTTGCGCGTGCCGTTTCCGCAACTCGCCAGCTCGCCAAGCGCCAGCTCACCTGGCTGCGGGCCACGTCGGGACTGGTGTGGCTCGACGCCGGCGGGCGGGCGGTGCTCGACGCGTTGGTGCATCTGCTCGAGGACGGCCCCGCCAGAGCGGCCCGACGATCCGCGTAACCGGTTACAAACGCTAAATTTTTCCCGGTTTCCGGCAGAAGTGGTCCGACCTTTGGGATATAATTCGCAGAACAGGGAAGTCTGGTTGCTTTCGGTGTGCTGGCAGGGCCCTGGTCGACCGGTTGCCGGTCGAAAGTCCTTGCTCCGACAAGCCGTTTTCAGGCGGCCGATCCTTGATTTCGCGGGGCGTCAGTACCATTACGTCACAGGATGCGGAATTCCCGGATCCCCGTCCGTTTCGAACCACGGGGCGCGCACCGCAAGCTTTTGATATTGAACTACCAACGAGAAAATCTGGAGATAAACAGGCATGGCACAACAAAAAGGCGCAGCGCTTCAGGACCCTTTCCTGAATATCCTGCGAAAGGAGCGTATTCCGGTGGCGATCTACCTCGTGAATGGAATCAAGCTGCAGGGCCAGATCGAATCGTTCGATCCGTTTGTAGTGCTGCTCAAGAACAGCGTCAGCCAGATGATCTACAAGCACGCCATCTCGACCATCGTTCCGTCGCGCGCGGTGCGTATCCCGGTGGAAGGCCCGGAGCCGGGCAACAGCGTCGATTGAGACCGGCGGGAGCTTCATCACGCCTCGACAATCCCGGCTGGCCGGAGGCACGGCGTCGGGCCTGCGGCATGCCGCTGCGCGGCGAATCCAGCCCGCTTTCCCGCCGTGCCGATTGAACTGACCCCCGCCGCGAGGAGCGGCGACGGCGTCGAGCGTGCAATCCTGGTGCGCCAGGGCCAGTCGGCGACCGAGGCCGATCTCGAGGAACTGAAGGGCCTCGCCGAGGCGGCGGGCGCCCTGGTGGTCGCTACCGTCGTCTCTCATCGGCGATTCCCCGTTGCCGGGACCTTCATCGGCAGCGGCAAGGTTGCCGAACTTGCCGATCTGGTCGCCCGCGAAGAGGCCGATGTGGTGGTGTTCGACCAGCAGCTGACGCCGGTCCAGGAACGAAACCTCGAGCGGGCCGTGAAGTGCCGGGTGATCGACCGCACCCGGCTGATTCTCGATATCTTCGCCCTGCGGGCCAGGACCGCGGAGGGCAAGCTGCAGGTGGAGCTGGCGCAGTTGCGGCACCTGTCGACCCGGCTGGTGCGGGGCTGGACCCACCTCGAGCGGCAGAAGGGTGGCATCGGCCTGCGCGGCCCCGGCGAAACCCAGCTCGAGACGGACCGCCGGCTGCTCGGGGACCGGATTCGCAGCCTCCGCCATCGGCTCGAGAAGGTCGAGGCGCAGCGACGCCAGCGGCGCCGCGGTCGCGAGCGGGCGCCGGTGCCGACCGTTTCCCTGATCGGCTACACCAACGCCGGCAAGTCGACCCTGTTCAACCGCCTGACCGGGGCCGGGGTGTTCGCGCGCGACCTGCTTTTCGCCACCCTCGATCCGACCATGCGCCGATACCGCCTGCCCGGCGGCGACGAAATCGTGCTGTCGGACACCGTCGGCTTCATATCGAATCTGCCGCACGGACTGATCAAGGCGTTCCATTCCACCCTCGAGGAGGTGCGCGGCTCGGCGCTCCTGCTCCACGTCATCGACTGCTCCGATCCGCTCTTTCGCGAGCGCATCGAGGATGTTCACGAGGTGCTGGCGGAGATCGGCGCGCTCGACATCCCCCGTATCGAGGTGTGCAACAAGATCGACCTCGCCGGGGTCGAGCCGGCGCGCCGGCGGGCTGACGGCGAACGGGCCGAGCGGGTGTTCGCGAGTGCCGGGACCGGCGAGGGCATGGAGCACCTGGCCGCGGCGCTCGGCGATTTCTTCGATCGCGGTCGCGAGCGGCGGATCATTCGCCTCCCGGCGGCGGCCGGTCGCATGCGCGCGCGGCTGCACCAGCGCTGCCGCATCGTCAGCGAGACCTATACCGACGGTGGCGACGTCGAGCTTCTCGTCGATGTCGATGCCGCTGAACTGGGCTGGATCGAGGGGCAGTCGGATTTCAGGCCCGAGTACTGGGTCACGGCCGTGCCCAATTGACCGCGAGTTCCCCATCGGCCAAGCGGCCCGAAGCTCCTGGCTCATAGCGTTCTGACCGCAGAGAGTAACGATAAATTTTGTTAATCACTGCGGGATTCGCTTGCAATAGGGCTCCGGCCCGCGTGGTAAAATCAACCCAACGCGAATACCGGCAACCTTAGCTGCCGGTGCCCGGCGGCAGTACCGCCTCAGCAGACGGAGAGTTATTCAATGCCTTGGAATCAGCCGGGATCCGGCAACAAGGATCCGTGGGGGCAGGGCAACAGCCCGTCCGGCCCGCCGGATCTGGACGAGGTCGTCCGCAACATTCGCAAGAAGTTCGGCGGCGGCCGCTCGGGCGGAGGTTCCGGCGGCAGCGGCGGTGGTGGCGGCGGGATGCCGGTGCCCGGCAAGGCCGGCATCGCCCTGGTCGTCGTCGTCGCCGCGGCCATCTGGTTCGTGTCCGGCTTTTTCGTCGTCGACGAAGGCGAGCAGGCGGTGGTGCTGCGTTTCGGCAAGTATGTCGAGACGCGGGGCGCGGGCCTTCGCTGGGTGCCGCGCGGAATCGAGTCGGCCACCACGATCCATACCCAGCGTCTGAACACCGTGGAAGTCGGCTATCGTGAGAACAATCGCACGGGCCAGCGCGCGAACCTGCCGCGCGAGGCGTTGATGCTGACCGCCGACGAGAACATCATCGACATCAAGTTCGCCGTCCAGTACGACATCAAGGATCCCGTCAACCTGCTGTTCAACGTCACCGAATCGACCGACGACATCGTCCGCTCGGCGACGGAGAGCGCGGTGCGCGAGATCGTCGGCCGCAACACCATGAATTTCGCCATCACCGACGGGCGCGCGGCCATCGCCGCGGAGACGCGCTCCCTGCTGCAGGCGATCCTGGACCGGTATAACACCGGCATCAACATCCGCGCGGTGGAGATGCAGAACGCGCAGCCGCCCCAGGAGGTCAAGGCCGCCTTCGACGACGCCGTGAAGGCGCGCGAGGACAAGGAGCGCCTCAGGAACGAAGCCGAGGCCTATGCCAACGACATCATCCCCCGGGCGCGCGGCCAGTCGGCCCGGATCCTGGAGGAGGCGGAAGCCTACGAGGCCACGGTGGTCAACCGCGCCCAGGGTGAGGCGTCGCGCTTCACCCAGGTGGTGGCCGAGTACAAGCGGGCCCCGGACATCACCCGCGACCGGCTCTATCTCGACACCATGGAGCGGGTGTTCGCCAACTCGACCAAGATCATACTCGACCAGTCGAGCGACGGCACCAACAGCCTGATGTACCTGCCCATCGACCAGATCAT
>CBFGVH010000022.1:0-32427 GCA_965652415.1 uncultured Gammaproteobacteria bacterium | reverse complement strand
GACATGGTCAGCGCCTCGCCCTGGTCGTGGGTGATGTAGATGAAGGTGATGCCGACGCGCTTCTGGATCGCGCGCAGCTCGGTGCGCATGTGCTGGCGCAGCTTGAGGTCGAGGGCCGACAGCGGCTCGTCGAGCAGCAGCACCTTGGGTTCGGCGGCAAGCGCACGGGCAATGGCCACGCGCTGGCGCTGTCCTCCGGACAACTCGCCCACCATCTTCTCGCCTTGCCCGGGCAGCGCTATCAGCTCGAGCAGTTCATCGGCACGCTTGCGCCGTTCGGCGGTCTTCACCCCGCGCACCTCGAGGGCGAAGGTGATGTTCTCCCACACGGTCATCAGCGGGAAAAGGGCGAGGTTCTGGAAGATCAGTGCGGTGGGCCGGCGGTTCGGGCCGTATGCCGCCATGTCCTGGCCGCCGATAAGGATTCGTCCGTCGGACGGCTTCAGAAACCCGGAGACGGCGCGCAGGATCGTGGTCTTGCCGCACCCGGAAGGGCCGAGAAAGCTGAAGAACTCTCCCCCCTTGATGGTCAGGTCGACGTCGCGCACCGCGACGAAGGTCCCGAACTTGATCCAGAGGTTCTCCAGCCTGACATCTGCGCTCATGGACGCCCCTTTAAGCTTTTATTCCCTGGTTCTTGTCCGTGATCCGACTCCCTTGCGCGAGCCGTCGACGCACCCCCGGGCGAGCGCCTGTCGCACCGCACCGGCGGACCGGTTGCCGGCACCCCCGCGCCGCGGGCGCGTCGGGGAACCGCGTCGTCGACATGCCGACCGCCGCGGGTCGGGGCCAGGCGGCGCCGCATGGCCGCGGCGCCGCCCGGTCTTATCACGTCGTCAGGCGTTGACGAACTTGTTGCGGAACTCCGTGCGAACGTCGGCGTACCACTGCGGCTCCTTCGGCCACGGCCACAGGTTGGCCAGCGAATCACCCGGGTAGACCGACGCGAACGTCGCGGCGTAGTCCTCGGTGGCGAACTTGTCGGCGCCGAGCACGGCGGAGTTGTAGCCGTGCCCGCCCCAGCCTTCGACGTCGCCGCCGTCGATTGAACGGCCGGCCGGCTCGGGTTCAAAGCAGAACTCGAGGAAGGCGTAGACCTGGTCGATGTTCTCGGCACCCGCCGACAGCGACATGCCGTCGACCCACGCCAGCGAACCTTCGGCCGGCGCACGGTACTGTACCGGATCGCCGTTGTTCATCATGGTGATGGGCGGGCCGTCCCAGGTCTGTCCGACCACCACGCCGTCATTGAGGAAGCCGTTCTTCTGGCTGTCGGCATCGTTCCAGAACAACCTGACCTGGTCCTTGTTGGCGATGCAGAAGTCGGTGACGACGGTCCATACCTTGCGCATGGTCTCCTCGTCGTTGTAGGCGCCCTTCATGGCGCCCGGCTCGAGCTGGCCGGTGGTCTCGAGGTACAAGCCGGCGCCGAGCATGCCCGAATGCGGACGCATCATGGTCTTGCCCTTGACGTCTTCCTGCCAGATGTCCCCGTAGCTCGGGATCTCTCCCTCGCGCGGCGGCGACCACATATCGGTGCGCCAGGCGACGCCCTCGGTGCCCCAGATGTGCGGCAGCCAGTGCGAACCCTTGCCCTCGAAGTTCCACTCCTCGTCGCCCACCTTGAGCATCGCCGGGTTGACGTTGGCGAGGTTCGGAATGCGACCGTAGTCGAACGGCTGCAGCAGGCCGAGTTCGATCCACTGCGGCGAGCGCATGTTGGTCGGGCTGCAGATATCCACGCCTCGACCGTTGGTCGCCTTCATCTTGTTGATGATTTCCTCGTTGGAGCCGATACCGGTGTAGTTCACGGTGATGCCGGTCTTCTCCTTGAACGCCGCGAGGAAACCCGTCGGCAGGTAATCGGACCACATCAGCACGTTGACCTCGCCCGAGGAGGCGAGAACCCTGGGGCTGACGATCCACGGACCTACCGCGGCCGCGGCACCCGCCGCGGCGGATCCTTTCAGAAACTTCCGGCGTCCCTTTTGCAGGAAGGGCTTTTCACTGCTGTTCATCGATATCCTCCATTCGCTGGATCGAATCGTGTGTCGAAGGGCGGCCGCCCGAAGCGGGACGGGCGGCCATTGTTGGAATCGTTGTTATTCGAAGAAAGTATCACAAACCCCGAAAACGGTGGAAATGAAATTTCCGTGATGCCGTCTCCATGAACTTCGCGGGACGGCTGCCGGGTACCCGCCGTCGGGGGAACCGTACCCGGCCGGCCGCGGCGCTCGTCAGCCGAGCCTCGACAGGGTGTCCCGCAGCTTCTGGCACATCTCGTCGATGTGTTCCTTGTCGGAAACCAGCGGCGGCGCAACCAGCAGGGCGTCCCCTGTCGCCTTGAGATTGAGACCGTTGGCGTACAGCGCCTTCTGGGCGTTGAGGCCCGCCAGGCCCGGCTGGCTGGCGGCCTTGAGGTCGATCCCGGCAATCATGCCGTAGCCGCGAATGTCGGTGATGACCGACAGGTCGCTCAGCGCGTAGATCGAGTCGAGGAAGTACGGCGACATCTCCCCGGCGCGCTCGAACAGCCGCTCCTTCTCGAAGATGTCCATGGTGGCGATGCCGGCGGCACAGGCAGCCGGGTGAGCCGAGTAGGTGTAGCCGTGGAACAGCTCGATGGCCCTTTCCGGCGCGGCGTTCATGATGGCGTCGTGCACCGAGTCGGAAACCGCCACCGCACCCATCGGCTGGGCGGCGTTGGTCAGCGCCTTTGCCATGGTCATGATGTCCGGCACCACGCCGAAGCTGTCGGCGGCGAAGGCCTTGCCGGTGCGACCGAAACCGGTGATCACCTCGTCGAACACCAGCAGGATGCCGTGGCGGTCGCAGATCTCCCTGAGCCGCTCGAGATAGCCCTTGGGCGGCACGAGGCATCCGGTCGAGCCGGCGATCGGCTCCACGAAACACGCGGCGACGGTGTCGGGGCCGAAGTTCATCGCGATCCTCTCGAGATCGTCGGCAAGCTCCATGCCCTCCTCGGGTTGTCCCTTGACGAAGCGATTCTCGGGCAGCCAGGTATGGCGCATGTGGACGACGCCCGGCACGCCGGGACCGAACGCCTGGCGATTCTTGATCATGCCGCTCAGCGACACGCCGCCGAGGTTGACGCCGTGGTAGGCCCGCTCGCGCGAGACGAAGCGCTGGCGCTGACCCTGGCCGCGGGCGTAATGGTAGGCGTAGGCGATCTTCATCGCCGTATCCACGGACTCCGAACCCGAGTTCGTGAAGAAGATATGATCCAGTCCCTCCGGCGTCAGCGCGGCGACGCGGTTGGCGAACTCGAACGCGAGCGGCTGACCGGTCTGGAACGGCGGCGAGTAGTCCAGGGTCTGCATCTGCCGGTACACCGCCTCGGCGATCTCCGGCCGGCAGTGGCCGGCGGCGCAGCAGAACAGGCCCGACGAGGCGTCGATGATCTTCTCGCCCTTGTCGTTCCAGAAATAGACGCCCTCGGCCTTCACCATTAGCCTTGGTTCGTTCTTGAAGTCCCGGTTGCCCGTAAACGGCATCCAGAAGCTGCGCATGGCCTCGTGTTCCAGTTTCATCGGTTGCCTCCCTTTCAGCGGCAGGTTTAAACTCGAAAGAAGAATGATCGATAATGAACCTTAGTCCCTGCCCGGAATTTCTGAATAGCACCAGTACCCCCGTCCCGATGAGGCCAGTCAATGCCGGATGTTCTGTTCAAGCTGCCGGATGACGACGGGGCGAACCTGCAGACGCGCATCCGCGAGATGCTGGTCAGCGCCATCCTTGACGGCCACCTGCCCCCGGGCAGTCCGGTGCCGTCGGGCCGCAAGCTCGCCCAGCAGCTCAAGGTCGCCCGCAACACGGTGGTCCTGGCCTACGAACACCTCGTCGACGAAGGCTACCTGATCGCCCGCGAACGCAGCGGGTTCTACGTCAGCGAGGACATCGTCAAGGGCCGGGCACGGGCCGCCCCCCGGCGCCCCGGCGGCGGCGAACCGGCCCACTGGCGCGGTCGGACCCGTCTCGACCTTCGGGGTCAGCGCCAGATCAGCAAGCCGGCCGACTGGCAGCGCTACCCGTTCCCGTTCCTCTACGGCCAGTTCGACCCCGCGCTGTTCCCCATCGCCGACTGGCGTGAATGCTGCCGCGATGCGTCCACGGTGAGGGCCATCAACGCCTGGGCCGGGGACCGCGCCGACCGCGACGATCCCGGGCTGATCGAGCAGATCCACACCCGGGTGCTGCCGCGCCGGGGGGTGTGGGCCTTGGGCGAGGAGATCCTGATCACCCTCGGCGCCCAGCACGCCCTGTACCTGGCGGCCGAGCTGCTGCTGTCGCCGTCGAGCCGTGTCGGCATGGAGGAACCCGGCTACACGGACGCGCGCAACGTCTTCTCGACGCTGGCCGGCGAAGTCAGGCCTCTCGCCCTGGACCAGTCGGGGCTTGTTGTCGACCGCCGACTGGCCGGCTGCCAATGCGTCTACGTGACCCCGAGCCACCAGTATCCGAGCACGGTGACCATGCCGGTCGAGCGTCGACGTTCGCTCCTCGACGCGGCGTCACGGCACGATTTCATCATCATCGAGGACGACTACGAGTCCGAGCTCAATTTCGCCGACGAACCGGTCCCCGCCCTCAAGAGCCTGGACGAGGAACAGCGCGTGATCTACATCGGCAGCCTCTCGAAGACGCTGGCCCCGGGCCTTCGCATGGGCTACCTGGTCGGACCGCGCGCCTTCGTCGAGCAGGCCCGGCTGCTCCGACGCATGATGCTGCGCCATCCTCCCGCCAACAACCAGTACATCGTCTCGCAGTTCTTGAGGCGCGGCTACCACGACGCGCTGGTGCGGCGCCTTCACCATACCCTAAGGGACCGCTGGGCCGTGATGGTCGACGCCCTCGATCAGCACTTCCCGCGTGCCCGGTTCAATCGCGCCTTCGGCGGTTCGGCATTCTGGGTGTCGTTGCCCGACCACGTCGACGCGGCGGCGCTGGAGGAGGCGGCACGCGATCGCGGCGTGTTGATCGAGGCCGGCAACATCTTCTTCGCGAAGCCGCCGAAGCCGTGCAACTGGATGCGACTTGGCTTCTCGTCGATTCCGTCGAACCGGATCCGGGAAGGGCTGGCGGCGTTGGCGGCCGTCGTGGACAAGCTGTAGCGGTTCGCAGGCGATCGTCGTCATGTCGCGCGCCCTCGTCAGCACCCGTACCGGGGTCTGGATCCTCCTCAGCCTGCTCACCGGCACGTGCGCCATGTTCTATGCCAGCGTGATCGAAGGCAACCTGGCGGTCGCAAGCGTGACCGGCGCCTGTGTCGGCGGCGTGTTGATCGGCTTCGAACTGTACATCGTCCAGGGTCCACCCGGCCCGGTGCTCAGGCGCGCCCCCTTTCCCCTGTTCCTTGCCGCCACTGTAGTCATCTGGGCCATGGTCATCGCGCTCGCGCTCGTCGCCGTGCCGCGGCTGATCGGCGTTACCGCCTACGGCGCCGCCGCGGTCGAGAGCAATTTCTGGCAGGATTTCGTGTTTTCGTTCGCGGTGGCGCTGGCATTCAACATCGTGGCACGCACTTCAAGTCTTGTCGGCCACCGCGTGCTCGCGAATTTCCTGCTCGGACGCTATTACCGCCCGCTCACGGAGCAGCGGGTGTTCCTGTTCCTGGACCTCAAGGATTCCACGCTGATGGCCGAGCAGTTCGGCGACATTCGCGTGCAGACCTATATCGCCCGGTTCTTCGCCGACATCGCCGCCCCCATCGCCCGCTTCGGCGGCGAGACCCATCGTTACATCGGCGACGAGATCGTGGTCACGTGGACGCTCGCCGACGCCGTCGAGGATGCACGCTGCATACGCTGCGTGATGGCCATCGACGAGCTCGCCGCGCGCCGCGCGCACTGGTTCGAGAAGCACTTCGGCGTCGCACCCGGGTACCGCATCGGCATGCACGGCGGCGACGTGGTGGTGGGCGAGGTCGGCGACGGCAAGCGCGAGATCGTCTACTTCGGCGGCACCATCAACATCGCTGCCCGCCTGTGCCAGGCCTGCAAGACCCTGGACCGCCATTTCCTGGTCACCGAGAGCCTGCTGGCCCGGATCCGGCTGCCCGACAACGTGGAGTTGAGGCACGTCGGCGCCATCGAGCTGGCGGGTATAGGCCAGCCGGTGGCGGTTGCCGAGCCGGTTGTGCGCGATGCCGCGCCGGCGGACCGCGAACCGGCTCAAACGTAGTACATCACCAGCGTCGCCGCCAGCATCACCGCCACCCACAGCGCCATGCTGCCCGTCGGCCAGGTTCGCGCCAGCCTGCCTTCGGGACCATGGTGCCGGCGCAGGTGATGGAGCACCTTGTGCAGCTGTGCAAGAAAGGCGTCGCGCGCCGCCCGGTCAAGTACACGGATGGCTGCGCCGGCGCGTGCGAGTCCGCGTGCCGCCCAGCGTCGGTACAGCCAGTCGGCATCGAGATTGGTTGCGTGAAGTTCCGGCGGATAGGCACCGGACAGCCGGAGCCAGATGAAACCGGCAGCGGCAAAGGCCAGCAACTGAAGCTGGGTCAGCACGTGGCCCGCGGTGTACGGCTGGTAGTCGGCGTCGAACGGCAGAAGGTCGTATACGACCGAGGGGAAGGTGCCGAAGACGATACAGGCGGCGGCGGCAATGCCCATGGCCACCCGCATGTTGAGCGGCGGATCGCCAGGCGCAAGTCCCGAGTCGCGCCCGAAGAAGGCGAAGTAAGGCACCTTGATCGCCGCCTTGTAGACCACGCCCGCGGCGGCGAACAGCAGCATGAACCAGACGACGGTGTGACCGCCGTAGAGCGTCGCCGACATGATCATCGACTTGCTGATGAAGCCGCCGAACAAGGGCAGTGCCGCGATCGATGCCGCGCCGACGATACAGAACGCCGCCGTCCACGGCATGGACCGGTGCAGTCCGCCCAGGTCGGAGGCATGTATGCGGCCGGTCATCTGCAGCACCGAGCCCATGGCCATCAGCAGCAGCGCCTTGTAGACAACGTGCGTGGCGACGTGGGCGACGGTGCCGGCCAGGGCCAGCGGCGTGCCGATACCGACCCCGACCACCATGTAGCCGATCTGGTTCACCATGCTGTAGGCCAGCACCCGCCTGAGGTCGTTCTCGATCACCGCGTAGAGCACGGGAAACACCGCCATCACCGCACCGGTGTAGATCAGCAACTCGGTACCGGGGAAGCCCCTCACCAGGGTGTATACCGCGACCTTGGTCGAGAAGGCGCTCAGGAACACCATCCCGGTTGGCGTCGACTCCGGGTAGGCGTCGGTCAACCACGTATGAAACAGCGGAAACGCCGACTTGATGCCGAAGGCCAGGAGCAGCAGCGCGCCGGCGGCACCTTCCAGGCCTACGTAGGTAAATGCCATGGAACCGGTCTGCCGGTACCAGAGCACCGCCCCGCCGAGCAGCAATACGCCCGAGGTCACCTGGACCACGAGGTAACGCATGGCAGCGCGGCGTGCGCGGTCGGTGTCGCGGGCGAAGATCAACAGCGCCGAGGAAACGGTCATGAGCTCCCAGAATATGAACAGCGTCAGGAGATCTCCCGCGAAAAGGGCGCCCAGCGCGCTGCCGATATAAACCAGGGCGCCCACATGCTGGCGATTGTCGACGACGTGAAGCGAGAACACGATACCGATGAACGCGGCCAGGTGAAATACGTATCCGAACGCCAGCGACAACGCGTCGACGCGCACGGGCGTCACCTGCAAGCCCATCAGGACGGCGTCGAGCGCGACGTCGCTGCCCACCGTGACGAACTGCACAGCACCGAGCACGGGAGCGAGCAGCAACACGATCTGGCGCAGCCGTCGGCCGACGAACGGCACCAGCAACGCCGCCGCAAAGAAGACCGTGTACGAGGGCAGCTCAGTCGTCCACGGCATCGTAGTAATCCTCCCTGCGGATCACCAGCTTGCGAAACTCCCTGGCGATGAACACCAGCGCCAACCCGGCGCCGAAACCGAACAAGGCGTAGAAGCCGAACAATGACTCCAGCGGGTGGGATCCGTGCCGCTCCACGAGAAGCTCCGCGGCGAGCAGCAGGACGCAGACGAGCGCGAACCCGCGCACCAGGCGTGCCGTGCTTCCAGCTCGCGCCTGGCGCCCCGACCCGCCCGGTACCTGGTCTCGCTCGTCAGCCATCGCTCATCGAACCAGCAGCATCGCCGCATCGAACAGCGGCTCGGGGAACAGGAACAGCAGCACCGATACCGCCGTGGTGATACCGATCGCCACCAGGCAGGCGGGCGGCGCTTCGCCGTGGGCTTCCGGCTTGCCGGCTTCGGCGAAGAAGCCCCGCACCGGGATTTCCAGCAAGTACCATATGTTCAGCAGGGTGCTCACCAGCAGCACCATCATCAGCAGGTAGTGTTCCGACTGGACGGTCCCGAGGACGAGATACCACTTGCTCCACACCCCGCCCAGGGGCGGCAGCCCGGCGATGCTGAGACTGGCCAGGGCGAACGCGCCCAGGGTCCAGGGCATCTGTTTCCCCAGGCCGGCCAGTTCGCTGACCCGGCTCTTGTGCGCGGCCACCAGGATGGCGCCGGCGCAGAAGAACAGCGTGATCTTGCCGAAGGCGTGCATGACGATGTGCATCGCCGCGCCCACAGTACCGGCGTCGACGGCCAGCATCGCCCCGAGTACGATATAGGAGAGCTGGCTGACCGTCGAGTACGCCAGGCGCGCCTTCAGGTTGTCCTTGCGCATGGCCACGAGCGACGCGGCCAGGATGGTGAACGCGGCCGCCCACGCCACGCCGTCGGCGGCCCCCATGCCGGCGAGCCGCTCGCTGCCGAAGATGTACACGGCAACCTTGAGCACCGAGAAGACCCCCGCCTTGACCACCGCCACGGCGTGCAGCAGCGCGCTGACCGGCGTCGGCGCCACCATTGCCGAAGGCAGCCAGCGGTGAAACGGCATGAGCGCCGCCTTGCCGATGCCGAACACGTAGAGCAGGAGCAATACGGCGGCAACGCCCTGCGACACCTGCTCGCCAATGACCCCGCCGGCGGTGAACTCGATGCTGCCCGCGGCGAGAGCGGTGCCGATGATGGCCACCAGGAACAGGCCCATGGAAGTGGCGATGAGGATCGCCAGGTAGACCCGGGCGCCGCGCCTGGCCTCGTCACTGCCGGCATGGGCGACGAGCGGATAGGTCGACAGCGTGAGCACCTCGTAGAAAAAGAACAGGGTCAGCAAGTTGCCGGACAGCGCTACGCCCATCGTGCTGGCTATGGCGATGGCGAAGAACGTGTAGAAGCGCGTCTGTTTCGATTCCCCGTGAGCGCGCATGTAGCCGATCGAGTAGACCGTGGTGACAATCCACAGGAAACTCGCCACCAACGCGAACACCGCGCCGAGCGGCTCGGCGGCGAGGTGAAAGGTCGCGCCGGGCACCGGCTCGACCAGGATCAGCGACGGCCTGTCGCCGTCGAGCACTTGCCAAGCCAGCCGGGCGACGGCTGCCAGCAGCACCACGCCGGCGCCGAGACTCATCGCCTCGCGCACATTGGCGCGGCGATGCATCGCCATCACCAGCAGCGCTCCGGCAAGCGGCGCACACAGCGCCAGCAGCATCAACGCGTTGCCGCTCATGGCGTCGCGACGAACAGCCAGGCGGCCGCCGCTTCGGCGACGCCGACGCTGTACTCGGTGGCGAATCCGAAATAGACGTTCGCAAGCGCCAACACCCAGGTGGGCACCAGCAGCACCAGGGGCGCCTCGCGTACGGGAGCGGGGCTGGCGGGCCGCCGGTAGAGGACCTCGAGCGCGCGCCACATGTAGATCGCCGCCAACAGGGAACCGATCACGACGACGACGGCGAGCGGCCACCAGCCTGCCTGGAAAGCGGCGCTGAGGAGCAGCCACTTGCTGGCGAACCCCGCCGTCAACGGCACACCGACCAGGCTCAGCGCGCCCACCACGAAGGCGCCGCAGGTGAACGGCATGGCGCGACCGGCTCCGGCGAGTTCGGCGCCCACCGACGATCTGTAGCGCCACGCAAGGCACCCAAGACTCAGGAAGAGCGCTCCCTTGATCAAGGCGTGATTGAACACGTGCGCCATGGCGGCGGCCACCCCTGCTGGCGACGCCAGTGCGATACCCAGCAGCATGTAGCCGATCTGGGCCACGCTCGAATACGCCAGCATGCGCTTGAGGTTCTCCTGGTAGATCGCCACCGTGGACGCCACCAGCACGGCCGCCGCCGCGAGCGCGGCGAGCACCAGCGGCAGGGGCATGGACCCGAACGAGTAGTCGACACCAAACACGCTGAACACGAATCGGACCAGGCCGTATACCGCGACCTTCGTCGCGGTCGCGGCGAGGAAGGCGGAGACCGCGCCGGGAGCGAAGGCGTAGGCGTTCGGCAGCCACTGGTGCAGCGGGAACATGGCCATCTTCAGGCCGATGCCCACGGTGAGGAACGCGAAGGCGCTGGCTACGGTGCGCGAGCCGGACACCGACGGCAGCCGCTCCGCCATGTCCGCCATGTTCAGCGTCCCGGTGCTCAGGTACAGGAAGGCGACGGCGATGAGAATGAACGTCGCCCCGATGGTGCCCATGACCAGGTACTGGAAGGCCGCGGTCAGGGCCCGGCGGTCGCGGCCCATGGCGATGAGCGCGTACGACGACAGCGAGGAGATTTCCAGGAACACGAAGAAGTTGAAGGCGTCCGCTGTCGCCGCCATGCCGAGCAGACCGGACAGGCAAAGCAGCCACACCGAGTAGAACAACGGCTGCCGGCCCGGCTCGATCTCGCCGTCGAGGCTCGCGAACGCGGTCACGAGCACGATGGTGGAAATGCCGGAGACGATCGTGAGAACAAGTGCATTGGCCAGGTCGATGCGATACTCGATTCCGAACGGCGCCGGCCAGCCGCCGATCTCCGACACCACGACGCCCCCATCGAGGGCGGCGCCGAGCAGCACCAGCGCACAGGCGAAGGAGAAGCCGGAGCAGGTCGTCGCCAGCAGCCATGCGACACGACGCCAGGGGAGAAGGCAAGCAGGCGCCGCCGCCAGCGGCGCAACGACCTGCGCCACCGCCAGGTTGTCGAGCATCATTCCGCTTCGTCCCGGCGGTGGATATCGTCCTCTTCGACAGTGCCGTACGCCTCCTTGATACGCACCACGAGGGCGAGGGCCAGGGAGGTCGTCGCGACGCCGACGACGATCGCGGTGAGAATCAGCACGTGAGGAAGCGGGTTTGAGTACACGGTCACTTCCGGGCGAAGGATCGGCACCGCGCCGCCGTCCACCACGCCGAGGCTGATGTAGAGCATGAACACCGAGGCCTGGAACACGTTGAGCCCCACGACCTTCTTCAGCAGGTTGCCGCTCGCCACCACCGCGTACAGCCCCGTCATCATCAGGAAGACGACGACCCAGTAATGGTAGTGAAGCAGGAACTCCTTCACCGCGCGCGTCTCCGGCCGGCAAAGGCAAGGAACACGGAAATGACGACCGCCGCCACCGTGATGCCAATCCCCAGTTCGACCAGGACGATGCCGAGGTGCTGTCCTGCCAGCGGATCGCGCGCCAGCACGTCGTAGTCCAGGAAGGCGCCCCCGAGGGCCATGGTCACGAAACCCGTGCCGGCGAAGAGCAGCACCCCGCCTGTCATCATCACCTTGAGCCCCGCCGGCGGAATCACCTGCGCGGCGGCATCGACGCCGAACACGATCGCGTAGAGGATGATCGCCGCGGCGAATATCACGCCCGCCTGGAAACCGCCTCCCGGACCGAAGTCGCCGTGGAGCTGCACGTACAGGGCGAACAGGATGATCAGGGGAATCATGATCTTGGCGATGACCCGCGGCACCGGGTTGTCGCGCATTGGCGCGGCGCCGCCGCGACCGGACCTGGCCGCCCCCAACAGCGCCAGCACGCCGACGCCGGCGGTGAAGATCACGGCAACCTCGCCGAGCGTGTCGTAGGCGCGGTAGCTGGCCAGCACCGAGGTCACCACGTTGGGAAGGCCGACTTCACCTGGAGACTCGGTGAGGTAGTACGTGGCCAAGTGGGTGTTGGCGGGAGACGAGGCGTCGCCGAAGATCGGCATGTCGAGCGTACCGTACAGGAGCACCGCGCCGGTCAGGCAGACCACGGCGAGCGGCACCATCCTCAGGCGCGCCGATGGCCGCTCCCAGCGATCCGTGAGCACCAGCGTGGCAAGCATCAGGATGGTGGCGATCCCCGCATCCACCGCCGCCTCGGTCAACGCCACGTCCACGGCGTCCATCACCACGAACATCGACGCCGCCAGGAGGCTGTAGATGGAGAACATGATCACCACCGCGAACAGGTCGGTGAGCCGGATCGCCGCCAGCGCGGTCATGATCATCATCACGAACAGCGCGGCCAGCACGAGATCGGTCATGGAGCCCGCCCCTGTCCGTCCTTCCACGGTCGGCTGCGGTAGCGGCTCACCGCGCGGGCGATGGCATGGGAAGTCGTCGGCGTGGTCAGCACGAGGATCGCCAGGATCAGCAGCAGCTTGAGCGCCAACAGCGTCGGCCCCGCCCGGATAGCGAGGCCCAGGATGATCAGGCCGACGCCGAGCGTGTCCGTGATGCCGACCGCGTGGACCTGGGTGAGGGCGTCGGGCAGGCGCAGCAATCCCACCGAGCCCGTCAATACGAATAGCGCGCCGGCCAGCATCAGCACCCCGGAAACGACTTCGAGTATGCTCACGGCTCCTTGTCCCGGTCTCCGGTAAACCCGCCGTGCTCGATACAACGCAGCACCGCCACCATGGAGATGAAGCTGATCACGGCGTACATGATCGAGATGTCGACGTAGTCGACGGGCGATCCGGCCACGAATCCGATCACGGTGATGAAAAGCAGCGTCTTGATGTTGAATGAGCTGGCGGCCAGGACGCGTTCGAATGCGCCGGGACCACGCAGCGCCCGGATCAATGCCATGCCCATGCCGGCCAGCAGCGCGCCGGCCACGATGCCCAGAATCATGGGCGGCCCTCCAGCTGCACGACGCGGCGATCCATCTCGCCGCCGGCAAGTTCGCGCGCCGCAGCCTCGGTCAGCGCGTGCACGTGGAGCGTGTCGCCGTCGATGCCGAGGGTGACCGTTCCCGGCGTCAGCGTGATGGAGTTCGCGAAGCAGACCCGGCCAAGGTCGCTTCGCGCCCCGCTCTTCACGCTGAGCCGGGTCGGGGAGATGAGCAGCACGGGATTGACAATGATGCGGGCGACGGCGACGTTGGACGCCGCGATCATCCTCACCAGCCACGCCAGGTAGCGACCCAGCCGGGGCAGCAGGGAGAAAGGCAGTCCTTCCTCGTCCAGGAGCCTCATGCGGGCCGCGAGCACAACCGAAATTCCGACCGAGGCCAGTCCCAGCGCGAGCATGTACGGCTCGGCGTGTCCCGACAGGACGAACCACAGCACGAACAGCAGGAGCACGTAAGCGAGTCTTTTCACCGACGGTCGGACGCTCGTTTCAGATTCCCGGAGATCGACGGGCACCGTCTGCGATGACCCGGCGCCGGCAGATCGCTGTAAACTATCAAATGCGGCGATGGGCGGCAAATTGCCCTGCGAGGGCCCGCCGCCGATGAGCCGGCTGGTCCCTGCGCCGGTCCGGCGGTGGCCCTGTCGCCCACGTCGCCGCGCCGCTATGGTGCAGGTGGCGCCGCCCGGCACGAGTGCCAGGGAGTTCGCGCGATTGCGAGCGGGGCGCCGCCCATGTTCAACCCCATCGATAAAGGATTACGACTTATGCTCATCGGAGTTCCCAAAGAGGTCAAGAACCACGAGTATCGTGTCGGCATGGCGCCAGCCAGCGTTCGCGAGGCGGTCAAGCACGGCCACGACGTGCTGGTCCAGAGCAATGCCGGCGAAGGGATCGGCTGCACCGACGACGAGTATCGCGCCGCGGGCGCCGGGATAGTCGACGACGCGGCCGAGATTTTTGCCCACGCGGACATGATCGTGAAGGTCAAGGAGCCGCAGCCGGCCGAGCGCGCCATGCTGCGCGAGAACCAGGTGCTGTTCACCTACCTGCATCTCGCCCCGGATCCGGAGCAGACCCGCGACCTCGTCGCCAGCGGCGCCGTGTGCATCGCCTACGAAACGGTCACCTCGCCCCACGGCGGCCTGCCGCTGCTGGCACCCATGTCGAAGGTGGCCGGGCGCATGGCCATACAGGCCGGCGCCTACTGCCTGGAACATCCCCACGGCGGGCTCGGAATGCTGCTCGGCGGTGTGCCCGGCGTGGATCCGGCCAAGGTCGTGATCATCGGCGCCGGCGTGGTGGGCACCCACGCCACTCACATCGCCGTCGGCATGGGCGCCGACGTGTGGGTCATCGACCGAAATCCCGAGGTGCTCGAAGCCCATTGGCGCCAGTTCGGCCGCTCCACCAACACAGTGTTCTCGACCGACGAGGCCATCGAGACCCACGTGCTGGGGGCCGACCTCGTCATCGGCGGGGTGCTGATCCCCGGCGCCGAGGCGCCCAAGCTGGTCACCGCCGAGATGGTGCGCCACATGAAACCCGGCGCGGTGATCGTCGACGTCGCCATCGACCAGGGCGGCTGCTGCGAAACCTCGCGGCCAACCACCCACGCCGACCCCACCTACGTGGTCGACGGCGTGGTGCACTACTGTGTCGCCAACATGCCGGGCGGCGTGCCGAGAACATCCACCTACGCGCTCAACAACGTCACCCTGCCCCACGTCATCACGCTGGCCAACAAGGGGTACGCCCAGGCCCTGCGGGACGACCCGCACCTGCGGGCCGGGCTCAACGTGCACCGGGGGAAGATCACCCAGCGCGAAGTCGCTCACGACCTCGATTACGAGTACCACGACCCCGAGAAGGAACTGGCGGCAGTCTGACCGCGGTCGGCGGCGGCGCCAGCCGCGGCCGAGCGGTACCCACGACGACGGTCCCGGGCCGGATCTACGAGCGATCGGCCGGCCCGGGTCGCGACCGGCCGTAGGTCCGGAACCGCTCGAGCACGTCGACCATCTGCTCCTCGTCGAGGACGTTCACGTTCCCCAGGCCCAGGGCGATCACGTACTGTCGCGCCAGCGCCTCCACTTCAACCGCCAGGGCCAGGGCCGCCGCGAGGTCGGCGCCATAGCAGATCATGCCGTGGTTGGCCAGCAGGCAGGCCCGGCGGTCCTTGAGGGCCGCCATCATGTTGCGCGACAGATCGGCGGTGCCGAACGTGGCGTATGGCGCACAGCGTATGTCGCTGCCGCCAGCCACCGCCACCATGTAGTGAAACGCCGGGATCCCGCGACCGGTGCAGGCCAGTGCGGTGGCGTTGGGCGGATGGGCGTGCACGACCGCCCCGGCCTCGGGCCGGTGCCGGTATATGTCGGTATGCATGCGCCACTCCGACGACGGCGCGTCGGCACCCGATGCCGGCGCCAGGACGTCGCCGTCGAGTCCGACGTGCACGATGCGCCCGGGCCCCATCGCCTCGTAGTCCACGCCGCTCGGGGTGATCAGGCAGCCGCGCTTCGTGCGCACGCTGACGTTGCCCGCCGTTCCCTGGTTGATGCCGGCGCGATTCATCGCCAGGCAGGCCTCGACGATGGCGCGGCGCGCGGTTGCAGCCGTTGCGGACACGTCAGACGACCCGACGATAGAGAACGGCCGCCACGGCCAGGAATATCACCAGCGGCAGCACCGCGCCCAGGAACGGTGTCACGCCGTAGGCGAGCACCACGTAGCCCAGCGACTTGTTGGCGGCATAGAATCCCAGCCCGAGCATGATGCCGATGAACAGGTTGCGACCCGTGGTACCCGAGCGCAGGGAGCCGAACACGAACGGGATGGCGAGCGCGATCATCACGCCGATCGACAGCGGCAGCACCACCTTGGTCCAGAACGCGAGTTCAAACCGGCTGGTCTCCTGGTCGTTTCGTCGCAGGTGCTGGATATAGCGGCGCAGCTGCCATACCGACATCTGCTCGGGCTTGATCAGGAACACCGACATGATCTGCGGCGACACCTGGGTCTCCCAGTTGGCGTTCTGCAGCTTGCGCGTGGTCGCGGTGCCGTCACCCTCGATGACCGTTTGACGCACGTCGGCAAGACGCCAGTCGTCGTCGAGGAAGCGACCGCTGGTGGCATAGACCAGCGAACGCAGGCGCGCGTTCTGGTCGAACTCGAAGATCCTCACGCCGAGCAGCGTGAGATCGGGCAGGATCTCGCCGATATTGACGTAAGTGGTGATGTCGCGCATCCACAGGCCGTACTCGGTCTGCTGGCTGATGTTCTGCTGCAGCGCGCTCGCCCGCCCGTTCTTGGCCATGGTCTCCGTGGTCGGACTGATCACCTCGCCGACCAGGAACGCCGCCGCCACCATCAGCACTCCGACTTTCAGGACCGACCCGGTGATCTGTACCAGAGACAGCCCGGCCGCCCGCAGCACCACGAGTTCGGAATCGACCGCCAGCGCATTGAGGGCGAGGATGGTGCCCAGCAAGGCGCCCATCGGAAACAGTTCGTAGAGGTTGTACGGTATCGACAGCGTGACGAACTTGAGAACTTCCCACAGGTTGTAGCTGCCCACCCCGATGTCGCCGAGTTGGTCGACGAAATTGACGAACGTGAACAGGCCGACGAGCACGCCCAGGGCAATGGCGGTGTGCCAGGCGATGGTGCGGGCGAGGTAGAGATCAAGTACCACTTCCGACCCTCCGCCGCGGCCGCGGCAGGCGGATGTCGGGCACGAGCGGCTTGTTGGCCAGTCGGCGCCAGAAAATGTATGCGGCGAGCATTGCGAAGGCGGCGTGCACATACCACACCCCGGTCGCGGCATCGATCTGGCCCCGTCGCATCATCGCCACCGCGAAACCCACCACGTTGGCATAGCCGAAATAGATGATGAAGGCGAAGATCATCCCCGGAACCCGGCTGCGGCGCCCGTCGACGACGCTGAAACAGAATGCGAACAGCACCAGGACGGGAATGGCGACGATCTTGGACAGCCGCCAGTTCAGTTCCGCAACCCGGACGCGATGGCCCGACTCGAGCAGCTCACCGGTCGGCATGCCCTTCACCGGCACGGCGAGCGCGGCGGGTCGCTCGGGATCGATGCGGATTGCATAAGTCTCGAAGTCGATGACCGAGTAGGACGGTTCGCCGGGCGTGCCGGTGTATCGTGTGCCGTTCTTGAGCACCAGGAACAGGTCGTCCGTGGCCACATCGACGCTCTGGAAACCGATGCCGGCGATGACGACCAGCTCCTCTCCGCGCTCCTGGCCGTAGAAGAAAATGTTCTGGTAGTAGCCGCCCTCGGGGTTGAAACGCTCGATGAAATACACGCCGCCGTTCTTCGTCTCGCTGAACACCCCGGGGGTGATGCCGGTGATCTCCTTGCGGCTCTCGAACTCCTGCTGAATGGACTCGATGACGCGCACGGCAAGCGGCGACAGGTACAGCGAGAACAGCCCCACCAGCACCGCCATGATCGCCGCCAGCAGCGCCATGGGGCGAAGGAACCGCGCCGGGCTGATGCCGCAGGCGTTGATGACGGTCATCTCGTTGTCGCGGCCCCAGCGTCCGAGCACCATCAGGATCGCGACGTACAGCACCAGCGGCAGGATGATGTCCATGTTCGTCATCAGCCTGAGGAACAGTATCTGCATGACGCTGTCGAGGGGGATGACCCCCTCGGCGGCCTGGCGCAGCACCGCGACCAGGCGGATGACAAGGAATATGGACAAAAGGACAAGCGCCACCGCCCCGCTGGTCTGCAGGGTCTCGCGCATCATGGCGCGACTCAGGATCACGGGCCGGACTGCCGGCGCGGCGCGGTGCGCTGTCGGGGCCGATTGGCGAACATCGATGGCTTCCACCGGTTCCGGGTTGTTGCAGCTGCTCGGGATCGTGACGGCCGGCGGCGATGCCTCGAGGCCATGGACGGGGACGGACGCGGCAGGGTGCGTAGTGTACCAGCGCGCCGGCCGGACGCGGAACACCCGTGGCACAGCCATCGCCCTGCTCGGGCGGCGGCGGGGCCTCGTGTTGGGCAGCACGACGGCTCCTGTTATAGTTTCGATCCAGTTCAACGACGCCCCGGCCCACCGTCGGGCGCAACCAGCGCAGGAATCCGGAACCATGAAATACACGGTCAAGTCCACCAATCCGCTGAGCCAGTCGGCCGCGTGCCTGGCGGTGACGCTGTACGACGACGGCAGCCTCGGCGAGACCGCGGCTCGGGTGGACGAGGCCACGTCGGGAGCGCTCGGCCGGGCCGTCAAGCGAGGCGACATCGGCGGCAAGGTGGGCGACACGCTGGTCATCCCGGTGTCGGGCGAGGTGCGCGCCGAGCGCATCCTTCTCGTGGGGCTCGGCTCCCGCAAGACGCCGCTCACCCTGGCCAACCTGGTGAAGATCGGCCGCTCCATCGTCGGCGCAGTGGAGAAACTGGGCGTCGCCGACCTGTCGCTGGCGCTCGATGCCATGGCGATCGGCGAGCGCAGCAACGCCGACAGCGTCGCCGTCCTGGTCGAGGCGATGGAGTACGCGGGCTACCGCTTCGACCGCCTGAAGAAGGAGAAGAAGCCCCTGAAACTCAAGTCGGTAACGCTGTTCGCGGCGACCCGCGCCCTGGCCGGCGCGGCGCAGACCGGGATCGAACGAGGCAGTGCCATCGCCGAGGGCGTGGCGCTGGCGCGCGACCTCGGCAACCTGCCCGGCAACATCTGCACGCCCACCTATCTCTCCCAGCAGGCGCGCAAGCTGCAGAAGCAGTTCGGCCTGAAGGTGCAGGTGCTGGACGAGAACCGCATGAAGCGCCTCGGCATGGGTGCGCTGCTTTCGGTTTCCGCGGGCAGCCGACAGGGTGCCAAGCTGATCGTCATGGAGTATCACGGCGCCCCGAAATCGGGCGCGCCGGTGGTGCTGGTCGGCAAGGGGCTCACGTTCGATGCCGGCGGCATCTCGCTCAAGCCGGCCGCGGCCATGGACGAGATGAAATACGACATGTGCGGCGGCGCCAGCGTGATCGGCACGCTGCACGCGATCGCCCGGCTGGGCCTGCCGATCAACGTCGTCGGCATCGTGCCGGCCAGCGAGAACCTGCCCGACGGCGCCGCCAACAAGCCCGGCGACATCGTCACCAGCATGGCCGGCAAGACCATCGAGATTCTCAACACCGACGCCGAGGGACGGTTGATCCTTTGCGACGCCATTACCTACGCGCGGCGCTACAAGCCGGCGGCGGTGGTCGACGTCGCCACGCTCACCGGCGCCTGCGTCGTCGCGCTGGGATCGCATCCCGCGGGGCTGTTCACCCAGAACGAGGAGCTGGCCGCGGAGATCCTCGCCGCCGGCGAACAAAGCGGGGATCGCGCCTGGCGCCTGCCGCTGTGGGACGACTACCAGGAGCAGCTCGACAGCCCCTTTGCCGACATGGCCAACGTCGGCGGGCGCAACGGCGGCGCGATCACCGCCGCCTGCTTTCTCGCACGGTTCACCGAGGACCTGAAATGGGCGCACCTCGACATCGCCGGCGTCGCCTGGACCCAGGGCAAGAACAAGACCGCCACCGGGCGGCCGGTCAGCCTGCTCAGCCGCTTCGTTCTCAACCGCTGCCAGTGAACGACCGGGTGAGCCGACCGTGACCGGCACACCGGGGCAAGCCGCCGAGACGGGGGTCGTCTTCTACGTGCTGCGCGAGCCGAGCGAGCGCGCCGTGGACACCCTGACCTGCAAGGTCGTGGAAACAGCGTGGCGGCGCGGCCTGAAGGTGCTGATCGTTGGACGCGATGTCGAGCACTGCCAACTCCTGGACGACCTCCTGTGGACGTTCTCCCAGGGCAGCTTCATCCCGCACGCCGTCGGCGACGATCCCGATGTGCCGGTACGCATCGCCGAGAGCGTCTCACCCGCGCGCGAGCGCTGCGACGTCATCGTCTCGCGTCACCCGGATCCGGTCGCGGAATCGTTCCATCACCTGCGGATTGCGGATATTATTGGCGCCAGCGAGGCGGACAGACAGCAGGCGCGCAGGCGGTTTCGCTACTACCGGGACCACGGTTTCGCCCCGGAAACGCACCACTTGTGAGCCACCCCCGGTGCGCCGCGTCGCCTCGACCCCGACAAGGACGATCGGGTAAACGCCCGCACGGTCCAATGGCGCAGCCCGAGCATTCGCCGTGAACGACACCGACGACGACAATCCGCACTACGACGACCTGATCCGCGAGCTCAGGGCGCTGAAGCGCTTCATCGACGGCAACGGCGGCGAGGAAGCCGACGCCGTCGAGGATGGATCCTCGCATCACGCATCGGCCGGCGACAACGAACCGGTCGCCCCCGGCGAGCGGCACGACGAACCCCTCGACGCGTCCAGCGACGCGGATGAACTGCCCACCTTGCGCGAGGCGGTACGACGACCGAGACGCCGCGACGAACTTCAGCTCGACCTGCTGTCTCTCGGCGGGGGCGGCGACGCGGAAGACAAAGCGGAGCCGGACCGTGAAACCGACCTCGCCAGTGTCGGAGTCGCGCCTGCACGCGAGCCCGCCCCGGAGCCCGCCCCGGAGCCGGACCACGCGCCGGCCGATGCCGGAACCGCCGACCCCGGCACCGATCCCCGGCCCCAGGTCGAGGCCGCCGCGGTGGAGGCCGAAGACACCGGCCCGGCTTCGCCGGACGACGACACGCGCGGGCCGGGGCAGGCGGACGACGATACCGTGCTCGCCTTCGTTCTCGACCTGTCCGACCGCATCCTCGACACCATCGAGGACCGCCTCATCGAGCGCAGCGGCGAACGCCTGCCGGACGACCTGCGCGACGACCTGCGCACGGCCATCGGCGACATCCTCTACGAGTGGTGCGAGCGCTGATCCGCGGCCGATAAACGGCCACGAACAAAGTATAATCGCGCGCTCGACCCGCGCCCGCGCGGCGCCGTCGCGCCACGGCGGCACCATGCCGTCCATCCGCGACATCGAACCCCGACACAAGACCCTGGACCATGACCGGCACGCCCCTGGACAAGACCTACGATCCTCACGCCATCGAACAGCGCCTGTACGAGGACTGGGAGGCGCACGGGTACTTCGAGCCGTCGGGATCGGGTGAGCCGTACTGCATCATGATCCCGCCGCCCAACGTGACCGGCAGCCTGCACATGGGCCACGCGTTCCAGGACACCATCATGGACACGCTGACCCGCTATCACCGCATGCAGGGCCGCAACACGCTGTGGCAGGCCGGCACGGATCATGCCGGCATCGCCACCCAGATGGTGGTCGAGCGCCAGCTCGAGGCCGAGGGACTCACCCGCCACGACATCGGCCGCGAGGCGTTCGTCGATCGAGTCTGGAAGTGGAAGGCCACCTCGGGCGGCACCATCACCAGCCAGCTGCGCCGCATGGGATCGTCCCTCGACTGGCGCCACGAGCGCTTCACCATGGACGACGGCCTGTCGGACGCGGTCCAGGAAGTATTCGTGCGCCTGTACGAGGAGGACCTGATCTACCGCGGCAAGCGGCTGGTCAACTGGGACCCGGTGCTGCACACGGCGCTTTCCGACCTGGAAGTCCTGAGCGAGGAGGAAAACGGCCGCCTGTGGTACCTGCGCTACCCGGTGGCCGACGGCAGCGGCCACGTGGTCGTGGCAACCACGCGTCCCGAGACCATGCTCGGCGACTGCGCGGTCGCGGTGAACCCGGGCGACGACCGCTTCGCCCATCTCGTCGGCAAGGAGCTCGTGCTGCCGCTGGCCGGTCGCACCATCCCGGTGATCGCCGACGACTATGTCGACCCCGAGTTCGGCACCGGCTGCGTGAAGATCACCCCCGCCCACGATTTCAACGACTACGCGGTGTGGCAACGCCACCGGGAACATCCCGGCATCGCCGCCCTGCCGAACGGCGGCCTCATCAACATCTTCACCGTCGACGCCGCCATTCGCCCGTGTGGCGAGGACGAGGCCGGGCTTCTGCCCGAGGCCTACATCGGCCTCGACCGCTTCGAGGCGCGCCGCCGCGTGGTCGCCGATCTCGAGGCAGCGGGGCTGATCGACAAGACCGTCGACCACCGCCTGATGGTGCCGCGCGGCGACCGCAGCGGCGCCGTCGTCGAGCCCTATCTCACCGACCAGTGGTACGTGCGCGCCGCGATACTTGCCGAACCTGCCATCGAGGCCGTCGAGACCGGGCGCATCCGCTTCGTCCCGGACAACTGGAAGAACACCTACTTCGAGTGGATGCGCAACATCGAGGACTGGTGCATCAGCCGCCAGATCTGGTGGGGGCACCGCATCCCCGCCTGGTACGACGAGGCCGGCAACGTCTACGTGGAGCGCTCGGAGCAGGCCGTGCGCGAGCGCCACGGCCTCGGCGACGACGTGCCCCTGCGACGCGACGAAGACGTCCTGGATACCTGGTTCAGTTCCGCGCTATGGCCGTTCTCCACCCTGGGCTGGCCGGCGCACACCGAGCGCCTCGAGACCTTCTACCCGACCAGCGTGCTGGTCACTGGATTCGACATCATCTTCTTCTGGGTCGCCCGCATGATCATGGCGGGCATCAAGTTCATGGGCGAGGTGCCGTTTCGCGAAGTCTACATCCACGGCCTCGTGCGCGACGCCCACGGCAACAAGATGTCCAAGTCCAAGGGCAACGTACTCGATCCCATCGACCTGATCGACGGGATCGACCTAGAGGCCCTTGTGCAAAAGCGCACCAGCGGCCTCATGCAGACCCATCTCGCCGAGCGCATCGAGCGCCAGACGCGGGAGGATTTTCCCCGCGGCATCCCGAGCCACGGCACCGACGCGCTGCGGTTCACGTTCGCTTCACTCGCTACCACCGGTCGCGACATCAACTTCGACCTCGGCCGCATCGAGGGCTACCGCAACTTCTGCAACAAGCTCTGGAACGCGGCCCGCTACGTGCTGATGAACACCGAGGGGCGCGACACGGGCACGGGCGACGACGCGGTCGAGCTCGCGCTTGCCGACCGCTGGATCGTCTCACGGCTGCAGCACGTCGAACGCGAGGTCGCCGGCGCGATCGAGGGTTACCGCTTCGACCTCGCCGCCCAGCACATCTACAACTTCGTGTGGAACGACTACTGCGACTGGTACCTCGAACTGTCCAAGCCCGTCCTGCAGGCGAAGGACGCGCCGGCGTCAGCCCAGCGCGGTACCCGGCGCACCCTGATCCGGGTGCTGGAGGCGATACTGCGCCTCGCACACCCGATCATGCCCTTCATCACCGATGCCATCTGGCGCCGCGCCGCACCCGTTGCCGGCATCGAGGGTGACAGCATCATGGTGCGGCCCTACCCGCGCGCCGCCGACTCGCGCGTGGATGCCGCCGCCGAGGAGGAGATGCAGTGGCTGCAGCAGTTCATCCTCGGCATCCGCCGGATCAAGGCGGAGATGAACATCAAGCCCTCCGCGCCGGTGCCGGTACTGCTGTCGGGAGCGAGCGCCGAGGATGAGCGCCGGGTCGAGAACAACCGCGCCTGCCTCGACTTTCTGGCCCGCACGGCGTCCATCGACGCGCTGCCTCCGGGCGACGACGGACCGGAGTCGGCCGTGGCCCTGGTCGGCGGCATGAAAGTGCTGATCCCGCTTGCCGGCATGATCGACCGCGACGCCGAACTCAAGCGCCTGGCGCGGGAGATCGACAGGCTCGCCGCCGATCGCGACAAGGTCGCGGCCAAGCTCGGCAACGAGAATTTCGTCGCCCGTGCGCCAGCCGAAGTGGTCGACAAGGAACGGGAAAAACTCGATCGGATGGAACAGGACCTCGCCAGTCTTCGCGACCAGCTCGAAAGGATTCGAGCGCTGGCCGCCCCCGCGTAGCGCCGCGCGTCAGCCGGGGCGGTCAGCGGTGTACTACGACGATATGAGCCGCGAGGAGATGCGCCGGCAACTGGCCGAACTGCGCCTCGAACATCGAGACCTCGACCAGGCTCTCGAACTCATGCAGCAGAGTCCGTACATCGACCAGATCCAGGTGCGTCGCATGAAAAAACGCAAGCTCATGCTCAAGGACATGATCTCGTGGCTCGAGAGCGCGCTGATTCCGGACGAGCCGGCGTAGCCGGCGGCGAAGCGCCGGGCAGCATGGCAACGACGCCCACCGCCATCGCGGCGGTCTCGATTCTCAGGATGTGATCCCCCAGTCGCACGGTCGAGAAACCGGCGGCGAGGCAGGCGCCGAACTCCGACCGGGTGAGCCCGCCCTCGGGACCGACCAGGGCGACGCAGGGGCCCCGGCGCGCCGCACCGGCCAGCGCCGCCGGCTCCGCGCCACCGGGGTCGGCAAGCCAGCGGCCTGCCGGGGCCGGCGGCTTCGACGCCAGCCAATCGGCAAGCGCCGCCGGCTCGTCGATCCTGGGGAAGTGATTGCGACCCGACTGCTTGCACGCCTCGATCGCGACCCGCTGCCAGCGCTGACTCCTGCCCCGCGTGCCGGGTGTGCTGCGCTCGAAGACGATCGGCGCGATCCGCGCAACGCCGAGCTGACAGGCCGTCTCGACCAGCGATTCCATGCGATCGCCGCGCGGCACCGCGGTGGCAAGGCACAACGCGCCGGCGGGCGGCGCCGCCGACTCCGACTCCGTCAGCCGCACGGTGACGCCGCGCCGCGGATCCGTGGCCGTCACCGCCGCGCGCGCAACGAGCCCGCGGCCGTCGAACAGTTCGATACGGTCGCCGGTGCGATGACGCTTCACCCTGCTCGCGTGGGCGGCCTCACGCGGGTCGAGCTCCAGCGTCTCTCCCACCGTGAGCGCCGCGAGGTCGGCGACGAAGAACCGGTCGGGCCGCTTCATTCCTGGTCGACGGCCACGGTACCGGCTTCGAACGCCCAGGAGCGCCGGTGATCGAGGTAGACGTCGTAACGCACCGTCCTGCCGCGATGGTCATGGTGAACGCCGGCGGCCAGCGGCGGCGCCTTGTCCGGCCGCTTGACCACCACCCGGGGAAAGCGGGCGCGGGCGAGGTCGAGCAGTTCCGCGGCGTCGTCGTCCTCGCCTGCCAGCGTCCGCGCCAGCACCATGGCCCGCCGCGACAGCGACTTGGTTGGCGCGCCGGCATCGAACATCGGGTCGAGGTAGACGACGTCGGCCGACAGCCGGGGAAGGATCTCACGGCTGTCTGCCGCCAGCAGGTCGATGCGGTCGCGGACCGCTGGCTCGGCCAGTCGCTCGAGGCCATCGGCCAGCATCGCGGCGATCACCGCGCAGCGCTCGACCGCGATCACGGCGTACCCCGATCGCGCCAGGTGCACGGTATCGCCGCCGAATCCCGCCGTGGCATCGACGATGGTTCCTCCGGGAGCACCCAGCGCGCGCCTGAGCAGGTCGGCGCCGCCGCCGGGGCGGCGCGCGCGGGCGAGGTCGACGAAGAAAGGCCTGGCGCGCCGGTTCGAAGACTCGACGAGGCACAGCCGATCGCCGCTGAATTCGAGCCGGAATGACGGCGCCCCAGGCACCGGCCGTACCGGCGGCATGGCGATGCCGGCCCGCCTCAGCCGCTCGAGCAGAACGGCGTCGCTCGCAGACGCGGACAGGGCCAGGCTCACGGCCGGCGCCTCGGGCCGTGCCCGCACGTGCGCCGGTCCGCGTCCTGCCCCGAAGGGGCCGGCGACGCGAGATGTGGAAACGATGATGCTAGAATCCGCTGGCAACTCGCCATGAACGCGATTGTACACCCGCGGCCGGCGCGGCCCGGACCTGGCGCAACGACAACGAAACTCAACTGACGGTACCATGGGATTTCTAGCGGGAAAAAAGGCGCTCATCGTCGGCGTCGCCAGCAACCGCTCCATCGCCTGGGGCATTGCCGGCGCGATGCGGCGCGAGGGCGCCGAACTGGCCTTCACCTACCAGACGGACAAGCTCAAGGGCCGGGTGGAGAAATTCGCCGAGCAATTGGGCTCGGAGATCGTGCTGCCCTGCGACGTGCACAGCGACGAACAGATCGAGGCGGTTTTCAGCGAACTCGCCAACTACTGGGACGGCTACGACATCCTGGTCCACTCGGTCGCCTTCGCGCCGCGCGAGGAACTCGAGGGACTGTACCTCGACGCGGTCACTCGAGAGGGCTTTCTCACCGCCCACGAGATCAGCTCCTACAGCTTCGCAGCGCTGGCGCGGGCCGGACGCGATATGATGGCAGGCCGCAACGGTGCACTCATCACGCTGTCCTACATCGGCGCCGTGCGCTCCATGCCGGGCTACAACGTGATGGGGCTGGCCAAGGCGTCGCTGGAGGCGAACGTGCGCTACCTCGCCCAGTCGCTCGGCCCGGAGGGCATCCGCGTCAATGCCATCTCCGCGGGGCCGATCAGGACCCTGGCAGCCTCCGGGATCAAGGGTCTCAAGGTGATGCAGGACTTCTGCGAAAAGACCTCTCCTCTCGGGCGCGGGGTCACCATCGAGGAGGTCGGCAACGTCGCGGCGTTCCTGTGCTCCGACCTCGCCTCGGGTATCACCGCCGAGATCACCTACGTCGACGCAGGATTCAACTCGGTGGGAATCAGTCCCCGCTTCGTGGACTGATTCCGCCCGGGCGCGGGCGCGAGCCGCGGGAGATCACAGTTCCTCTTCGAAGACGGTCACGTCCGCCGCGTCGCGCAGCGCCTGCTGAAACCCGCCGTAGACCGCCTCGGCCTGGCGCGATCGCAGGATGTTGCGCGCCGCCTCGCGGTTCGCCTCGTCAACGTTCGCCGGATCCGCATCGGCCACTTCGAGCAGCCGGTAGACGATGTAATCGCCCCCGGGCGTGGCCACTCCCCCGGTAATGGCTGCCTCCGCTTCCGGTGCGGGCAGGGAGAAGATTTCACGCGCCAGCTGGCGGGCATGGGTATCGGTTCCGGCGTCGCGAGTGCCCTCGAAGCGCAGCGGATCGAGTTCGCCGGCATCCACCGACTGCTCCCAGGACGACTCGCCCTGGCGAATCGATTGCACGATGGCCTCGCCCCGCTCCCGGGCCGCGTTGGCGCGTGCCTCGCGTTGGAGGATGGCGCGAATCTCGTCGCGGGTTTCGTCGAGGCTCAAGGGGCGACTTTCCCGGGACTCCAGGCGCCGAAGGGCCACGGTGGTGTCGCCGTCGATCTCGAAGGCTTCGCTGTTGAGGCCGTCGATGCGCACCTCCTCGGAGAAGGCGACGGTCCGAAACCTGTCATTGGCGGCCATGCCCTCTCCCTCGCCGGCACTGAACCAGTCACTGGTGCGGATCTCGAGATCCAGCGCATCGGCGGCCGGGTCGAGAGTGTCCGGCTGCTCGTAGACCACCGTGGCAAAGGTTTCGGCCTGCTCGAGATACTGGCTTTGGGCACGCTGGCGCTTTAGCTCTTCCTCGATTTCGCCGCGCACCTGCTCGAGCGGAGCGACCTCGGCGGCCCGGTACCCGGTCATCTTGATGACGTGGAAGCCGAAACGCGTGCGGACCGGGTCACTCACGGCGCCGGCCTCGTCCATGGCGAACACGGCCTCCTCGAACGGCTGCACCATGGATCCGCGATTGATCACCCCGAGATCGCCCCCGTTGGCGGCGGAGCCGGCATCGTCGGAATGCTCGCGCGCCAGTTCGGCGAAATCGGCACCCGTGCGGGCCTCATCCGCGATGTCTTCGGCCCGCTGTCGCGCCGCCTCCACCTCGGCCTCGCCGGCACCGGCGGCCACGCTGATGAGAACGTGGCTGGCGCGCCGCTCGGCGGGGCGTCCGAAACGGGCACTGTTGCTCTCGTAGTACTGGCGGATCTCGTCTTCGTCGACGCTGATGGACGCCGCCACCTCGTCCAGCGAAAGCACGAGGTACTCGACTCTCATCTGGGCCGGGGAGACGAACGCGTCGCGATTGGATTCGTAGTATTCGCGGATCTGCTCGTCGTCGACGGTGATCTCAAGGTCCGGATCGTCGGCGGGAAGCACAGCGTACTCGGCGATGCGCTCCTGCTCGAGCAAGGCGACCGCGCGATCGATGTCGCGTTCGCTCACGAACGCCGAGTCGACAAAGGCGCTCTGGATCTGCTCGGAGATGAGTTCGCGGCGCTGCTGCTGTTCAAACCGGGCGATGCTCATCCCGGCGTTGGCCACCAGCGCCTGGTAGCGCTCCGTGTCGAACTGGCCGTCGACCTGGAAATAGGGTAGCGAGCGGATCCACTGTCCGACGAGGGCGTCGCCGACCCGGTAGCCCTGGCGGTCGGCGTAGGAAGCCTCGGCGGCGTTCTGGATCAGTCCCTCGAGTACCTGCTGCTTGAACAGGTCCGAATCGAAGAAGTCCGGGTTCACGTTCTGCTGCAGCACCTGGGCCATGACCCGGCGGCGCTCGGCCAGGGCGCCCTGGAACGTGTTGAGGTCGATGTCGACACCCTCGACCTTGGCCACCACCGCCTGGCCCCCGCCCTCGAAATAGGAATTGATACCCCACAACGCGAACGGAATCGTGATGATGATGACGATGATCCAGGCGAAGATGCCGGTGGCTTTTTCGCGAATCTTGGAAAGCATCGACGGCGCCGGCTAGGTTGTTCTTGCGAAGGGCTGGACCCGGTGGAATGCGAAGTGCGGCGGCCGCGCGACGCAGACCGAGCCGTATCCCGCAGTCCGGGAACGGGGAGAATACGAGTGGCGGAGCGGACGGGACTCGAACCCGCGACCCCCGGCGTGACAGGCCGGTATTCTAACCAACTGAACTACCGCTCCGTTTCAGGCTCTTCGAACCTGTCTTCGGTGGTGGGTGCTGCAGGACTTGAACCTGCGACCCTCGCCTTGTAAGGGCGATGCTCTCCCAGCTGAGCTAAGCACCCGGGGGCGCGCTAGTTTACGGCATCCTTGAAGGCTTTGCCAGCCTTGAACTTGGGAATCTTCGCGGCGGGAATGTCGATGGATTCGCCGGTCTGAGGGTTGCGCCCGGTGCGCGCCGCACGGTTGGAGATCGAGAAGGCGCCGAAGCCGCTGATGGAGACGTTGTCCCCTGCCTGCAGCGTCCGCGTAATGATGTCGACGAGGTTCTCAACCGCGCCCTGGGCGTCAGCCTTCGACAGGTTCGCGGAAGCAGCCAACGCTTCGACCAGTTCGGATTTATTCACAAATTCTCTCCTGAAAACCTTGGTTTGTTGTGGGCCGGTTTCGCCGGTACGCGAATGGACTTGCCGACGAGCAGGCCGGCGCGGTGGATGATTCTCAATTCCGGGCAGCGATCCAATGCAACCGCTTGGTTTATACCAAGCAGTGATTTTTGATGTCAAGGAAAGCCGCCCGGCGGTTCCGGCGCGACGCAACGTGCCGCGCCACGCCGGGACCGTGATCAGTGCGCCCGCACGGTGTCGTTGCTGACGTTGTCGGCAACCGGCGCCGACTCTGCCGTCTTGCCGGTCTCATCGGGGGCGGCGCTCGGCAGATGCTCAAGTGCAATCTCGAACACCTCGTCAATCCATTGAACCGCCTTGAGTTCCAGCCCCTCGATGACGTTAGACGGAATCTCTGCAAGGTCCTTCTGGTTCTCCTTCGGGTAGATCACGGTCTTGATGCCGCCGCGGTGGGCCGCGAGCAATTTCTCTTTCAGACCGCCGATCGGCAGCACTTCCCCGCGCAGGGTGATCTCGCCGGTCATCGCCACGTCGGCGCGCACGGCGACCCCGGTCAGCGCGGACAAGATGGCGGTGCACATCGCCGTGCCGGCGCTCGGCCCGTCCTTGGGGGTGGCACCCTCGGGCACGTGGATGTGCACGTCACGGTCCTGGTAGAAGCCAGGGTTGATCCCGTAGGTGCGCGCCCGGCTCCGGACGACGCTGATCGCGGTCTGGATCGACTCCTGCATCACGTCGCCGAGCTTGCCGGTGTAGATCTGCTTGCCCTTGCCCTCGATGGTGACAGCCTCGATGGTCAGAAGGTCGCCGCCGACTTCGGTCCAGGCGAGCCCGGTGACCTGGCCGACGCGGTTCATCTCCTCCGCCTTGCCGTAGCGGTACTGCTTGACCCCGAGATACTTCTCGAGGTTGCGGCGGTTGACGGTCACCTTCTTCTTGTCGGGATCGAGCAGCAACTCGCGCGCGACCTTGCGGCAGATCTTCGAGATCTCCCTCTCGAGCGAGCGAACGCCGGCCTCTCGCGTGTAGTGACGCACGATGTCGTACAGCACCGACTTGCCGATCGTGATCTCGTCCTTCTTCAGGCCGTTGTTCCTGATCTGCTTGGGCACGAGGTAGCGCGAGGCGATGTTGATCTTTTCGTCCTCGGTGTAACCCGAGATCCGGATGACCTCCATGCGGTCGAGCAGCGGCGAAGGAATGTTCAGGGTATTCGCGGTGGCGATGAACATGACCTCGGACAGGTCGTAGTCGACCTCGAGGTAGTGGTCGCCGAAGGCGTGATTCTGCTCCGGGTCGAGCACCTCGAGCAGCGCCGACGACGGATCGCCGCGAAAGTCCATCGACATCTTGTCGACCTCGTCGAGCATGAACAGCGGGTTCTTCGACTTGATCTTCGCCATGTTCTGGATGATCTTGCCGGGCATCGAGCCGATGTACGTGCGCCGATGACCGCGGATCTCCGCCTCGTCGCGAACGCCGCCGAGCGACATGCGGATGAACTTGCGGTTGGTGGCGCGCGCGATCGACTCGCCGAGCGAGGTCTTGCCGACCCCGGGCGGTCCGACGAGGCACAGGATCGGCCCCTTGATCTTGCGAATGCGCTGCTGCACCGCGAGGAACTCGACGATGCGCTCCTTGACGCGCTCGAGCCCGTAGTGATCGGTGTCGAGGATCTTCTCGGCCTTGGCGATGTCCTTGGACACGCGGGTGCGCTTCTTCCACGGCACCGCCACCAGCCAATCGATGTAGTTGCGCACGACGGTGGCCTCGGCCGACATCGGCGACATCATCTTGAGCTTCCTGAGCTCGCCTTCGGCCTTGTCGCGCGCCTCCCTGGGCATGCCCGAGTCCTTGATCTTGCGCGCCAGCTCCTCGAGCTCGTTGGGCGCGTCGTCCATGTCGCCGAGCTCCTTCTGGATCGCCTTCATCTGCTCGTTGAGGTAGTACTCGCGCTGGCTCTTCTCCATCTGCTTCTTGACGCGGCCGCGGATGCGCTTTTCCACCTGCAGAAGGTCGATCTCGGATTCCATGACGCCGAGAATGTACTCGAGCCGCTCGCGCACGCTGCCGAGTTCGAGGATGGTCTGCTTGTCCTCGTTGCGCAGGCTGAGGTGGGCGGCGATGGTGTCGGCGAGGCGGCCGAGATCGTCGATGCCGTTGAGCGAAGTCAGGATCTCGGGCGGAATCTTGGAGTTGAGCTTGACGTACTGTTCGAACTCGGAGAGCACGGTGCGCTGCAGCACCTCGGCCTCGCGGTCGCTGACGTCCTGGTCCTTGAGCGGCACGGTGTCGACCACGAAGCAGGCGTCGGTGTCGATGTAGCGCACGATGGACGCCCGCCTGATGCCTTCGACCAGCACCTTGACGGTACCGTCCGGCAGCTTGAGCAGCTGCAGGATATTGGCGACTGTACCAACTTCGTAAATCTGTTCCGGGCCGGGATCGTCGTCCGCGGCGTCCTTCTGCGCGGCGAGGAAGATGTTCTTGCCGCCGTCCATCGCCTCTTCCAGCGCCTGGATGGACTTTTTCCGGCCGACGAACAGCGGGATCACCATGTGCGGGAAGATGACGACGTCGCGCAGCGGCAACATCGGAAAACGGGTTTCTTCGATCACGGACAAGCTAGTGCTCCATTTCTACCGGATTGCAGCGATTCGGGGGGCCGGGTGGAGAAAGGCGCTTACCCCCGGATCATTATCTGCCGCCTAATATGACGACAATCCGGGAGGAATTCAACTGCGCCCGGGACCGGGCGCGTGGGAAGCAGGCGGCGGGCCTTGCGGCGACGCCGGGGAGGGAATCAGTCGCCGGTGCCGCTCTTCTGGTCTTCCTCGAACACGTACAAGGGCCGGGCCCCGTCCTCGATCACGCCGGCGTCCACGCTGACCATCTTGACGTTCTTCATCGACGGCAGTTCGTACATGGTGTCGAGCAGGGCATTCTCGAGGATCGAGCGCAGCCCGCGCGCCCCGGTCTTGCGCTCCATGGCCTTCCTGGCGATGGCGCGAAGCGCATCCGGCCGGATCTCGAGGGATACGCCTTCCAGCTCGAACAGCTTCTGGTACTGCTTGACCAGCGCGTTCCTCGGCTCGGTGAGGATGCAGATAAGCGCCGCCTCGTCGAGCTCGCGAAGGGTGGCGATGACGGGCAGGCGGCCGACGAACTCTGGGATCAGGCCGAACTTTATCAGGTCCTCGGGCTCGAGTTCGCTCAGAAGCTTCTCGGTGCGGCTGCCGCTCTTCTTGCTCTTGATGTCGGCGCCGAAGCCGATACCGGACTTTTCGGTGCGTGCCTCGATGACCTTCTCAAGGCCGGCGAACGCGCCGCCGCAGATGAAAAGCACGTTGCGCGTGTCTACCTGGAGGA
>CBFGVH010000021.1:0-32779 GCA_965652415.1 uncultured Gammaproteobacteria bacterium | reverse complement strand
CACATATCGTGCGGCTGTAGCGGCCCCCGGCGGCGTTACGCCTCCTCGCCATATGACCCGACATGACTCGTCGACGTGCCTTGCCGGGAACCGCCACAGCCACCCGATTTTCATGCAACAAACTTACGGGACCGGACACTAGTAGACGTCGTGCACGGTGTTGTAGACGTTGAACTTGCCCGTGGGCGTGACCAGCCGCTCGTCGTCGATCACGTGCTTGAGCTCCAGCGTCTTGTCGTCCACGATGACCAGCGCCGAGCGCTGTTCCTTGCCGTTCCACACCGAGAACCACACCTCGTCGCCGTCCTTGTTGTACTCGGGCTGCACCACGCGCTTCGGCCCTTCGCCGAGGTTGGCCCATTCGGCGATCGGCAGCACCTTGTACGGGGCGTCGAGGTCCTTGAGGTCGAACACGGCCACGGACTGGCTGATCGCCGGATTCGGGTTGAGCGCGGTGTCGACGTACAGGTTGCTCGAGGCGGGATGGGTCTTGATGAACAGCGAGCCGCCGCCCTGGCCCTTAAGCACGCGAACCACCTTCCAGGCATTGTCGGGGTGACCGTCCGGATCGGTGCCGATCAGCGAGACGGTTTCGTCGCCGAGGTGGCTGGTCGCCCAGACGGGCCCGAACTCGGGGTCGACGAAGTTGGCGCCGCGACCCGGGTGCGGGATCTTGCCGACGTCGATCAGCGCGGTCAGCTCGCCCTCGTCGGAATCGACCACCGCGATCTTGTTGGACTGGTTGGCCGCGGTCAGGAAGTAGCGCCGCTTGGAGTCCCAGCCGCCATCGTGCAGGAAGCGGGCCGCGTCGATGCTGGTCACCTCGAGGTTGTCGAGGTCCTCGTAGTTGACCATCAGGATCTTGCCGGTCTCCTTGACGTTGACGATGAACTCGGGCTCTTCGTGGGACGCCACGATGGCCGCCACGCGAGGCTCGGGATGGTACTCCTGGGTATCGACCGTCATGCCCCGGGTGGAGACCACCTTGAGGGGCTCGAGAGTGTCGCCCTCCATGATCACGAACTGGGGCGGCCAGTAGGTGCCGGCAATGGCGTACCTGTCCTCCCAGCCCTTGTACTTGGAGGTCTCGACGGAACGCGCCTCCATGCCCACCTTGATGGTGGCCACGGTGTCGGGCTTCTCCATCCACAGGTCGACCAGGTTGATCTTGGCGTCGCGGCCGATGACGTAGACGTAGCGCCCCGACGCCGACAGGCGCGAGATATGCACCGCGTAGCCGGTCTCGACGATGTTGACGATCTCCTTGGTGTCGCCGTCGATGAGCGCGATCTGCCCGCTGTCGCGCAGGGTCACCGAGAACAGGTTCTCGATGTTGATATCGTTCATCTTCTCCCTAGGACGCTGCTCGGGCGGGATGTTTACCACCCACGTCGTCTTCATGTCCTCGAGACCGTACTCGGGCGGCAGCGGCGGCTCGTGCTGGATGTAGCGCGCCATCAGGTCCACTTCCTCGGCCGTGAGTTCGCCCGAGGTACCCCAGTTCGGCATGCCGGCCGGGGAGCCGAAGTTGATGAACACCTTGAGGTAGTCGAGCGACTTATCGCGGGTGATGTCGGGCGTCAGCGGCTTGCCGGTGGCGCCCTTGCGCAGCACGCCGTGGCACCCGGCGCAGCGCTCGAAGTAGATCTGCTTGGCGTGGTTGAATTCCTCCCGCGTCATCTGCGGGCCCTCGCCCGAGATGAAGTCCTTGGTGCCTGTCGGCGACATCGCCGTCGGCGCGCCGCCGTAGGCGGTTTCGGTTTCGCTGCCCTTGACGGACGTGCCGCCCTGGGAGAACGCGGCCGCCGAGAGCATCAGCGTCGAAAGCATGACGGTAGTCCCGGCAAGGTGGCGACTCAACATGGAAGTGACTCCTGGCAGACTCGATGCTGCGGTGGATTGACGATTCTTGCTTGGTGCTGAATCGATACTACGGAGCCTCGAGGTGAGACACTTTGATCCATGTCAATGCTTGCACCCGGGCGATCCTTCCCCGCAAAGGCGGCTGACCGGAGCCGGGCTACCCCGGTTGGGACTCGATGAAATCCAGGCTCGGACGTGGCGAGGGTGAAGCGGCGGATCCGCCGCTCGCTTCAGATCAGCGGATAACCGAACAAGGTGCCGTGGAGGAAGGTGAGAACGATGTAAACCGCCACCCCCGCCGCCACCACCGCGACATCCTTCCCCACACCGTGGCGATCAGCGGACTTGACGGCACCGCGCCGGTTGGCCGACACCATGGCAGCGAGGCTGAACACCACGAAGGAGCCGAACAGGATCACCGAGGCGAGGTCGCCGTTTGCAAGCAGGTGGCCGGCGCCCCAAAGCACCACGCCCCACAGCATGGGATGGCGGGTGAAGCGCCTGATGTTGGTCTTCATGTGCGCCGCCGGCAACAGGATGAACCCGACGAGCACCAGCAGGCGCGTCACGTGGTACAGGCCGGGATCCGGCTGCCACAGCGGCACGAACGGGGCGCGGCCCTTGCCCATGACGATGAGCACCACGCCGGCGAGGGCGAACAGCGAGAAGGCGATCCTGTAGGGATTCGGTCCCATGCGCGCCACCAGCGCCTCGCGAAAGGCCGGCGACCACGGTACCGTGTGGACCGCGAAGAAAACCAGCAGTCCCGCCACCATGAGCGTCACGGGCAGGTCCCCGCCGGAGCCTCGAAGGGCGCGTCGTTGATGATCACCTCGACGCCGGCCAGCCGCAGCGCCGCGCCAACCACCGCCAGTTCGTCCCTGGCCAGCGGCACCTTGCGCGGCTTGTTGAACACGCCCTTGTTGTCCATCACGACCGGCATGTCGAAGTAGCTCCGCCCGAGAGCCTTCAGCGCCGCCTCGATCACGCGGCGCACCGGGCCGCCCTCGGCCTCCCAGAAATACAGCAGGGCGGACTGTGTACAATAGATCACCCGGCCTCGATCGAGCTGGTGCACCAGCCGCGACTCGAACACGCGCAGCACGTCCACGTCCGGCATCAGCTTGTCGACGCCTGACATGGTGACGCGAAACGCGGGTTGGGTGCGGGCCATGGGAAAATTCTGCCACAAACCACGAGCGACGGTGACCCTCAATTGCCACTGAACCTTGATCCGGAACAGTCATCGGACAGCCTGTCCACCAGCCTGTTGGCGCTATGCGGGGAAATCGTCTCGGCGATGCCGCTGCCGGCGGTCGATCACATCTACCTGCCGCCGCCCCAGGTGGCCGGCGAGAAAAGCCGCAAGTTCGGACTTGTGGTGCTCGAGGACAGGAGCACGGGCTTTTTCTTCACCCTGCTCGGCGACGAGCAGGGCGATGCGCGGGTCCCGAAACGGTATCCCCGCGACGTGCTCGAGCTCGCCGCCTGGTTCGCCAGCGAAGACATCCACCTGCGCGCGGTCGGCCTTGGCGCCATCGGCGCCATCACCCAGGCGTTGTTCAAGGCGGCCGGCTACCGGCCGCCCGACGCCGTCAACCCGGTCGCCAACCTCGACCCCGGTCCCGGCGACCACATCGGCATGGTGGGCTACTTCCCGGGACTGGTCGACCGCCTGCGCGCGAACGGGGTGCGCCTGACCGTCCTCGAACTCGATGAGAAGTGGGTCCAGCAAGGTGAGCGCTTCGAGGTGACCATCGACCCGTCACGGCTGGCGCAATGCAACAAGGTCCTGTGCACGGCGTCGACCCTGATCAACGACACGGTCGACGACATCCTTCGCGCCGCCCGCCATGCCGACTACGTCGCCCTGATCGGCCCGTCCGCCGGCTGCCTGCCCGACCCCCTGTTCGATCGCGGCGTCCACCTCGTGGGCGGCAGCTCCGTGGTCGATTACGAGGCTCTCGAGGCCGCCTGCGACTCGGGCGAGGACTGGCGCGGCGCGGTGGTCAAGTACTGCATCAGCCCGGCCGACTACCCGGGGACCGCGGCGTTGCTGAAGCGAATCCGCTGAGGGGGACGGTCAGCCGGCCGGGACCAGCCGGACCAGCAGTCCCGGGTCGGCGTCCGTGAGGAGATAGACGAAGCCGTCGGGGCCGACTCGCACGTCGCGGATGCGGCCCAGTTCGTCCTCCAGCATGCGCTCCTCGGCGACGACCTCGTCGCCGTTCATCTCGAGCCGCACCAGCAGCCGGAACTTCAGCGCGCCGACGAACAGGCTGTCGCGCCAGCCAGGAAACGCGTCGCCTTCGTAGAAGGCCATGCCGGACGGGGCGATGGAAGGCACCCACACGTGAACCGGGTCGGCCATGCCCTCCTTGCTGGTGCCCTCGCCGATGGGTGCGCCCGAGCCGTACTGCACGCCGTGCGTGACCACCGGCCAGCCGTAGTTGGCGCCCGCCTCGATGATGTTCAGTTCGTCGCCGCCCTGCGGCCCGTGCTCGATCTCCCAGATGACCCCGGTGCGTGGGTGGCGAGTCATGCCCTGCGGGTTGCGGTTGCCGAGGGTGAAAAGCTCCGGCCGGGCGCCGTCGCGGCCGACGAAGGGGTTGTCGTGGGGCACGCCACCGTCGCGCGCCAGGCGGATCACGCCGGCGTGATGGGTGCCGAGGTCCTGGCCGTTGGCCATGTCGCCGCGGTCGCCGAGGGACAGGTACACGTGCCCGGCGTCGAACACGATGCGGCAACCGAAATGGCGCCCACCGTGCACCTTGGGTTCGGCAACGAACAGTACCTCGAGGTCTTCGAGCCTTTCGCCGGCCAGGGTGGCGCGGGCGAGCTCGGTGCCGTGACCGGCGAAGTCGCCAGCCGCGTAACAAAGGTAGATCTGCCGGTTGTCGGCGAAGTCCGGATCGAGGGCGACGTCGAGCAGGCCGCCCTGGCCGGTCACCGCCACCTCCGGGACGCCGTCGATGTCGCTCACGGAACCGTCGGCGCCCACCCGCGACAGTATGCCCGGCCGTTGCGAGACCAGGTAGTCGCCGTTGGGCAGGAACGCCAGGGCCCACGGGAAACGCAGCGAGTCGGCGATCACCTCGACGCGGAATTCGTGCTTCTCGCTGCGATACACTTCGTCGGCAATTGCGGCGCCGGCCACGAGGCACAGCGAAAGGGTCGTCAGTACGCGTTTCATGGGCTCTCTCCCGTGTACCTCGTCGGGACTTTACCAGAGTCGCCCTGCGTGGCCGCCCGTTTGCACCGCATGCCATAATGTCGATTTGGTCATGGTTCCCGCACTATGTTGATCAGGCTGCTCTTGCTGGCGATACTGGCGGCGATCCCGCTGCGGGCCGTGGCGCAGGAAATCGCGCACGACCTGGCCGCCGACGGCGCCGTCGCCGAAAAGCGCGGGCAGGTCCTCGTGATCCTGTACTCGGCCGACTGGTGCCGATGGTGCGACGCGGTCAAGCAGGAACACTTTCAATACCTCGAGTCGGATCGGCGCTACCTCGATAGGATCATCGTGCGCGAAGTCGTCATCGACAGCACATCGCAGCTGACCGGTTTCGACGGCGCACTCGGCACCCATCGCGAGTTCGCCGATGCGAGCGGCGTATCGCTGGTGCCCCACGCGCGCTTCGTCGACGGCAGCGGTGCCGGGCTGGCGCCGCCGCTTGTGGGCGTGGCGGGGATCGATTTCTACGGCTGGTACCTCGACCAGCGAATCCGCCAGGCCGTCGACGCCCTGGCGCCGAACGGGACGGAGAAGGAGCGGGGGTGAGGCGGGGTTTCCTCCGGCTCGCGCCGCTCCTCGCCGCCGCCTGGCTCGCCGCGCCCGGGCTGCGCGCCGAGCCGCTCGTCCTGTCGCTGCCGCCGTTCATCGAGGCGGAACGCGGCGCCACGCTGATGGAGGAATTCCTCTCGCTGGTTGCCGAACGTACCGGTGCCGGGTTCGCGCTTGCACGGCACGACAACGCGTTCTCCTACATGGACAACCTCGAGGACGGTCGTTTCGACCTGGTGTTCGAGGGTCCGCACGTGCTGGCATTGCTGGCGGAACAGGGGGTGGCGACACCGCTGGCCGAGTTCAGGCACACGCTTTCGTACGTCGTGGTGGTCCCGCGCGAGGATGCGCCGATCTACGAGCTTCGCGATCTCGCCGGCAAGCCGGTATGCGTCGGACCGAGCCCCGATCCCTTCGCGCTGGAGCTGACCGCGAGCATCGGCAACCCGACGCGCGAGCCGGTCCTCGTCGCCGTCGCCGACCACCGCCGCCGCATCCGCCAGCTGCTCGGCGGCCAGTGCCGGGCGGCCACCCTGCAAACCACCCGCTTCCTGACCCTCGAGGACGCCGAGGGCGCCGACGAGTTGCGCATCATCTACAAGAGCGCCGACCTGCCCGGCTTTGGCGCGGCGGTGAATACGCGCGTCGACGGCGAAGTCGCGGGCCGCATCGCCGCCGTGCTGACATCCGCCGAAGGCGCCGCGGCGCTGCGAGCGCTGGCGGTGGCCTTGTTCGGCGACGAGGCGCCGATGACGCCCGCCAGCCCCGCGCGGCTGAGGGAACTGGCCGCGCGGATCAACGCCTATGTCTCCTGGTGAGGCACGACGGAACGGAAAGGAGTTCACCATGACCTACATCGTTTACGGCGATCCGGGATCCGGGTCGAGCACGGTGGAGCTCGCGCTCACCGCCATCGGCGCGCGCTACGAGATTCGCGACGTGCCGCTCGACGACGACGCCCAGCGCGGAGGGGACTACGCCGCCGTCAATCCGGCGCGCAAGCTGCCGGCGCTGGTCACGCCGCAAGGCGAAACCCTCACCGAGTCATTGTGCATCCTGCTGACACTGGACGAGCGCCATCGAGAGGCCGCCCTGATGCCGCCGCCAGGCAGTGTCGAACGGGCTCGAGCCCTGCGCTGGCTGTGTTTCGTCGCCACCGAGCTCTACCCGCTGGTGGAGATCAACGACTACCCCGAGCGCTTCGCACCCGAGGGCACCGACCCCGCCGCGGTTCGCGAACGGGCACGGGCAATGTGGCGCGAACGCTGGCCGATCGTCGAAGGTGCGATCGAGGGCGACCCGTGGCTGCTGCCCTCGGCGATGACCCTGGCCGACATCTACATCGCGGCGGTGAGCCGCTGGGTGCAGAAGGACGAATGGCGGCCGGCCACCCTGCCGCGTATCGAGCGCATCGCCCGCGCGATCGGCCAACACCCGGTGCTCGCCGGCACCTGGGCGCGTCACTTCGCTTGAAGCCGGGCGCCGACAGCCTGGCGCCTTACGACTACGTCGTCGTCGGCGCGGGCTCGGCGGGCTGCGTGCTCGCCTCGCGGCTCGCCTCGGCCGCTCGCCGCGTGCTGGTGCTGGAGGCGGGCGGCAGCGACCGCCGCTGGTGGATCCGCGTTCCCATCGGCTACGGCCGCACGTACTTCGATCCGCGCGTGAACTGGTGCTACACGAGCGCGCCGTCGCCGGAACTCGGCAATCGCGCCAGCTACTGGCCGCGCGGCAAGGTGGTGGGGGGATCGAGCTCGATCAATGCCATGGTGTACTACCGCGGCCAGCCGCACGACTTCGACGACTGGGCGCGGGCGGCGGGCGACGCGTGGTCCTGGCCGGCCGTGCGCGGCGCCTTCGAGGCCATCGAGCGCTGCACTCGCGCCGACGGCAGCGTCACCGGAGACGGCGCGCTGTGGATCACCGATCCGGGTCCTGCCTACCACCCGCTCGGCGAGCACTACCTGCGCGCGGCGGGCGCACTCGGATTCGAGATCAATCCGCACATGATCGGCGGCGACGGCGTCGGCCGCTACTGCATCACCGCCCGCGGCGGCCGGCGCTGTTCCGCCGCCGACGCGTTCCTGCGGCCGGCGCTCGCGTCCGGCAATGTCAACCTGCTCAGCGACGCGCACGCCCTTCGACTGCTGTTCGACGGCCGGCGCGCCACCGGGGTCGAATTTCTCCTGCGCGGCAGTACCCACCGGGTCTATTGCCGCGAGGAGGTCGTCGTCAGTGCCGGCGCCGTGAATTCCCCGCAACTGCTGCAGCTGTCCGGTATCGGCCCGCGCGCGCTGCTGGCCCGCCACGGCATCACCACCCGGGCCGACCTGCCGGCAGTGGGCGGCAACCTGCAGGACCACCTCGCGGTGACGTACTTCTACCGCAGCCGCGTGCCCACCCTGAACAACGAACTGCACCCCTGGTGGGGCAAGGCGCTCGCCGGCGCCCGCTACCTCGCCCTGCATTCGGGTCCGCTGGCGCTCGGCGTCAACCAGTACGGCGGTTTCGTGCGCGCCGCGCCGGGGACCGGGCATCCCGACATACAGGTCTATTTCAACCCGGTCACCTACCAGAAAACTCCCGTGGGAAAGAGGCCGCTGCTCTCCCCGGACCCCTACCCCGGTTTCATCCTGAGTTTTCAGCCCTGCCGGCCGCTGAGTCGCGGACGCATCGACATAGTCTCGGCGGACCCATCGACGCCGCCCGCGATCATGCCCGCCTACCTGTCGGATCCGCGCGACTTCGACACCGTGGTGCACGGCGGGCGGCTGATGGCGCGCCTGGCCCGCACCGACGCCATGTGCGACATCATCGCCGCGCCGATCGGGCCGACGCCGGAGCAGATGAGCGACAATGAGATCGTCGAGGACTTTCGCGCCCGCGCCGACACCGTCTACCATCCCGTGGGCACCTGCGCCATGGGCCGCGACGCCGCCTCTAGCGTGGTCGACGCCGAGTTGCGGGTGCACGGGATCGAGGGGTTGCGCGTTGCCGACGCGTCGGTGTTCGCCAACATCACCTCGGGCAACACCAATGCCGCGGCCCTGATGGTGGGATGGCGCGCCGCCGAATTGATACTCGCCGACGGCGACGGCCGGCGTCGGAACTGATACTCACGACATGAAATCCGACATCGACCGCTGGAACGAACGCTTTGCCGGCCGCGAGCCCGCCGACGCGCCGAGGCCGGACCCGGTACTGGCCGCCTGCCCTCACCTGCCGGAAGGCGGCAGCGCCCTCGACATCGCCTCGGGCTCGGGACACAACGCGGTGTGGCTGGCGCTTCGCGGCTTCGACGTCACGGCGATCGACGGCAGCGTCAACGGCATGCGTCTCGCCCTCGACCTCGCCCGCCGCTGCGGCGTCACCATTCGCCCCATCGTGGCCGACCTCGACCGCTACCCGCTCGCCGGCCGCTACGACGTGGTGCTGGTCTTGAACTTCCTCGACCGCACGCTGTATCGCGCGTTGCCCGAGCGCCTCGTTCCGGGAGGCGTATTGATCGCGAAGGCGTTCAACCGCGACGCCCTCGCCGACAGGCCCGACATGAACCCGGACTATGTTCTCGAGCCGTGCGAGCTGCCGCGGCTGTTCGCCGGACTTGAAGTGCTGGAGCACGCCGAGTCGCCGGCCGGCGGCGAAGGCCGAAGCCACATCGTCTGCCGGCGCACGAAGCGCCCGTCGGGACCGGTCGCGTCGTAGGGTGGGCTTCAGCCCACCATATGGACGCCGGTCACTGCACCTCCGGTGAGCCTTGGCCCACCCTGCACAAACCCCTAGTTCGACCGTCCCGAGTTGTTGTTGAAGAACGCGGCAGCGGCGCGGCTCAAACCGTCGGCGTTGGGGTTTCGAACCTGCCCGGAGAGTATCTCGGTCACGCTCACGGGACGCCCGTAATAGGTCGCGTTCCAGTCATCCCTGAGCACCATCGAGGTCCCCGCCATCGACGCACCCATGAACGCGCCCTTGACCCGGGAGAACGCGGCGATGTCGCGGCTGCCGGCGGTGCTGGTCGAACCCTCGACGCCGTAGCCCATGGGCCCGGCGGCGACGGCGGCGTCGAGGCCGAACTTGAGCGAGGTATCGTCGAGCAACGCCAGGCCCTCCTCGGTCTGGAAGATCACCAGCAGCTCCGATGCCGAGCCGCCGACCTGCAGCCCGAGGCTCAGCGACCACAGGCGGTAGAAGGCCGGGGACGACCAGCGGCCGGTGGCGGCATCGCGCTTGATCAGCACCCCGCGCCCGCCGGCGCCGCCGAGGAAGTAGGCGCCCTTCATGTACGCGGGCACGATCAGGAGGGCGTGGGCGTAGGGCACGTAGTCGCGGAACTGCTGAAGATCGGGGTCGGCGTCGAACTGCTCCAAGGTGAAACGGGCCCGCTCGACGAGCTGTTGCAGGCGCTGCTCGTCCTCGGCGCGGGCCGCGGCGGGAACCAGCGCCGCCGCCGCAAGTGCCAGCGCGGCGAATGCCGCGAACATGCGGCCGGTGGTCGGGGTGGTCGCGGGCGTTGTCATGTCACAGATCTCCTGGTCGTTGGCGCGGGACGATGCGATGTCGACATTAGACTATGGCCACGGCGCCGATTCAACGTTGACGGACTCAGCGACTGCCGAGCGCGGGAAGGATCTCGGCGGCCACCACGCGGTGACCGTCGGGCGTCCAGTGCTGGTCGTAGGTGAAGTAGGTCTGCACGCCTTCGCGGGCGGCTTGCCGCAGGGCCCCGGTCAGGCTGATGAAGGCGATGCCGCGATCGCGAAAGTACCGCGCCACGATCGATTCCATGGCCCCTTCATGGCGCTCGAGCGCGGCCTTGAGCTGGTCGCCGTCGCGCACGTCGTCCAGTGCCGGCGGCAGCCGTTCGCCGATCAGTTGCAGGTAGCGGATGACGACCGAGGCGTCGAGATCGTCCACCACGAGCGGCAGCATGACGCGGGCCTTGGTGGGAGCGTACACGACGATCACCCGGGCGCCCTTGCGCGCCGCCGCCGAAATCACCTCGTCGACCGCCTCGCGGGCGATCCGCCAGCCGCTGCTGGCGGCGAATTCCTCGGCCGCGGTGAAAACCTGGGCGATCTCCTTGGGCTTGACGAAGTACCAGCTCGTGCCGCCGCCGGCCCGCCACGGGAACGGCAGCCACGACAGCACGCCGTTGTCGTCGACCGGCGCATCGGCGCGCACCGGGCCGAGCACGTTTCGCAACAGCCGCTCGTAGCGCACGCGCACCGGCGCGAACCTCAGGTAGTTGCCCACGGCCTCGCCGATGCTGTAGTCCTCGACGCTGTGCCGAAGCGGCTCGCGGCGGCGAAAGTCGTTGCCCTCGTAGAGCATCACCACCACGGTTGCGGCGCCGAGATCGCGGCCGTAGAGGTCGTACTTGGACAGGTACTTCTGCGGGTCGTCGCCCGAGTTGGCGATGTTGTAGACGGCGAGTCCCGAGTCGCGCGCCACCCGCGCCGCCCAGGTCTCGTCGTCGTCGACGCGCGAACCCTCGGTGAAGGAGTCGCCGAGCAGCAGCACGTCGGCGCGCTCGAGCACCTCGGGATTGCGAAGCCCGCGCGCATCGGTGGTCATGCGCATCTCGTAGGGCGGATACCCGGGCCTGACATCGGGCACGGAGCGCTGCGCGAGAGGCACGTCCTCGTAGGTCAGCGTGATATCCATGTTCGGCGGCCTGAGCCTGAGCTCGCCCACGTGCACGTAGGCGGCGTCGTCGAACACCACGCGAAGCACGAGGTCGACGGTGAACACCACGACCAGCAATACCATGGCCCACGCCGTCACGGCGATGCGGCGCTGGCGCTTCTTCGCCGCCGGGGCGAACGTGAGGTAGATCATCACCAGCGCCAGCACGGTGACGACCAGCGCGCCGTTGAAGTGGTCGATGCCGTAGCGCCCGAGGAGGATGAACTCCTCCTTGCTGATCAGCCGCACGATGTCGCTCGGGATCACCCAGGCGGCGACGGCGAGCAGTGCCAGGGCGACGGCGGCCAAGCGGGCGAGAAAGGTGATCAGTCTGTTCATCGGCGAACTGGCGACGGGGCGGACCGCGCGGGGCGGGCGAATCGGCACGGCGCCGTTTTGCGGCGCGGGTGCGACGTGTTAAAACGAAGGCATTCGAAGACCCGGAACCCTCCCATGCAAGACTCGCCGTCGTTATCGCGCATCCTGACCGATTTCGTGCACAACCTGGTGTACGACGATCTTAGCGCCGAAGTCGTGCACATGACAAAGGCGCTGTATCTCGACTGGCTGGGCTCGGCGCTCGCCGGTGCGAGTGCGGCACCGGTGGCCGCGCTGCGCGGCTTCACCGACTCCATGGGTCCGAGCGACGGTCCCGCCCAGGCACTCGATCGCCTGTCCGGCACCAGCGCCTACTTCGCCGCCATGCTCAATGCCGCCGCCTCCCACGTGGTCGAGCAGGACGACGTGCACAACGGCTCGGTGTTCCATCCCGCGACAGTAGTCTTCCCGCCGCTCCTTGCGCTGGCCCAGTCGCGGCCGGTCCATGGCCGGGATTTCATCGCCGCGGCGGTGGCGGGCTACGAAACCGGCATCCGCGTCGGCGAGTATCTCGGACGCGGCCACTACCGCGTGTTCCACACCACCGGCACCGCCGGCACACTGGCCGCGGCCATGGCCTGCGGCAAGCTCATGGGACTGTCCGCCGACGCCCTCGGCCATGCCCTCGGCTCGGCGGGGACCCAGGCCGCGGGCCTGTGGGAATTCCTGCGCACCGCGGCACACTCCAAGCAGCTGCACACCGCCAAGGCGGCCGCGGACGGCATGCTCGCCGCGTCGGCGGCGTCGTTCGGTCTGACCGGGGCGGCGCGGATTCTCGAGGGCGAGCAGGGCATGAACGCGGGCATGCTCGGCGAGGGCCGCGCCGGGCGCATCCTCGAGGGCCTGGGCAAACCGTTCGGCGTCCTCGAGACCTCGTTCAAGTTCCACGCCTCCTGCCGGCACACCCACCCCTCGGCGGACGCGCTTCTGGCCATCGTCACCGAACACGACCTCGCGCCGGACGACATCGCCGCTGTCGAGACGCACGTCTACCAGGCCGCCATCGAGGTCCTCGGTCCGGTCACCGACCCGCGCACGGTGCACCAGGCGAAGTTTTCCATGGGCTTCGTGCTCGCACTGATCGCCGCGAGGCGGCGCGCCGGCGTCGCCGACTTCAGCGACGAGACCCTGTCCGATCCGCTGCTGCGCGCCCTTCACGACAAGGTGCGCATGGTGCTCGACCCGGAGATCGACGCCGCCTACCCGGCGCGCTGGAACGCCCGCGTCATCGTCACAACGACCGACGGCAGGCGCCTTTCGCACACCTGCGAGGTGCCGAAGGGTGATCCGGACAACCCGCTGTCGGACGTGGAGATCGAGGAGAAGTTCGTCCGCCTGGCGGCGCTGCACGACGCGGTCGACAACGACGACGCACGGCGCCTGGTGGAAAGCGCCTGGCGCCTGGATCAACTCCACGACGCCGGCGCCGCTTTTCGGATCGCACGGCCCGGCTAAGGCCCGTTCACCCCACCGGTTGGCGGCCCGCTTCCGTGCCCTGGTCTGACAGCGCGTCGATCATGTACTGCGGCAGGGCGAAGGCCGCATGGTGCACGGCCGGGTTGTAGTAACGCGTGACGAGGCCCGCGTGGCGGACGCGCCAGCCGAGCACCTCCTGCGAGGTGCGCCGCACGGCGCGGTCGTCGCAGCCCCAGGCGAAGGCCATGTCACCGCCATAGTAGGTCGGCACGGCGGCGATGTAGAAGGTCATGTCGGCGAAGTGCGGCGACATGCGGCGACGGGTATCGACGAACTCGTCCATCTGCACGAACGGCACCCCGTTCTGGGTGACCATCACGCCGCCGGGGTTGAGGCAGTTCTTTGCAAGGGCGTAGAAGTCCTCGCTGAACAGCACCTCGCCGGGGCCGATCGGGTCGGTGCTGTCGGAGATGATGACGTCGAAGCGCCGGTCGGTATAGCGCACGAAGTCCATGCCGTCGGCGATCACGATCTCGGCTCGCGAGTCGTCGAAGGCGCCGGCGGAATGGTTCGGCAGGTACCGGCGCGAGAGGTCGATCACCGCCTGGTCGATCTCCACCTGGGTCGCCCTGACCCCGGGGTGCTTGAGCACCTCGCGCAGCATGCCGCCGTCGCCGCCGCCGATGATCAGCACCGACTCGACCTTGCCGTGGGCCAGGATCGGCACGTGCGCCATCATCTCGTGGTAGATGAACTCGTCGGCCTCGGTGGTCTGCACCGCGCCGTCCAGGGTCATCACCCGGCCCAGCGCCCGGTTGTTGAAGATCACCAGCTTCTGGTGGCCGGTGTCGCTCTCGAACAGCACCTCGTCGACGGCGATCTCCTGGCCGAGCCCGTCGTGAAGCGTCTCGTGAAACACGCGCCCCGTCATCGGGCGTGGACCATCCCGCGCAGGTGCTCGCTGACCGACACCTGCCCGGGCCGGAACGCCCCGCGCAGCACGTCGATGACGAGTTCGGGACGCGCGTCGCCGCACATGAACACGTCGAAGGCGCCGAAACCGCGCTCGGGCCAGGTGTGCACGCTGATGTGCGACTCGGCCAGCACGGCGACGCCGGAGATGCCGCCGTTGGGGGTGAAGTGGTGCAGGTGAATGTGCAGCAGCGTGGCGCCGGCCACCTCGACGGAGTCGCGCAGTGCGCGTTCCATGAGCGCCATGTCGTCGAGACCGCTGGCGCCCCACAGATCGACGATCAGGTGCGTTCCGGCGCACTCGAAGCCGTTGCGGGTGATGAAGTGGTCGGCCGGCCGGTCGTCGCCGGCGCCCCCCTGGCCATGGCTCGGCCAGCGAGCCGGTGCGGGAAACTGAATAACGGAATCCTGCGCCATCGCGGAACTCTCCTCGAACAAACGTTGACTGTGAAGCTAACGTGCCGTCCTCGGAGACAGCACGTGACTAGCGCGGGAACATAAAACCTCGTAAGGCATCGAGCGGAGGGCGAATTCTAGATTTTTCTGCGTGATTTTCAACAGGCAAGGCGGGTTTTTTTATTACAGTGCGTGAAGCGGGTCTCCCGCACCGGCGAGCTGCTGCGCTGCGGGAGCCGGCCTTGCAGGCGATTCTTTTCGGGCGGCGTGCACTGCCGATGCAACCCCCTGCGAAAGCCCTGGCACTGTAGGAGCCTGCCTTGCAGGCGATTCTTTCGGGCAGCGCAGTGCCCGCCGAGGCAATCGCCTGCAGGCAGGCTCCTACAGGGGCTTCGGCTTGGGGCGGGCGATTCTTTTCGGCGTCGTGCTCGCCGCGTCAATCGCCTGCGGGCAGGCTCCTGCAGCGGCTTCGTCAACAAACGGGGGCTACCTGTTGTCCGATCCGCGTCGGATGCTCTACCCTCGGGCTGACGGCCGAACCACGCATGGCGATCATGAACGAACCCGACTCATTCACCGCCCCCGGCGACGCGCGCGGGGCCTTCGAGCGCGACGGCGTGGTGTGCCTGCGCGGCGTCATCGACGAGCGCTGGGTCGAGCTCACCCGCGCCGGCATCGCGCGCAACATCGCCAACCCGGGGCGGTTCTTCCGCGACCAGACCCCGGACGGATCGCCGGCGCGCTACCTGTTCGACTACTGGAACTGGCCCGCCGTCCCCGAGTTCCGCGAACTGGTGCTCGAATCGGGCATTGCCGGCATCGTCGCCCGCCTGACCGGCGCGCCTTCGCTCACCCTGCTCATGGACAACTGGTTCCTGCGCGAGGCGGGCGCCGCCAACGGTGCGCCGTGGCACCACGACGAGCCTTACTTCGACTTCTTCGGCGGACGCAAGACCGTGCTGTGGTATCCGCTCGAAGCGGCGTCGCGCGACGAGGGCCTTACCTTCCTCGCCGGCTCCCACCGCTGGGGCAAAGTCTACATGGCGCAGAACTTTCGCGAACATCGCGCCTTCGACGGCGATCTCGCGGGCTACCACGAGATCGAGGATTTCACCGGCTGGCAGGAAAGCTACCTGTCGTGGAGCCTGGTGCCCGGCGACTGCCTGGTATTCGACTTTCGCACGCTGCATCGCGCCACCAACGGCCGCGACCCGCTCCCGAGGACCATTCACCGCATGTCGCTGCGGTACGGCGACGGCGACGTCGTGTTCCGTCCGCGCGGAGCGTGGACCGTGGAGACCAGCGACTACCTGCGCGAGCTCGGCCAGCGCGTCGACGCGCCGCTCGACTGCCCCTTGCTGCCGCGCGTGTGGCCGCGGAGCGACGCCGATCGTTCCGGGACGACTGCCGCGGGCCCCGTGGCGCGAGGTGCCTGAGCACGCCGCCGCTCTCGGCCGCCCGCGCGTCAGTCCTCCTCGGAGAGCCCTTCGAGAGCCGCCGCCGTGTCCACCACGGCGGCGAACGGCACCCTCAGCGCCGCCATGAAGGCGGCATGGACGTCGGCGGCGGGCAGCACGCGGCCGCCGAACTCGAGGTCGCGGGTGGCGCAGGCGCTTTCGACCACGGTGCAGCCGTAGCCGAGATCGAACGCCGCGCGGGTGGTCGAGTCGATGCACATGTGGCTCATGGCGCCGCAGATCGTCACCTGCTCGACGCCCGCGTCCTTGAGCCTGGCATCGAGGTCGGTGCCGCGAAAGGCGCTGGGGAAGTGCTTGCGCACCACCGGCTCGTCTCCGGCGGGCGCCGCCGCGGGATTGATGTCGCAGCCCGGCGTGCCGGGGACGAAAAACGTGGCGCCCGGCCGCGTCGACAGGTGCTGGACGTGGATCACCGGCGCGCCGGCGGCGCGAAAGCCGGCCAGCAGCGCGCCGATGTTGGCGGCCGCCTCGTCCATGCCGACGAGCGCCATGGCGCCGCCGTCGAAATAGTCGTTCTGCACGTCGACCACGATCAGGGCCCTTGTCATTGAAATCACCTCGGGGTGGGTCAGTATTCGAAACGCCAAGTGTGACACGAAGACAGGCGGGCTTTCATCGGCGAATCGAACCGGTATACTGCCCCCTCCCCATGGAGAGGCCGGCTGCCAGGCCGGCCGGGACAGGAGATGACCACGGTCAGTTTCACCCCCAACCTTCGACGCCACGTCGATGCCCCGCGCGCGCCCGTGTCCGGGGCCACGGTCGGCGAGGCGCTGGACGGCTACTTCCGCGACCACCCCGGCGTGCGCGGCTACGTCCTCGACGACCAGGGGGCGGTGCGCCAGCACGTGGTGGTTTTCGTCAACGGCACGCCGGTCAACGACCGCGCCACCCTGTCCGACCCCATCGGCGACAACGACGAGATCTTCGTATTCCAGGCACTTTCAGGAGGATGACATGAGCGATGCTGTTCTGGTTGGTACGCGCAAGGGGCTGTTTCGAATCGAGAAGGAAGCCGGCGGGCGCTGGCGCGTGGCGCGCGACTGGTTCCTCGGCGACCCGGTGTCCATGGTGCTGGCGGAACCTGGCGGACGCGTGCACGCCGCCTGTGACCTCGGCCACTTCGGGGTCAAGCTCAAGCGCAGCATCGACGGCGGCGACACCTACACCGACATCGAACCGCCCGCCTACCCCGAAAAGCCCGAGGACGCCGAGGACAAGGACCCGATGCGCGGCCTCGAAGTGCCCTGGACCACGAAGCTAATCTGGTCGCTGGAAGCCGGCGGCGACAACGAGCTGTGGTGCGGCACCATTCCCGGTGGCCTGTTTCACAGCGCCGACGGCGGCGACAGCTGGTCGCTGGTGCGTTCGCTCTGGGACGACCCGCGGCGCAGGCAGTGGATGGGCGGCGGATACGACTTCGCCGGCATCCATTCCATCCTCGTCGACCCGAACGACCCCGCCCACGTCACCGTCGGCGTCTCGGTGGGCGGCGTGTGGACCACGCGCGACCGCGGCCAGACCTGGGAGGTGGCCGGCGCCGGTCTTCGCAACGCCTACATGCCCCCGGGCCAGGAGAACGATCCCATCGCCCAGGATTCGCACCGCATCAAGCACTGCACGGCGCATCCCGGCCGGCAGTGGATGCAGCACCACAACGGCATCTTCGTCAGCGACGACACCGGCGCCAACTGGCGCGAGATCGTGGACGTCAAGCCGTCGGTCTTCGGCTTCGCCGTTGCCGCCCACCCGACCGACCCCGACACCGCCTGGTTCGTCCCCGCCATCAAGGACGAGCAGCGCGTACCGGTGGATGCGAAGCTGGTGGTGAACCGCACCCGCGACGGCGGCAATTCGTTCGAGGTGCTCGACCGCGGGCTTCCCGAGGAGCCGTCGTGGGACCTCGTCTACCGCCACGGCCTCGACGTGTCGGCCGACGGCGAGCGCCTCGCCTTCGGCAGCACCACCGGGTCGCTTTGGGTGAGCGAGGACCAGGGCGACTCGTGGCAGGTGGTCAGCCGCCACCTGCCGCCGATCCTGTGCGTGCGCTTTCAGCCGGATTGAGCGCCCCACGTCCCGGCACCGAAACTCGACAGGCACGCCGCCGCCGGGCATAGTGACATCAACCAAAACGGCTGCTGCGCCGGCGCGGCGCGGCAAGACGCGAGGATGAACGCCATGCCGCTCGATATCGTCGTCTTCTACGGTTCCGTGCGCAGCGCCCGCCAGGGCATCAAGGCGGCGCGCTTCATCGCGGCGCGGTGCCGTGCGCGTGGACATTCGGTGCACCTCGTCGACCCGCTCGACCACCCCCTGCCCCTGCTCGACCGCATGTACAAGGAGTACCGCGCCGGCGAGGCACCCGACGTGCTTCAAGGGCTCGCCGACATCGTCGCACCGGCCGACGGCTACATCGTGGTCAGCGGCGAGTACAATCACACCGTGCCGCCCGCCCTGTCCAACCTCATGGATCACTTTCTCGAGGAATACTTCTTCAAGCCCTCGGCGATCGTCTGCTACTCGGCCGGCTCGTTCGGCGGCGTGCGCGCGGCCATGACCCTGCGCGCCATGCTCGCGGAGATGGGCATGCCCAGCATCCCGTCGCTGTTGCCGGTGCCGCGCGTGCAGTCGGCATTCGACGAAGACGGCACGCCCGACGACGAGGCCTGGTACAAGCGCGCCGATCGCTTCCTCGATGAATTCCAGTGGTATGCCAATGCCCTCAAGCAGGCCCGCGAGCGCCCCTCGGAGCGCAGCGAATGCGACGGCCGCAACATCGTGAAGAAGGCGTGAACGAAGACGCGAACAAGGGCAGGCCGCTGCCCATCACCGAGGCCTTCGAGGATCTCGTGTTCCTTGCCCGCCGCACCCCCGGCATGGCCCAGGAAGACATGCGCGATGCTTTCGCGCGGCTGGCCGACTACCGCGACGGCGCGATATTCATCGGCCACTACGCCGGCAACAGCGAGTGGGAGCGCCACGGCGCCGGCGACGAGATCGTCGTCGTGATCGAGGGCGAGACCACGCTGTTCATCCTCGACGGCGACGGCGAGGTCGCGCACTGCCTGTCGGCCGGTAGGCTGATCGTAGTGCCGCGGGGCGCCTGGCACCGCTTCGAGACGCCGCGCGGCGTCAAGATCCTGTCGGTGACACCCCAGCCGACGGATCACCGCGTCGAGCATCCAGCCGATTGACCGTCAGGACCCGGGCTGTTCCCAAGCCGGGTTCCACACCACTTCCCACAGGTGTCCGTCCGGGTCCTGGAAGCAGCCCGCGTAGCCGCCCCAGAAGGTGGCCGCCGCGGACTTGACGATCACCGCGCCGGCGCGTGCCGCCAGGCGCATCACTTTATCGACCTCTTCTCGCGACGACACGTTGTGGCCGAGGGTGAACTCGGTGGCGCTTGCCGGGGTGCGCGCGAGCCCTGTGTCATGGGCGATGCTCGAGCGGGGCCACAGGGCGAGCCTTAATCCATGCTGCAGGTCGATGAACACCACCGCGCCGTGCTCGAACTCCTCGCCGACGATACCTTCGGTGGCAAGGCCCAGGCCGTCGCGATAGAAGGCAAGCGATCTTTCGAGGTCGTCGACGCCGAGGGTGATGACGGTGATTCGTGGTTCCATGGCCGATGGTCGCGCTCAAGCGGTTGGACGATGGCGCAGCCGCCGAACCTATCGCGTGCAGGAGCCACGGCACTGTAGGAGCCTGCCTGCAGGCGATTCTTTCGGCGGCATGCACGCCGCATCAATCGCCTGCAGGCAGGCTCCTACAGCGGCTTCGCCATAGATACGGGGCGTTACAGGGGCCGGGCTTCAGGTGATTGCCTCCGGGAGATTTTCGCCCCATATGATAACCTGTACCTCCAACGCGAGAGGTTCATGAGCGCGATGCGATCCATATGCCGGCTGTTCGTCGCGGCCCTCGCCCTTGTCGCGGGCGCCTTGCTCCCGGCCTCGAACGTTCTCGTGGCCCAGGACGAAGGCGGCGATGCGGCCCGGCGCACGGCCGTGGTGCTGGAGGTGGACGGAGCCATCGGCCCGGCGACCGGCGACTTCATCGTGCGCGGCATCGCCGACGCCGAGGAGTCGGGCGCGGCGCTGGTGGTGCTGCGCCTGAACACCCCCGGGGGGCTCGACGCCTCCATGCGCGACATCATCTCGAAGATCCTCGCCAGCCGCGTGCCGGTGGCGACCTTCGTCTCGCCTTCCGGCTCGCGCGCCGCCAGCGCCGGCACCTACATCATGTACGCCAGCCACATTGCCGCGATGGCGCCGGCCACCAACCTCGGCTCCGCCACACCGGTGAGCCTTTCGCCCGGCGGGCTCGGCGGCGGCCGCGAGGAGGATGACAAGGATGAGCGAAACGATTCCGCCAAGGAGGGGGGCGACCCCGAAAACGGCAAGGCCCCCGAGTCCGACGACTCGGAAAGCGACGCGCCGCGCCCCGGCAGCGCCATGGAGCGCAAGGTGGTCAACGACGCGGTCGCCTACATCAAGGGTCTGGCGCGGCTGCGCGGGCGCAACGAGGAGTGGGCCGAAGCCGCCGTGCGCTCGGCGGTCAACCTCACGGCCGAGGATGCGCTGGAACAGGACGTCATCGACGTGGTGGCGCGCGACGTCGACGACCTGCTGGCACAGGTCGACGGCGTGACCGTCAGCGTCGGCGACGAAGAGGTGGTGCTCGCCACCGGCGGCCTCGAGGTCGTCACGGTCGCACCCGACTGGCGCACCCGGCTCCTGGCGGTCATTACCAACCCGAACGTCGCCTACATCCTGATGCTGGTCGGCATCTACGGGCTGTTCTTCGAGCTGTCCAATCCCGGTGCGCTGTTTCCAGGCGTGCTGGGCGCGATCTGCCTGCTGCTCGCGTTCTACGCCTTCCAGGTGCTGCCGGTGAACTACGCCGGCGTGGCGCTGATCCTGCTCGGGGTGACATTCATGGTGGGCGAGCTGTTCATGCCGAGCTTCGGAGTCGTGGGCATCGGCGGCGTCATCGCATTCGTCATCGGTTCGCTGATCCTGATCGAGACCGACGTCGAGGCCTACCAGCTGTCGACGCCGCTGATCGTCACCGTCGCCGCGGTGACCGTGTTGTTCGTGTTCACCATCATCGCCATGGCGGTGCGCCAGCGCAGGCAGCCGGTGGTCAGCGGCCGCGAGTACATGATCGGCGGCACCGGCGAGGCACTGGCCGACTTCGAGCACGGTACCGGCACCATCCTGGTGCACGGCGAACGCTGGTCGGCGCGGTGCGAGCGCCCGGTGATGCGAGGACAGAAGGTCAGGGTGCTCGAACTCGATGGCCTGGTGCTCACCGTCGAACCAGTCCCGGAACCCGTGGAGGAATCGTCATGATCTTGCCTGTCAATCCCGTCTGGCTCGTGGTGATCGCCATCGTCGTCGGCATCGCCTACCTCGTCATCAACGTCCTGCGAGAGTACGAACGCGGCGTCGTGTTCTTCCTCGGCCGCTTCCAGGCCGTGAAGGGCCCGGGACTGATCATCATCGTGCCGCCGATCCAGCAGATGGTGCGGGTGGACCTTCGCACCCGGGTGCTGGACGTGCCGACCCAGGACGTCATCTCCCAGGACAACGTGTCGGTGAAGGTCAACGCCGTGGTGTATTACCGCGTGGTCGATCCGCAGAACGCCATCATCCAGGTCGAGGCCTTTCACGACGCCACCAGTCAGCTGGCGCAGACCACGCTGCGCTCGGTCCTCGGCCAGCACGAGCTCGACGAGATGCTGTCCGAGCGCGACAAGCTCAACAACGACATCCAGCAGATCCTCGACAAGCAGACCGACGCCTGGGGCATCAAGGTGATCAATGTCGAGATCAAGCACGTCGACCTCGACGAGAGCATGATCCGCGCCATCGCCCGCCAGGCCGAGGCCGAGCGCTGGCGGCGCGCCAAGGTAATTGCCGCCGAGGGCGAGCTGCAGGCGTCGCACAAGCTGACCGAGGCCGCCGCCGTGCTCAGCAAGGAAAAGGACGCCATCACCCTGCGCTACCTGCAGACCATGGCCGACATGTCTCACGAGCGCAGCCACACCATGTTCTTCCCGCTGCCGATGGAGCTGCTGCGCGCGTTCGACAGGTTGGCGGGGAAGGAGTAGTCGTTACGTCGGGGCGCGCTCCGCAGAGGCGAACGACATCAATCCGGCCAGCGCCAGTCGGCGAACTCGGGGCGGTCGACGCCGTAGCGGTGGGCGTACGTTCGGCAGTCGATCTGCATGTCGCGCAGCTTCTCCTTGACGTGGGCGCCCGCCCGGGCGATGCGCGGCACGCGGTCGATGACGTCGATGGCGAGGCTGAAGCGGTCGATCTCGTTGTCGATGGCCAGCTCCAGCGGCGTGTTGATGCTGCCCTTCTCCTTGTACCCGCGCACGTGCAGGTTGGCGTGGTTGGTGCGCCGGTACGCCAGGCGGTGGATCAGCCACGGGTAGCCGTGAAAGTTGAAGATCACCGGCTTGTCGGTGGTGAACAGGCTGTCGAAGTCGCGATCGGCGAGGCCGTGGGGGTGCTCGCCGGCGTTCTGCATCCGGAACAGGTCGACGACGTTGACGAAGCGGATCTTCAGGTCCGGGAAGTGCTCGCGCAACAGAACGGTGGCGGCAAGCGCCTCCTGGGTCGGGATGTCGCCGCAACTCGCCATCACCACGTCGGGCTCCACGCCGTGGTCGCTGCTGGCGAAGTCGAAGATACCGATGCCCTTGGTGGCGTGGCGAATGGCGGCTTCCATGTCGAGATACTGCAGGTGGTTCTGCTTGTCGGCGACGATGACGTTGACGTCGTCGCGGCTGCGCAGGCAGTGGTCGGCCACCGACAGCAGCGTGTTGGCGTCCGGCGGCAGGTAGATGCGCGTGACCTCGGGGTCCTTGTTGACCACCACGTCGAGGAAGCCGGGATCCTGGTGGGTGAAGCCGTTGTGGTCCTGGCGCCACACGGTCGAGGTGATCAGCAGGTTGATCGACGACACCGGCGCGCGCCAGGGGATGCGGCCGGCGATGGTCAGCCACTTGGCGTGCTGGTTGAACATGGAGTCGATGACGTGGGCGAAGGCCTCGTAGGTCGAGAAGAACCCGTGCCGCCCGGTGAGGACGTAGCCCTCGTACCAGCCCTCGAGGGTGTGCTCGGACAGCATCTCCATCACCCGCCCGTCGGGCGCCAGTTCGCCCCCGTCGGCATCGGAGGGCAGGTAATCGGCGAGCCACAGCTTGCGGCTCACCTCGTAGATGGCGTCGAGCTTGTTGGAGGTGTTCTCGTCGGGCGAGAACACGCGGAAGTTGTCGGAATTTCGTGCCATCACGTCGCGCAGGAACGCGCCGAGCGGGCGAGTGTTGCCGGCGCGCTCGCGGGCGGGCGCGGAAACGTCGATCGCGTACTTGCGAAAGTCGGGCAGCCTGAGATCGCGGCGCAGCAGGCCGCCATTGGCACGGGGATTGGCGCTCATGCGACGCGCGCCGCGCGGCGCCATGGCGCGCAGTTCCGGTTTCAACCGCCCGGCGGCATCGAACAGTTCCTCGGGACGGTAGCCGCGCAGCCAGGCCTCGAGCGCCGCGAGGTGGGACGGATTGCCGCGCGCCGCGGGCAGCGGCACCTGGTGGGCGCGCCACGATCCCTCCACCTGGCGGCCGTCCACCTCGCGCGGTCCGGTCCAGCCCTTGGGAGTCTCGAGCACGATCATCGGCCAGCGCGCACGCCGGGCCTCGCCGGCGCCGGGCCGTCGCGCCTCGTGCTGGATGGCACGGATATCGGCGAGGCACGACTCCAGCGTCATCGCCATCAGGCGGTGCATCGCGCCCGGCTCGTCGCCGGCGACAAAGTACGGCTTGTAGCCGTAGCCGATGAACAGAGCCTCGCGTTCCTCGCGCGATATGCGCGCCAGCACCGTGGGGTTGTTGATCTTGTAGCCGTTCAGGTGAAGGATCGGCAGCACCGCGCCGTCGCGCACCGGGCTCAGGAACTTGTTCGAATGCCAGGCCGTGGCCAGCGGCCCGGTCTCCGCCTCGCCGTCGCCCACCGCCACCGCCACGACGAGGTCGGGGTTGTCGAACGCCGCGCCGAAGGCGTGGGACAGGCTGTAACCGAGCTCGCCGCCCTCGTGGATCGAACCCGGCAACTCGGGCGTGCAGTGGCTGCCTATCCCGCCGGGAAAGGAGAACTCGCGAAACAGCCGCACCATGCCCTCGGCATCCTCGCCCGTTTCAGGGTAGCGCTCGGACCACGTCCCTTCCAGGTACACCGGCGCCACCACGCCGGGCGCGCCGTGGCCGGGACCGGCGATGAAGATGGCGTCGAGATCGTGGCGCAGGATCAGCCGGTTCAGGTGAGCGTACATGAACGCGAGGCCCGGGCTCGCACCCCAGTGGCCGAGCAGCCGCTGCTTGATGTGTTCGCTCACAAGCGGTTCGCGCAACAGGGGGTTGTCGCGCAGGTAGATCATTCCCGCGGCGAGGTAGTTGCAGGCGCGCCAGAAGCCGTCGACGAGGTCGAGCTCCTCGTCGGCGACGGGCGCGTCCGGTTCTTCAGGCATTCGATTCATGGTTCGATCCGCTGGGTCACCACGGGTTCGGCAGGGACAGGTAGGCGCCCTCGCCGACGTCACTCCAGCTGCGTGCGAGTGCGAGGAACTCCGTGTAGCTGGCTAGGACTCGCCCGGCAAGCTCGTCGCTGGCGCCCGTCTCGGTCACGACCTCGCGGCTGATGCGCGCAAGCTCGGCGACGATGGCGTCGCCGAATGGGAGGATGCTCACGTGGCCCGAGTCGCGCAGCTGAGTCAAAGCGCGTGCGTTGTTGGTGTTGAATTCCGCCAGCGAGGTCATGAACTCCGCCGCGCAGGCGCTTTCGACCAGGCGACGGTCACGCTCGCCGAAACTCTCCCACACCCGGCGGTTGATGCCGAGCGCGAGCACGGTGCCGGGCTCGTGCCACGACGGGTAGTAATAATTGCGAGCGACCCGATCGAGGCCCATGGCCGTGTCCAGCCAGGGGCCGAGCCATTCGCAGGCATCGATGGCGCCGGACTCGAGCGACTGCACGATGTCAGAGCCGGGGACCACCACCACCGTGGCGCCGAGCCGCCGGAACACTTCCGCGCCCGGCTCGGCCATGCGGTAGCGCAGGCCGTCGATCGCATCGACGGAGTCAAGCGGCTCGCGGAACCAGCCGCCCATCTGGGCACCTGTGCTGCTTGCCAGAAGCGGCTTGATGCCGTAAGGACCGACCACCTCGTCCCACAATGCCTGGCCGCCGCCGAAATGCACCCAGGCGAACAGTTCGCTCGCGGTCATGCCGAACGGCAGGCCGGACCAGAAGTGCAGTGCGGGCGACTTGCTCTCGAAGTAGCCGATGTGCGAGTGGAACATGTCCGCGACGCCGGCCGATACCGCGTCGAAGGTCTCGAACGGCCGCACCACCGCACCCGACGGCGTGACCTCGATCCTGATGCGGCCGTCGGAGGCGTCCTCGATCGACTTCGCCAGCCGACGGGCGCTCGGCAGCACGCCGGGACCGTCCGGCCAGTCGGTCACCATGGTGAGATGGCGGACCGACTGCCCGACAGCGGGCGCCGCGACGCCCAGCGCCGCCGCGCCCGCGCCGGAAAGAACGTCTCTGCGCTTCATACGTACTCCATCCTGCTGCCGCGCAGGGACCGGGTTCGTGCTAGTTTACGCTGCACGGCAGGGGCGCCTCGAGTCGACTGACTGCAAGTGCATACACCGTACAACACGCGCTCGGAGAATTCCACGACGGCGCCGTGGCGGCCCGGGGTGCGGGCGCGGCTGCTGCTGGCCTTTCTCGCCATCACCGCCTTCACCGCCCTGGCGGCCGTGGCCGGCATCTACGCGTTTCGGGAGGTGGGCGAGCGGCTCGACTTGATCGACGAGCGCGTCGCCCCGGCGATCGCCGCGCTGGAGCTCTCGCGCTCGGCCGAGCGCATCATCGCCGCCGCGCCCGCACTGCTCGCGGCCGGCCAGCGGCAACGGCGCAACGAGGTGCGCGCCGAACTCGCCCGCGAGGTCGATGTGCTCGAAGCGACCCTCGCTGACCTGTCCGACCAGGCGGGCGACTCCCTGCCGCTGGACGAGCTGGCGGCGCTGGTGTCGTCGCTGGCGTCGGAACTCGACGAACTCGACCGCGTGGTAGGGCGACGGATCGACAGCGCCGAGCGCCTGAATACCATGCGCGATGCGTTGTTCGACGCCAACGCCGCTGTAAGGCGCCTGCTGTCGCCGTGGCTCGAAGTCCTCGGCAGCGAGATCGCCGCACGCGTCGACGATTTGCCGAGCGATGCCGGCGCCGACCGGGACAAGGCCGGCCTGGCCGCGCGCATCGACATGCAGCGCCGAATCGAAGAGGTCCAGCGCCATGTTTCCACGGCGGTCGACCGGCTCGGCGAGGCCTCGACGGCCGGCCGCCCGGAGCGCCTGCCCGTGCTGCGCTTCCAGGTCGAACTGGCCCTCGGCGAAGTCACCGGCGCGGCGGCCGGACTCGACCCGCGCCTGGCCGCCCTGCTCGACGAACAGGGCAAGGTGCTTGGCGCGCTCGCCGCGGGATCCGACTCGATCGCCGAAGCGCGCGGTGCCGAGCTCGCGTTGATTGCCGAGGGCGAGCAGCGCCTCGCACAAACCAACCGCCTGTCGGCCGAGCTCACGCACGCCGTCGACCGGCTCGGCGATGCCGCCAAGGCCGACGCTGCCGGCGCCGTCGCGGACGCCCTCGAGCTGCAGCAGACCGCTGCCCGGGTGCTCATCGCGCTGGCACTGCTCGGGATGATCACGGCGCTTCTGATCGTCTGGCAGTACGTGGGCGGCAACATCGTGCGCCGTCTCACCGCGCTCAGCGATCGCGCACTGGCCATCGCCGGCGGCCGCCTGTCGACCCCGGTCGAGGACGAGGGCTCCGACGAGATCGCGGCCATGGCACGGGCAGTGGAGACATTCCGGCGCAACGCCATCGAACTCGAGCGACTACTGGCCGAACGCGAGCAGACCGCGACGCGACTGGAAAGCATAGTCGCCGAACGCACCCGCGACCTGAGCGACAAGACCCGCCAGCTCGAGGCCGCCAACCGCTACAAGTCGCACTTTCTCGCCTCCGCCAGTCACGACCTGCGCCAGCCCCTGCACGCCCTGAACCTGTTCATCGCCCAACTCGGAAACGAGACGGACCCCGAGGCACGCACGCGGCTGCTCGGGCGCATCGACGCCGCGGTCGGCTCCATGAACGACCTGTTCGGCTCGCTGCTCGACATGTCCAGGCTCGAGGCCGGCATCCTCGAACCGCAGGTAACCAGCTTCCCCATGAGCCGGGTGCTGGAGCAGGTGGAGGCGACGTTCATTGCGACGGCCCGCGACAAGGGGCTCAAACTGGTCGTGATGCCGACCCGCACCGCGGCGACCAGCGACCCGGTGCTGCTGGAGCGGATCGTCATGAACCTCGTCTCCAACGCCATCCGCTACACCGCCAAAGGCGGCGTCGTGGTCGGGTGCCGGCGCTCGGGCGGGGCGTTGCGCATCGACGTCGTCGACACCGGACCCGGCATCGCACCGGAGCGGCAGCGCGACGTGTTCACCGAGTACTACCGGCTCGATGACAGCGCCGCGGGCGGCGGATTCGGTCTCGGGCTCGCCATCGTCGAGCGCCTGGCGCAGTTGCTCGATCATCCATTGGAGCTCGTCTCCACCCTTGGCCGCGGCTGCCGCTTCTCGGTGACCGTCCCTCGCGCACGCGCCGTCGCCGACGTCGCCCGGACGCCCGACGCACCCGCCGACCCGGTGCGCGGCAAGCTGGTGGTGGTGATTGACGACGAACCGCTGGTGCTCGATGGCATGGCCGGCATACTCGGCGCCTGGGGCTGCGAGGTGATCACCGCCGACTCGGCCCGGGCGGCGCTCGCCGAGTCCCGCCGCCGCGGTCAGCGGCCCGATCTTGTCATCTGCGACTACCGCCTGGCCGGGGACGGCACCGGCATCGAGGCGATCGCGCAGCTGCGTCGCGAGCTGGGCGAGGACGTGCCCGCATTTCTCATCAGCGGCGACACCGCGCCTTCGCGCCTGCGCCACGCCCGCGAGCACGGCATTCACCTGCTCGCCAAGCCCGTGCCGCCGATGCAGCTTCGTGCCATGGTGAGCCGACTCCTCACGCGCCGCGAAACCTCACGCACCCGACGCGCATAGAGACCGGATCCCCGGCCCCGGTACCAAGGTACCGGTACTCCTGGCTGATTCACGCGAGCGCACCTGTCGCCTACGCTCGTGGCTCGTCGACTCAACACACAATATGGAGAAAGTCATGAAATCAGCACTCGCATTCACCTTCGCCACGGCGACCGCGCTGGCAGCCGGGAGCGCCTCCGCCGAACCGTTTGCGGTCGAGGTCCTGCTCACACCGACGGAACAGATGAAATGGGAGATCGCCGACGGCTCGAAGCACTTCGTGCTCGCCGTCAGGCGCGAGGGCACCGCCGAGGGCTCGGGGGCGTTCGCCGGCGCCCAGGTCACCGAGTACGGCTGGCACGACGTCAACCCGCCGCTGTGGGGCGAGCCGCGCGGCTACCTGCAGATCACCGACGGCAACGGCGACGTCGCCGTGCTGCGCTGGGCGGTCAAGGCGGTGTTCCTCAAGGGCGCCGAAGGTCCGACGCTGCTCGACCACGGCGTGTGGGAACTCGTTAGCGGCACCGGCCAGTTCGCCGACAAGCGCGGCGTCGGCACCGTGGTGATCAAGCCCCAGGGCGGACCCAACCTGTTCATCCTCGAGGGCGAACTCGGCGACAAGGCTTAGCGGTCGTCGGGCGGGCGGGGCAACGGTCGTCGCCGCCCCGCACCGCCTCTAACGCGAACGCTCGCCGGTTCCAAGCCCAAGCGCCGAGGCGGCAATGACCGCCTCGGTGCGATTGCTTGCGCCGAGCACCCTGAGGATCGCCGTCACGTGGTTCTTGACCGTCGGTTCAGCGAGATCGAGGTCGCGGCAGATGGCCTTGTTGCTCTTGCCCTGCATCATCAAGAGCAGCACGTCGAACTGGCGCGCGGTCAGTCCGAGATCACGCGCCGAAGGCGGGGTTGACGGCCCGCCCGGCGGCGGTGCCGCCGCGCGGCTCGCGCCGAAGATCTCCGGCGGCACGTAGACGCCGCCCGAGAACACCAGCTTCAACGCGCTCAACATCACCGCGCGACTCGCCGACTTGGGAATGAATCCGAGCGCGCCGAGATCGAGGGCGCGAGTGATGTCCCCCTTGTCGATGCTCGCCGACAGCACCACCACCGAGGTGGACGGAAAGCCGTCGCGCAATTCGGCGAGAAGGTCGAACCCGCTGCCGTCGGGCAGGTACAGGTCGAGCAGCACGAGGTCGATGTCGCCGTGCTCCGCCATGCATGCCCGTGCCGCGTGAGCGCCGGCGGCTTCGACGACGTGGGCGTCGCCGGCAAGCTCCGCCACCACCGCACGCAGCGCATCGCGAATCAGCGCGTGGTCGTCGACGATGAGGCCTTTCATTGATCCGGTGTGACGAGAACCAATGCCCATCATAGCAAGTCGCTTCCGGTTTGGCGGCTTGCGCAGGGTGCGCTTCAGCGCACGCGTCGCGCAGGTTCCGGCAATACGCGTGCGCTGAAGCGCACCCTACCGTCCGGGATTCAGCTTGAACCGAGGCACAGCGTCCAGCGGCCGCCCGGCGGTATCGGACGCTCGCAGCGCGGCGAGGCAATCGTCGATGCCGGCGCAGAACACGTCAAGATCCATGCCCCGATACGCCGGCCGGCACGACTTGAGCCGGGCGTTGCCGTCGGCGAGCAGCGAGCGCGCGCCGGCGAGGTTGCCGTTGTGATGGTGGTGCAGGCCGACGGCGACCTGGATGAGGCCCTTGAAGAATGTCCTGTCGCGGCCGTCGGTGCGCAGCCAGCAGGGCTCGATCACCTCGTGGACCTCGAAATAGAGCCCGTGCTCGAACAGCAGCGCTGCGGCGCAAAGCACCCAGCGGATGGCCGACTCGTCGGGTCGGGACGCGCCTTTCCACGGCAGTCCGTGATAGTCGTCCCAGGCGAACGGGGCTGGACCGCAAGTGCTCGCATCGACCGCGGCCGCCATGCGCTGGACGCGCGTGCGCATCTCGGCCAGCGCCTCGGCGTGCTCGGCTCGCAGCCGCAGGCCGTTGTCCGTCGCCTCGAACACGTCGCCTGCCGTCCCGAGGATGGACGTCGCATCCGGCTCGAGACGCAAACCGTCCGCGGCCTCGGCCCGGCGGACAAACTGCGCCAGCGCGCGCAACGTCCCGGCGCCGTCGGAATCGGCCAGCGCCGAGAGGCCGGCCTGGGCAATCAGGTTGCGAAGCGGAATCCTGAGCACGATTGAGTCACGACCGCCGACAACGGTTCAGTCGGCAATCTCGTCGTAGCCGCGGCCGACGAACTCGATCAGGCAGAAACCGTGGCCGAAGGGGTCGGCCATCAACGCCAGCCTGCTCCACGAACTGTCGATCACCGGCCGTTCGAGAATTGCGCCGGCCGCGACCGCTCGCTCCACGGCCGCGCCCACGTTGTCGACGACGACGTCCAGGTGCACCGGCGTCCAGTGGCGCTCGTAGCGCCGCGCCTCGGGCGGCTCTCCCGCGGCGGGCGAGCCGGCCTCCTTGACCAGCAGGTAGATCGCCGCCGACGCGCCCAGCATCTCCGCGCCGTGGGCACCGAAGCGCCGGCCGACCTCGAGACCGAAGGCGGCGCCGTAGAAGGCGATCGCCCGCTCGAGGTCGTCGACATCGATGTTGACGAGCAGGTTCAATCGGACGGTGCGCCGTACATGGCGAACACTTCCGAGCTGGTCATGTTCCTCGTTTCGTTGGCGAACTCGTAACAGGACGGCTTCTCGTCGATGAACACCTGGTGATCGAACACCCAGCGCTCGCTGTCCTCGAGCAGGCCCAGCGGCACGAAGTAGAAGCCCGGCTCCTTGAGCCGGTAGTACAGGTGGCTGCCGCAGCGCTTGCAGAAGCCGCGCTCGGCCCACGGCGAGGAGTCGTAGACGGTGACGCTGCCCGCGCCCTCGATTTCGACGGCCGTCTCGCACTCGGCAACCATCAGCGGCCCGCCGCCCCAGCGCCGGCAGGTCTTGCAATGGCAGGCGCCGATGTTGTCGTCCTTCGGCGTCACCGTCATCTGCACGGCGCCGCACAGACAGCTCCCCTTGATGGCGGATGCTTCAGTCATGTCGATCTCCCTTGACGATGGAAACGAACCGGCAAATCTACCGCCGGGCAATCGGTCGGACAAGCCGCGCGCGCCCCGGCAATCATGCGGCCCGGGCGAGGTAACGGGCGAAGATGCCGTCGTGGGAGTACTCGCGCTGCTCGATCGTGAAGCCGCTGCGCTCTATCATCGGCTCGAGGAGCCAGGCGAACGTGGAGTGCTCGTCGCGGATGTGCTCCACGACGTCGGCCCGCGTCCAGCCGCCGTCCGGCGCATCGTCGAATGCGTCACACCAGGCCGTCAATCGCTCCTCCACACTTTCCGCCTCGCCGCTGTAGACGACGTCCGAAAGGCGCAGTACCGCGCCGGCGCGGCAGATGGCGCGCATCCTCCTCAACGCCAGCACCTTCCAGAAATCGGGCAGGTGATGCAGGGCAAAACGCGAGTAGACGAAATCGGCGGGCGGACCGGCGTGATCGTAGGTCAGGAACCCCGCCGCCACGACTTCCACGTTGGAGGCGCCGGCGGCGGCGACCCTGGCTCCAAGCGCGGATCGCATCACCGGCGACACGTCCACCGCGATCACGCGCGAGCATACCGGCGCCGCGGCGAGCGTGAACTGGCCCGTGCCGGCACCGAGGTCCACGACCACCGAGTCCGCACCGAGTCCGAGCGTGACGAGCAACGCGACCTCCGCGGCGGCGCCGGCATCCTCCTTGTCGTCGTAGCGGGCCACGTGCTCCGGGTCGAGATTCTCTCGCCCGGCACTCGCAACCTCGTCGAGCAGCCAGTCGGGCGATCGTTCCATTGGTCCTCTCCGCGTCGTTGCCGTCACCCGATTGTTGACGCCGGCCGGACCCGGGTCAAGGACGCTGGCCGGCGTCGATCGGTACCGGCAGCCGTGCAAAGTAGACGGCCAGCAGCCACGCGGCCGCCGGAAAGGTGACTGCCCAAAGCGCGCCGCCCCAGATGAGCACAGGGAAGTACATTTGCAGGGCGAGGAAGGGGATCAGGCAGCCGTTGGCGATCAGGGCATAGCGAACCCGGCGCTCGAGACCGCCACCGGCGAACACCGCGGCCGCGAACAATGTCGAGGCGCTCATCAGGCTGTAGCCGAACACGTCCACCGCGTACAGGAAGGAGTCGAACGGTTCGAACACGAGCAGTTCGATGCCCTCGGCGTCGCCGCGCGCCAGGCGCGGCATCACGAACGTGAGCTGGACTGTGTAGACGATGCCGACCATCGTCGCGTACATGACGGCGAACGCCACTGCGACGTGCGTGTAGACGCGCAACGCTCGAGCGCAAAGGTGGTGAACGCTCACCATCAGGACGACGTATGCCGGGGCGAGCAACAGGGACGGGGTGAGAAGCACGGCGATGCCGACTGTCGTGCTGCGACTGTGCGGACCGCCGGCGGAACCCAGCAGACCCGCCCACTCGGCGAGTTGGGCGACGACGTAGGTTAGGCTGAACACCGTGCACAGGACGGCGGACCACAGCCCGAGCGAGCGGACCGCCTGGCCGGGGGTCGGTCCGGCGGCGGTCGACAGCGATTCGTCATGCATCTTCGCCCGCCTCGCGACCCTGGATGCCTAGGCCCTGGCCAGCGCCAGTTGCGCGGCC
>CBFGVH010000020.1:0-33890 GCA_965652415.1 uncultured Gammaproteobacteria bacterium | reverse complement strand
GCAACCTGCAGCGGCTCGACGGCCCGGTGCGCGGCAACGGCAAGATCATCCAGGAACTCGAGGGCGAGTTCCGCGGCGCGGGCTGGAACGTAATCAAGGTGGTGTGGGGCTCGTACTGGGACCCGCTCCTGATGCGCGACACCCAGGGCCTGCTGCGCAAGCGCATGGAAGAGGCCGTGGACGGCGAGTACCAGGCATTCAAGGCCCGCGGCGGCGCGTACACCCGGGAATATTTCTTCGGCAAGTACCCGGAACTCAAGGCCATGGTCTCGAACATGACCGACGAGGACATCTGGCGGCTGAACCGCGGCGGTCACGATCCCCACAAGGTCTACGCCGCCTACGCCGCCGCCATCGAGCATACCGGCCAGCCGACCGTGATTCTCGCCAAGACGGTCAAGGGCTACGGCATGGGCGAATCCGGCGAGGGACAGAACATCACCCACCAGCAGAAGAAGATGGCCGAGGAGTCGCTGGTGGCGTTCCGCGACCGCTTCAATATCCCCTTGAACGACGAGGATGTCGTCAAGGCGCCGTTCTACAAGCCGGCCGACGACAGCCCCGAGATGATCTACATGCAGGAGCGACGCAAGGCACTCGGGGGATACCTGCCCGTGCGGCGCGCCGATACCACGGCGCTGAAGATCCCCGGACTCGACGCCTTCAAGGGCCAGCTCGAGGGTACCGGCGACCGCGAGGTCTCCACCACCATGGCGTTCGTGCGCATACTCACCACGCTGGTTCGCGACAAGAACATCGGCAGCCGGGTGGTGCCGATCGTTCCCGACGAGTCGCGCACCTTCGGCATGGAGGGCATGTTCAGGCAGCTCGGCATCTACTCGCCCAAGGGCCAGCTTTACCAGCCCGAGGACAGCGACCACCTGATGTTCTATCGCGAGGACAAGAAGGGACAGGTCATCCAGGAAGGCATCAACGAGGCCGGCGCCATGGCGTCGTGGATGGCGGCGGCGACGTCGTACAGCAACCACAACCTGACGATGGTGCCGTTCTACATCTTCTACTCCATGTTCGGCTTCCAGCGAGTCGGCGACCTCGCCTGGGCCTCGGGCGACATCCAGGCCCGGGGATTCCTGATGGGCGGCACCGCCGGGCGCACCACCCTCGCCGGCGAAGGCCTGCAGCACCAGGACGGGCACAGCCACATCCTCGCCGGCACCATTCCCAATTGCATTTCCTATGATCCGACATACGCCTACGAGCTCGCGGTGATCATCCAGGACGGCATGCGGCGCATGTACGTGGATCACGAGAACGTGTTCTACTACATCACCATCATGAACGAGAACTATGCCCACCCGGCCATGCCCAAGGGCGTCGAGGCGGACATACTCAAGGGCATGTACCGTCTGTCGAAGGCGCCGCGGCGCTCCGCGAAGAAGCCGCGTGTGCACCTGCTCGGCTGCGGCACCATCCTGCGCGAGGTGATACACGCGGCGGACCTGCTCCGGGACGACTACGGCGTGGACAGCGACATCTGGAGCGTGACCAGCTTCAACGAGCTGGCGCGCGAGGGACGCGACGCCGCCCGCCACAACATGCTGCACCCCGGCGCCAAGGCGCGCGTTCCCCACGTGACGAGCTCCCTGTCGGGCGACAACGCGCCGGTCATCGCCGCGACCGACTACATCAACGCCTTCGCCGAGCAGATCCGGCCGTACGTGCCGTGGCGCTACAGCGTGCTCGGCACCGACGGCTTCGGCCGCAGCGACACCCGTAGGAACCTGCGCCGCTTCTTCGAGGTCGACCGCTATTACGTGGCGGTGGCGGCACTGAAATCGCTCGCCGACGAGGACATCGTGCCGGTGGCGAAGGTCAAGGACGCGATCAAGCGGTACAAGATCGATCCCGACAAGCCGAACCCGCGCATCGCCTGAGGGAGCCGCATCATGTCCGACACGATCGACGTCAAGGTACCGGACATCGGCGACTTCGCCGACGTTGAGATCATCGAGGTGCTGGTGGCCGCGGGCGATGCGGTCAAGGCCGAAGACCCGCTGATCACCCTGGAGTCCGACAAGGCCACCATGGACGTGCCGAGCCCGGCCGCCGGCACCGTGAGCGAGGTCACCGTCAAGGTCGGCGACCGGGTCTCGGAAGGCAGCCTGATCGCGCGGCTCGAATCGGCCGGCGACTCCGGTTCGGCCGAACCGGCCGCCTCCACCGCCCCGGCCCCCGAGAAGGAGGAAGCCCCCGACAATGGCGACGACAAGGCGCGCGCAGACGAGCCCGCCTCCTCGGGCGATGCCGGGCAGGCGGCGGCAGGATCGACCGCGGGCGGCACCATCGAGGTGAAGGTCCCCGACATCGGCGACTTCAAGGATGTCGAGATCATCGAATTGCTGGTGGCCGAGGGCGACGAGGTCGAGGCCGAGACGCCGCTCATCACGCTCGAGTCCGACAAGGCCACCATGGACGTGCCGAGCCCGGCCGCCGGGAGGATCTCCGAACTGAAGGTGGCGGTGGGCGACCACGTATCCGAGGGCAGCCTGGTCGCCTTGCTCGCATCCGCGGGCGAGAGGGCCGCGGCCGCACCCGCGCCGAGGACTTCAGGAGCGCCGGAGCCGGCGAACGAAACGCGCGCGAGGACCGGTGAGCCGGCACCGGCGGACGAGGACGTGGCGCCGCCGCAGGGCGCCGGTCGTCGCGCTCCACCGCAGTCCCTGCCGCCGCCGGTCGAACGCGCCGGCGGCGCGCTGCCCCACGCCAGCCCCGGCGTGCGCCGCTTCGCCCGCGAACTCGGCGCCGACCTTTCCCTGATTCGCGGCAGCGGACCCAAGGGCCGGATCCTCAAGGACGACGTCAAGCAATTCGTCAAGTCGCGACTGTCGGCCGAGGCGGCCGCGCCTGCGTCGGCCCCGGGGGCCGCCATACCCGCCATGCCCGAGATCGATTTCTCGAAGTTCGGCGAGGTCGAGACCCGCGACCTGCCGCGCATCAAGAAGATCTCGGGGGCGCACCTGCACCGCGCGTGGCTGAACGTCCCGCACGTCACGCACCACGACGAGGCCGACATCACCGAGCTGGAGGCCTTCCGCCAGCAGATCAACGACGAGCAGGCGCGCGCAAAGTCGCCGGTCAAGGTGACCATGCTGGCCTTCGCCATGAAGGCGGTGGCGGCGGGACTGAAGACCTTTCCGCTCATCAATTCCTCGCTCACCCCGGACGCCCAGAAGCTCGTCTACAAGAAGTACTGCCACATCGGCATCGCGGTCGACACCCCGAACGGTCTCCTCGTGCCGGTGTTTCGCGATGTTGACGCCAAGGGCGTGCTCGACCTGGCCGAAGAGATGGCCGAGGTTTCGGCGCGTGCCCGCGACGGCAAGCTCAAGCCGGACGAGATGCAGGGCGGCTCGATCAGCATCTCCAGCCTGGGCGGCATCGGCGGCACCGCCTTCACGCCCATCGTCAACGCGCCGGAGGTGGCCATCGTCGGGCTCACCCGGCATCGCATGACACCGGTATGGAACGGCAGGAAGTTCAAGCCGCGGCTGATGCTGCCGATCGACCTGTCCTACGACCACCGGGTGATCGACGGCGCCGAGGCCGCGCGATTCGCCGCCTTCCTGTGCCGCGCACTGGCCGACCCGCGCCGGCTGCTGCTGTAGCGACGCAGGATGCGGCGGCGCCGGCCGCCGCGCGCCGAACGAACCACTACCGGGAGATCCCCATGAGCGAGGCAACCATCGTCACCGTCCCCGATATCGGCGACTTCAAGGACGTGGAGATCATCGAGGTGCTGGTGGCCGAGGGCGATACGGTCAAGGCCGAGGACCCCCTGATCACCCTGGAATCCGACAAGGCCACCATGGATGTGCCGGCGCCCGCCGCAGGGCGGGTCAAATCGCTGAAGGTTTCCGTGGGCGATCGCGTGTCCGAGGGCAGCGAGATCCTGGAGATTGAAACCGCGGCGGCGGCCGGCGAAACGGCCGCGAAGGAAGCGCCCGCGGCCGCGCCCTCACCGGCGCCGGCTGAACCCGCCCCGTCGTCCCATTCCGGCGCCGCGAGCGCAGGCGACGACCTCTCCTGCGATCTCGTGGTGCTCGGCGCCGGCCCCGGCGGCTATACCGCCGCCTTCCGCGCCGCCGATCTCGGCCTCGACACCGTGCTGGTGGAGCGCTACGACACGCTGGGCGGCGTGTGCCTCAACGTCGGCTGCATTCCGTCCAAGGCCCTGCTGCACGCGGCGAAGGTGATCAGCGAAACCGAGGAAATGGCGCCGCGGGGCGTCGCCTTCGGCAAGCCGAAGATCGACCTCGACGCCCTGCGCGAATGGAAAGATGACGTGGTCGGCAAGCTGACCGGGGGGCTTGCCGGGCTCGCGAAGCAGCGCAAGGTCCGGGTCGTCACCGGCAAGGGCGCGTTCGTCGACCCGCACCGGCTCGCCGTCGAGACCGCGAACGGCACGCGCACGATTCACTTTCGAAACGCCGTGATCGCCGCCGGCTCCGAGGCGGTACGGCTGCCCGGCCTGCCCGACGATCCGCGCATCATGGATTCGACCGGCGCGCTCGAGATCGCCGAGGTGCCGAAGAGACTGCTGGTCATCGGCGGCGGCATCATCGGCCTGGAGATGGCGACGGTGTACCACGCGCTCGGCAGCGAAATCACGGTCGTGGAGATGCTGGACAGCCTGATCGCCGGCGCCGATCCCGACATCGTGCGTCCGCTGCAGAGCCGCATCAGGAAGCAGTACGCCAACATCTTTCTGAAAACGAAGGTCACCGGCATCAAGGCCGGCAAGAAGCACCTCGAGGTGTCGTTCGAGGGCGACGGTGCGCCGGCTTCCGACACCTTCGACGGCGTGCTCGTAGCCGTCGGCCGGCGCCCCAACGGCACGGCGATCGGTGCCGACAAGGCCGGCGTCCAGGTCGACGAACGCGGCTTCATTGCCGTCGACGAGCAGATGCGCACCAATGTCGCGCACATATTCGCCATCGGCGACATCGTCGGCCAGCCGATGCTGGCCCACAAGGCCACTCACGAAGGCAGGGTCGCGGCCGAGGTCGCGGCGGGCATGAAGAGCGGCTTCGAGGCGCGGGTGATTCCCTCGGTGGCGTACACCGACCCGGAAGTCGCGTGGGTCGGCGTCACCGAGACCGAGGCGAAGCGGGACAAGCTCAAGTACGGCAAGGGAGTGTTTCCGTGGGCCGCCAGCGGCCGCTCGCTCGGCCTCGGCCGCAGCGAGGGTGTCACCAAGCTGCTGTTCGACGAGCAGACGGACCGCGTGGTCGGCGCCGGCATCGTCGGTCCGAACGCCGGTGACCTCATCGCCGAGGTAGCGCTGGCCATCGAGACCGGCTGCGACGCCGCCGACATCGGCCTGACCATTCACCCGCATCCCACCCTGTCGGAGACGGTTGCATTCGCCGCCGAGGCTTTCGAAGGCACCATCACCGACCTGTACATGCCGAAGAAAAAATAGCGGGCGGCCATGGCCGGCGTGGCGCTTCATTTCAACGACGACGGCAGTGGTCGCGCCGTGCTGATCATGCACGGGCTGTTCGGTTCGTCGACCAATTTCAAGGGCATCGCGCGGCGCCTTGCCGAACGATGCCGGGTGATCTCGGTGGACCTGCGCAATCACGGCCGCTCGCCGTGGGACGACGACGTCTCCTACGAGGCGATGTCCGGCGACGTGGTCACTCTGATGGACCGACTGGCCCTCGACGACGCGGTGCTGGTCGGCCACAGCATGGGCGGCAAGGTGGCCATGACACTGGCCCTCACGCATCCCGGGCGAGCGGCCGCGCTGGCAGTGGTGGATATCGCGCCGGTCGCATACGACCACTCCCACGACGGGCTCATCGACGCCATGCTCGACGTCGACCTCGGGAACATCGGCAAGCGCCAGGACCTCGACGACCAACTCGCCGGCACCATCGCCGATGCCGGCGTGCGCCAGTTTCTCGGCCAGAACCTCGTCCTCGACGCGGGACGCTACCGCTGGCGCGTCAACCTCGAGGCGCTGGCCGCGGGCATGGACTCCCTGACCGGCTTCCCCGATCCCGGCGACGGCCGCTACGACGGTCCGTGCACGTTCATCTACGGCGAAGCCTCCAACTACGTGCGGTCCGCCCACCATTCCCGCATCGGTGAACTGTTTCCGCGCGCGCGGCTCGTCGGCGTTCCCGGCGCCGGGCACTGGGTGCATGCCGAGCATCCCGGGCGCGTCGTCGAGGTCGTCGAGGAACTGGTCGACTCCGCCCGCTGAGCAACGCACGGCCGCGCCGTGCTAAAGTCTGCTCATGGACAGGAGCAGAATGGATCTGCGCGCGGGGTATCATCGCTGGCTGTTCGGGGAGACGTTCCTCGACCTGTGTCGACTGCTCGTCGACCCGGCAGGTGTTGCCGGCCGCGGCGACCTCGACTGGCCGTTCCTGGTACAGCTTTCCAGCCAGCACCTCGTCACTACCGCCCTCGCCCAGGCCGTGCGCGATGCCGACGGTCCGCCCGTGCCCGACGAAGTGCGCGACTTTCTCGCCTCCATCGAACGATTGAATGCAGCGCGCAATGCCCGCGCCGTCAAGGAAACCCGCGACCTCGTTGCGGCGTTCAACCGTACCGGTGTTCGGCCGCTGCTGCTCAAGGGCGTCGCCGGGCTCATGACCGGCCTGTACCCGTCACCGTCCTGGCGCCTTCTGGCCGACATCGACATCCTCGTCGACGACGCCGACCGAGCCGGTGCCGAACGCGTTCTCGCCGCGCTCGGATACCGGCAGTTGCCGGTCGCGGGTGAAGCGGCGCGCGACGATCACCATCACGGAGCGCCCTGGATCCATCCGTCACGCCGCTTCGAGGTCGAGCTTCACCGGCGTGTCCTCAACCCGCGCTGCGGCACAATCCTTGCGGTGCGCGAGGCGTTCGCCGAGGCCCGGTCCGGCGACGGTGACGGCATCGATTACGCGGTGCTCGCTCCGACCCATGCCATGATCCACCTCGTCGCCCACGCCCAGCTCCAGAACCGGTACCACGCACTGAAGCTGTTCGAACTCAGGACACTTCTTGACGGCGTCTGCCTCGAGGCCCGATGCGGCAAGGAGATCGACGCGGAGCGCGTCGCCCGTGCCTTCGATTCGGTCGGCGCCGGCCGGGCCCTTGCCCATTTTGCGCGACTCGCCGCCACGCTGCTCGACCGCCGCCTCGCCGGCATCGGGGGGAACCCGCCGAGCGCCTTCCTGGACGAACTGGCCACCGGGTTATGGATGAACCACGATGGCGTGCGCCCGCTGCTCCTCGCCGCGGCGCGACTTCGGGCCATGCCGCGCCTGCCGGCGCGCCTCGTGGATCATCGCTGGTACGCAGCCAAGTGGCGTTTCTGGCACCTCGGGCGAGCCGAGCGCCGCCGCGTCGTCCACGGCATTCGCGCCCGCGCCGTTCACGGCCGAGCGCTCACCGGAAACCGTAGTCAGGGTCGGCCCGGCTGAGCCGCGTTGCGGCGGTGCGCTGCCGCGAGAGCGCGTACACAGCGTATCGCGGCACCGGTATCGCCGAACTCCAGCGACCACGCGCGCTGGCGCGGCACCCACTCGACTATTCGCTCCAGCCGGCCGGCATCGAGCCCCGGCGTTCTCAGGCTCTGCGATGCCGCCATTTGCGCGAGCAGTTCGACCGCCGACAGGCGTCGACACGCGGCCCCGGTCCCGTCCCGGCGGTATCGGGGACAGATGATGATGTACTCGAAGTACGGCCGGGTCGCGAAGTTCCGGGGCATGAGGTACCGCGTCGGGCGGCCGAGCCGAAGCGATGCCGAGGCCCTTTCGGCCGGGTCGAGCAGATTCCAGCTGCCAGACTTGGCGCACTGGGGCATCGGTACGGGACGGATTGCGCCGGAAGCGGCGTCGACGGGCACGACGTCGTCGGACAAATAGGCGTGACCGCTCCCTGCAAGCGCACCCGCAAGGGTGGTCTTGCCGGAGCCGCTCGGCGCCAGGAGAACGACGGCCACTTCATCGACAGCGACCGCGGCGGCATGCAGCACGATCAGGCCGGCAACATGGCGAAGGTACGACTCCACGGCGACCGCCAGCAAGTGTGCCGCGAGCGCCCCGTCGTCACCGACCGTCACCTTGCCGTCCGCGTCGCGCACCGTGAAGACCACGGGACTTTGCTCGATGTCGATCAGCTCACCCGGCTCACCGTGAAGGTCGCGGGCCAGGTGGCCAAGGAGCATCGACGCAACCGACGCCGCGCGGCTCGAATCGGTCGTCACCGTGAGCCGCCAATCGTCGATACCGGCGGCAATACGGTGCCGCCGACGTTTCGAGGCGACCACGCTCACGCCATCGGCGGATAGCCACGCGCCTGTCCCGGGCGTGTCGGCGGATTCCACCGACGGACCGCTGTCAAGCACGATCGCGTCGTGCACCCGGCGCACCATGGTCTCGGCGTCGGCCCCGCCGATTCCCAACCGCCTCGCCAGCCGCACCGCAGTTTGAGCGCGCGAGGCGCCTTCGAGCAGGCGGGACAGGATCCAGGACCCGGCCCTGTCGAGGACGTGCACCCGCTCTGCACCCTCGCGGTAGAGCACCTCGTGATCGTCGAGGGGGAACCGGTGCCAGGCGGTCGACTTCGAGCCGTCGTCATCAACCCGCCGCACCGCGTTTCGGTCGCCGCGACGGTTCACAGTCTTGGCGGAGGCGGCGGACCTTCGCCGCTCAGTGTTTCGAACGGCGGCGCGGCATCGCCCGGATCGCCGCCGGTCCCGTCATCGCCGCCCCCTTCGTCGCCGGGGACCGATCCCGGGCTCGAGCCTTCGTTCCCTGTATCGGGCACCGCCGGTGCCGCCGAACGGGCGACCGGGGACGCCCCCGCCGCCGGCCCGGGAGCTGCGTCAGGTTCACCCTGCGATGCTTCCGGGGACGCTGCCGCCTGGCCGGAACTCGAGGCTGCGTCCGCGCCGCCCACGAACACGGTACCGCCCACGACCGGAACACCGGCGAGAACGGCACCAGGATCCCCGCCGACGGAACCGGGAGCCGGCTCGGGGACCGCCGTAGCGTCGCTGCCATCGGCAATGGCGCCCGACGACCGCGCAGTGGAAGCGAGTTGTGGCACCGTCTGCCGCGATACCCGGTCCCGGCGTGCTGACGCTGGCGTGCCGGTTTCGTATTGACCCGCCGCGGGAAGGAAGGCGCCACTCTCGCCGGATTCGTCGTCGACGGGTTTGCGCGAAATTTCGGGGGTGTCGCGCACGGCGGTCCCGGGCGATTCGCGCCCGACCGACCTGGAGCGCGGCGGCCAGGCCGGCAACGCGTCGTCCGAAGGAAACAGGCCGGCGGGGGCCGGGGCAGCGACGCTCGGGTATGCTTCGGGTGCGGGCGGTACCGGCGGCGAGGCCAGCTCGCGTGAGAGGTATACCGACAGGGCGGCCGAGGCGGGGACGAATATCAGAATCGCCGCCCAGCCGTGCCAGTGCAGGCCCAGAATCCTCGTGTCCCTGGCCATGTGCCACACCTCCTTGCGACTGCAGTCCGTTCAGGCGAACGCCGTCCCGCTGCGGGGCCCGGCGAGCTGTGGCTAGCTTAGCGACTTCGCAACCGCCGGTGCAAGTGCGCTCGGCCGGCCGCCGCCGTCAAAGCTCGACAGGCGGCCGCAGCGGCTCCACGTGGGCCTTGCGGCGAATCCAGTTGATGCCGGCAAGGATTCCCGGCAAGGCCACCAGTCGCCGCTCGAGCCGGAACTTGCCGGGAAAATCCGATACGCCGACACCAATCAGTATGGTCAACAACCCCTGGCCCGGCAAAACCAGCATGAGCACGCCCCCGGCGACAAGGATCACCGCCAGCAGGTTCTTGAGCACGCGGACCGTTACGTAAACAGCGGGATGCCCTCGCTGCAACCCGGGTTCGTGCCGGTAGGGATCCTCGAAGTAATCGGCGCGAATGCGGGTGACGATGATCGGAACGGCGATCAACGAACCGATGAAGGTCAGGGCCGACAGGGCGCTGACCCAGCCGAGCACCGCCGGCGGCACGTCCGGCAACAGGGTTTCAAGGGAGAACAAGCGCGGGAGTCCTGGCGGGAAAACGCGGTATTGTGGCGGCTTGTACCGCTTGAGTTCAAGCAGGGCCGCATTCAGGGCGCGCCGGCCGGTCGACACCCCGGAGAGGCTTTACTGGCACAACTTCGATATGCTATTCATACACGCGGTCCACGGCGGGCGACGCCGACGTCGTCGCGGCCGGGACGCAATACGATCGGCTGATCAGGCAAAGCCGGCAATGCTCGAACATCCGTTGAAAGGACCTTTGCGGTGATTGAGGAAGAACTCGACGACCTGGCTGAAATCCCGCAGCTGGCCGCGCGCTGGCAGTTGTTGCAACTGGCCGAACGACGCGTACTTCACTGGGCGTCGGGAATCGAGTCGGGCAGCTGTCGTGACGCGCCCGGGGACGACCCCGAAGAAGCGGTCGCTGACAGCATTTAGCTCCGGCGGCGCCGGTTCGCGCACGGTGCAAGTCCGGCGCGTTCAGACCGGGTTGCATTTGCTCGCCTAAAGTACAGGCCCCTTCTGTCGTGTACGGCTGCGGATCATGCCCGCGGTCCGCTCCCGGTAGGCATTCATGTGAGGCGAGTTCCAGTGCGACTCGAGAGCCGACTCGTCCTCGTAGGTTTCCACCAGCACCAACCCGTACTCCTCTTCCTCCGGGTGGATCACGGTGAAGGACAGGCACCCCGGCTCGTTCTCGACCGAGTACGCGCCGTGGCGGCGGACGATCTCGACGAATTCGTCGAAGTGCCCCGGTTCGATATCGAGATGGACGATCAGTCCCACTCTCATGCTTGACTCCCGCGGTATCGTGACAGGCCAGGTGACGCGCCGCGATCATCGGGCCGGACGCACCGTGGCGCAATTGTAACCGAACCCGTCGGCCCCGGTCCGGCCGATCGATTCCGGCCCCGGGCCTTCGCACCCCACGGGTACCACGGCGCTATTTGCGGGCATGCTCGTTTGAAGGTTCTCGCCATTTGTGAGAGTCTATTAGCCGTTGCTTGTACGGATCCCGGCGACGGGTCGCGATCCGGTTATCTCTATAAATCAATGATATGAATGAAGAAACACTCCTTGGCGAACGAATCGCCAGGGCCAGGCAGGCCAAGGGACTGACCCAGAAGCAGCTCGCGCAGCGACTCGGAATCAAGAGAACCACGCTGCACAACTGGGAAACCGAACGCAGCGCGCCCCGCGCCAATCGCGTGAACCAGTTGGCCGGCGTGCTCGACGTCCCTCTGCTGTGGCTGATCGCCGGCTCCGAGTCGCCGCCGTCGGTCCAGGCACCGGAACTCAACGAGACCACCGCCATCGAGGCCAAGGTTCGGCGGGCGGAAACTCTTGTGAACGAGCTGAGTTCCCTTCTCGTTGACATCCGCGCCCAGACGCGGCGCGTGCAGCGCGAGATCGACGCCGACAGCCAGGCTCTCGACGAGTAGGCCGGTACCCGCGCGGTTCACCCGGTCTCGCGGCCGGGCACGAGGCGCCGCGACAGCACGAGTCCGGCAGCCGCGGCGGCGAGCATGGCGAGTCCGCCCACGCTCCAGCTGCCGGCGGCCTCGACACCGGCGCTGACCAGCACCGGGCCGAGCGTCTGCCCTACGCCGGCACCCTGCAACAACAGCCCGGACAGCGCCGCGATCTGCGCTGGATGCGCCGCCAGGCCCGGGGCGAGAATGAACAACGTACCCGGGATCAGACCGCCGAAGGCCGAGAACGCCAGGCCGAATACGGCCTTCATCCACACCGGGGTCGGCGCCAGGAACACCATGCAACCGGCGATGCCCATGACCACGAAGGCGACCGCCAGCAGCCGGTGCGGCGCCGTGCCGCGACGCACCAGCCAGCCCGCTGACATGTTGCCGACAATGTTCGATGCCACCACCGGCGCGCCGATCCACGCCGCCACGTCGAGGGCGACCTGCTTCTGGGTGATCAGGATCGTGGTGAAAAACGAGGTCAGCGGGACGTACATCGCCGAGTAGCAGGCGAAACAGCCGAACAGCAACAACGGTCCCGGCTTGAGTACGGCGGCGCCGATGACCTTGAGTCCGCGGCTGTCGCGGCGGCCTGGGCCGTCGTCCTGACGGCAGGTGAGCCACAGCACGAGGGCGATCGCGACCAGCGCCCAACCGACGCCGGTCCACTGCCCGCGCCAGCCGAACGCGAACAGCACGGGTGGGGAAACCAGCATCATCAGCCCGATTCCGCCCGGCATGAACGCGCCCCACAGGCCCATCGCCAGCGGCCGGTCGCGGACGCTGGCCGCGGCGCTGACCAGCGGCGGCAGGCTGACGACGGCAAGTGTGAAACCGACGCCCTCGATCACGCGGGTCGCGAACAGGGCCGGTGCGCCGGAGGAGAATGCGCCCGCGAATGCCCCCGCGGCGCTGATCAGCAGGCCGAGGACGGCCAGGCGCAGGTGACCGAAGCGATCGGCGAAAATTCCGAACACGGCACCCGACAGCGCGGTCGTCAGGGTGAAAAGGGAGACCACCAGCCCGCCCTCGACAAGGGTCAGGTCGAGGTCGGCGATCACGACGCTCAATGCGGCGGCGACCTTGCCGATCTGGGCCGCGCCGACGCAGCCGGCAATGACCGCGACGAATACCGCGACCCAACGCGTGTCCTGGCGGGAGCTCACGGACGATTCAATCCCCGCGCCGGCTGAGCGGCTGACCGCACCGGCGGCACGTGTACACGGCCCGCCGCTGGAGCATGCGCCGGTGGCGCACCGTGGTCAGGGCGTGCTCGCCGCACCGGCAGTACCACGCGAACCGGCGTTGGCGCCTGAGCGGGACGCAGCGCGTGTCGAAATCGTGACGCGCCGTCGGCTCGACGCCGAAGTCGAGCATGACGCGCCGCCACTCGGGTCCGTGCGGCCGCACACGGCGGCGTCCGTGTCGCACGTCGACGACGTAGTGGGCCACCTCGTGGGGGACGGTGTCGCGCAGGTTGGCTTCGAAGTACTGCGCGAACAGCCACGGGTTGTAGCGGATCCGGGCGCCCGAAAGGTCGCTGATGTACATGCCGGCGCCGGCACCCTTGAGGTCGAACAGGACGCGCGGCGGCGCAAGCACGATGCCGTAGCGCCGCGCCGCCTCGGCCACGCGCGCGGCGGTCGCCTCAACAACCATTGCACGCCTGGCGTCGTCCAGTACCCGGTCCGGGGCCGGCCGTGCAGTCCGGCGTGCCGTCCTCGTCTCGGTCACGAGCGCTCGCTCACGAATGCGTCCGCGCGGGAGCCCGTTCGCCGAGCGCCCGGCGGGCGGCGAGCCATACACCGGCGATCACCACCGCCGAGCCGATCCAGAGCGTGATGCCCGGAACCTCGTCGAACAGCAGGAAACCCAGGATCGACGACCACACCAGGCGCAGGAACTCCGCCGGCTGCACCAGCGACACGTCGACCAGCTTCAGGCCGCGAGCGAGCAGCAGGTGGCTGATCGTGGCCAACACCGCGGCCACCGCGAGCAAGGCGAGATCGCGCGGCAAGGGTGTCTCCCACACGAACATGGCCGGCACCAGCATGGTGGCCGTGGCGAACAGCGAAAGGTACAGCACCGTGGTGGTGCTCGAGTCTTCCCGAACCACCGTCTTGGCAAGCAACTGCGACGCCGCGAACAAGGGCGCGGACACGAGTATCGCGATCGCGCCGCTGCCGATGTCGCCGAAGCCGGGACGCAGGATGATCAGCACCCCGCTGAAGCCCGCGGCCACCGCGATCACTGTCGACGCGCGCACCCGCTCGCCGAGAAACAGCGCCGCGCCGATGACCACGAAGATGGGCGAGGTATAGCTGAGCGCGGTCACCTCGGCGATCGGTACCGACGTGACCGCGTAGAAGAAGAGCAGGACGCCGACCCCGTGAATGGCGCCGCGCGCGGCGTGCAGCAGCGGCCTGCGTGTGCGCAGCACCGACGCGCCGGCGCGGTACACCATCGGCAACAGGACCAGCAGGCTGATGGCGTAACGCAGGAAGGCAGCCTGCACCGGGTTGAGGCTGCTGCCGGCCAGGCGGATCATCACCAGGAAGAGGATGAACACCAGGCCGGACAGGATCACCAATGCCAGGCCGCGAACCGCCGGTGTCACGGATGAGGGCCGCGAGCACGAAAGTTCACCGCCCGTCGCCGGCCGCCCGACGACGCGCACGCACGCGCTCGAGCACCTCCAGCTTCGCCGGGCGGTCCATGATCATCCACTCGCGAATTTCGTCGGCACTGCGATAGCAGCCGATGCACACGTTGTCGTCGTCGAGCGTGCAAACCTGGATGCACGGCGAGGGTACGGACTGGTCGAAGACCCGGGGCGGGCGCCCGGTGCGCCTGCGGCCGGCGGGTCGGGAATCACTCATGGAAATCGTCGTTCGAGGATTAATGTCAGTTCAGGAATTGTGCACCTGCAAGCATACCGCACGACAGGTGCGATATGCTTGGGTCTTCCACTCCCGCACGCCGCCGGGCGTTCGGGCCCAGGGACTTTCACCCGGGCAGATGCCGCTGCCATGCCTTACGCCACCGCCACACCGCAAACCGCCGCCGCGCCCGTCATGAAGCTGCGCGCCTCGGTTCCCGAGAGCGCCATGACCGCGGAACTGCTCGGCACCGATCGCGAGGGGCTGGCGATTCGCTTCCGCGACGACGGGCTCGCCGTCACCGTCGGATACCTGTGCCTGGAGGCGTCCGAGCTGTGGCTCAGCAGTGACAACGGGGAGACCGCGCCCGCTCACCTCATCGCGCAGGACGTCGAGTCCGGCCTCGCCCTGGTGCGGCCGGACATCTCCATCGGCTCGGCGATCTATCGTTTTGGTGACGGTGCCACGAGCGCCGGGCAATCGGTCAGGGTCGTCAACGGTCCGGGCGACCCCGCGCTGTCCTGCAACGTGTTCGCGGTCGGCGAGTTCGCAGGACGCTGGGAATACCTGATCGACGAGGCAATCTACACCGTTCCCGCGTGCGACAACTGGAGCGGCGCGGCGCTCATGGACATGCACGGCGGGCTGATCGGAGTCGGTTCCCTGTTCCTGGAACTGCCTGGCGGCGGCGGCAAGCCGGTGTACGGCAACCTGTTCGTGCCCGTGTCGCTGATCGCGCCGCACATCGACGACCTGTGCCTGCACGGGACGCGGCGCACGGCGCCCATACCGTGGATGGGGTGGATGGTGCAGGAGCACAAGGGAGCGCTGCTGGTGGTGGGCATCTATCCCGGCGGCCCGGCGGGTCGCGCCGGCGTACGCATCGAGGACGTCGTGACCGCGGTCAACGGCGCGGCGGTGGCGAGCATGTCGGAACTGTTTCGCACCGTCCGTGCAGCCGGCGCCGCCGGCTGCGAGGTCGTGGCGACGATTCGCAACGACGCCGGGGCGCGGGACGTCCGCGTGCAAACCACGGACCGCAACGCCTTCTTCCAGGCACTGGAAAGCGGGCCCATCAACTGAGCGCCCGCGCTGCGAGAATCATCCGTTTCGCCAGCGAATCCGCTGCCCGCCCGGCGAGCTAACTGGCGCGATTCATCCGGATACCGACCAGGGAATACACGACGACCGCCGCGAGAACCACCGCGGCGCCGGCAAGGCTCAGCGCGCTCGGTACCTCGCCGACGCCGATGAACACCCACAGCGGGGCGAGTACCGCCTCGCTCAGGGAGAACAGCGCGACCTCGGCGGCGGGCACGTGGCGCGCGCCGATGGTGAGCAGCATGAAGCCGCCGGTGAACTGGATGCTCCCGAGCAGCAGGCCGATGACGAGATCGTTCGCGCCCACCGCGAGGGACGGCGCCATCCACCACGCGATCGCCGCGGCGACCAGGCCGGCGCCGCACGTCGCCGGCAGCATGTCGATGTCGCGACCGCCGCGGGCCACCATCAGGAACACCGAGAACGTCGCCACCACGCCCAGGGCGAGCAGGTTGCCGATCCAGCCGCCGCTCACGAGGCCGTCGGTCAGCATCAGGGCGATGCCGCCGAGGGCCGCCAGCATGGCGGCCAGGCTCGTCCCGGAAACGCGTTCGCGCAGCCAGAACCACGCCGCCAGCGCGGTGACGAGGGGTGTCGCGCCGATGATGAACACGACGTTCGCGACAGTGGTGTGCAGGATGGCGAAGATGTAGCACACCGAGCCGATGCCGAGCGACGCGGCGCCGACGATGCCGCGCACGCCGACCGCGCGGAACGCCGCCAGGGTCCGGGTGCGGTAGCGCAGGGCGAGTATCAGCGACAGGGTGACGAAGAACGAGGTCGAACGGTAGAACAGGATCTGCCAGCCGTCCGCGGATTCGACATGGCGCAGCAAGATGCCCGCCAGGCTCAGGAAGAAACCGCCGGCGAGCACCAGCATCACGCCGCGGGTGTAGTCGGAGCCGACCGCCATGCCCCGTCCCTGCCGCCGAGTGATACCCGGCCGCTGCTACCAGACCGTTCGCATCGAACCGCCGTCGACGATCAGCGTCTCGCCGGTGATGTAGCTCGCCGCGTCGGAAAGCAGGAAGGCGCCCGCCTTGCCGTACTCGTCGATGGTGCCGTGACGGCCGAGCGGGATCTGCGACTCGCTGGCGCGCCTCGCCTCTTCCTCGGTGATGCCCTGGCGCTCGGCCGCGGCCCGGTCGAGGGCGGCGACGCGATCGGTCTGGATCCTTCCCGGCACGAGGTTGTTGACGCGGATGCCGTCGCCCGCCAGTTCCCGGCTGAGGCTCTTGGCCAGCGCCACCACCCCGGCACGCATGACGTTGGACAGCAGCAGGACCTCGATGGGCTCCTTCACCGACGACGACGTCGAGGTGACGATTGCGCCGCCGCCGCGCTCGCGCATCGAGGGCAGCACCGAACGGATCATGCGAATCGCGCTCATCAGGGTAAGGTCGAACGCGGCCTGCCAGTCGGCGTCGCCGAAGTCGTCGAATTTTCCCGGCGGCGGCCCCCCGGCGTTGACCAGCAGGCCGTCGATGCCGCCGAAGCGCTCGAGCGTGGCATCGCGCCAGGCCTCGATCGCGGCGCCGTCGCTGGCGTCGCACGGCATGGCGAGTACCTCGGCGCCGGTCTCCCGCGTCAGTTTCTCGGCGGCCGAGTCGATGGCCTCGGCGGAGCGCGAACTGATCGACAGCCGCGCCCCTTCCAGGGCGCACGCCCGCGCCACGCCGTAGCCGAGGCCGCGGCTTGCCGCCGCGACCATGATGATCTTGTCTTTGAGTCCCGTCTCCATCGCTGCCGTCCGTCGTTCCGGTGAATGTGGGCCTTGGGCGCGTCGGCCGCCGGGCCGGCTCGAGCTTCTACAAGGCGGCCAGGATCGTGTCGGCGTCGCTGACCTCGAACTTGCGCGGCGCCTCGCGGTTGAGCAGCTTGACCACTCCGTCCTCCACGATCATCGCGTAGCGCTCCGAGCGCACGCCGAAGCCGCGTTCGGTCATGTCGACGTCGAGCCCCATCGCCCGCGTCAGGGCGGCGGCGCCGTCGGCCACCATGAGGACGTTCTCGGCGTTCTGCGCCTTGCCCCACGCGTCCATGACGAAGGCGTCGTTGACCGAGATGCAGATGATGCTGTCGACGCCCCTGGAGAAGAACTCGTCCGCCTTGACCACGTAGCCCGGCAGGTGAGCGGCGGAACAGGTCGGTGTGAAGGCGCCCGGCAGGCCGAACATCACCACCTTCCTGCCGGCAAAAAGCGACGCGCTCGATACCGCCTCGGGGCCTTTCTCGCCCATCACGTGCACCGTCACGTCGGGTATGCGGTCTCCAGGTCCAATGGTCATGACGCCTCCGTAAACCAGGGGTTTTCTCAGATATGAATTTCGCGGCCGCCGCGGGGCGCACCGGCGAGGGAATGTAGCCGCAATCGCCGGTGACCGCAACGGCGGAGCGTCCCCGGGCCCGAGGGTCCCGGATGCGCGAAAAAGTGTTGATTTTCCTGCGCCGGGACCTATAATGCGCGCCCTTCTCCCTCGCCGTACACTGAGCATTCAACCTGCCGGCCCATGGTCGATCCGCGTCAACCAGTCCGCGTCTACTGGAACTTCAGGCACCGCTGCTACAGCCTGTTCCAGGGCGGCGCCGTGCGCGCCTCCGCGCGCCAGGTGGAACTCGCCGACGCCGAGTTCCACGTGCGCGAATCCGGCCGGCAGAAGATGCTGCGCGAGAAGCGCAAGGTCATCCACGCCTTTGCCGTCGGCCGCCTCGTCGGATGGGTCCATCCTACCCAGGCCGAGGACCTGGCACCGTTTTTCGGCACTGCGGTGGGCTACGACCCGCATCGTCACGCCTCGTTCGTCTGTCTCGACAGCGCTGAACCCGTGCACTTCGCCGACGCGGTGCGCTTCGACGAGCACGGCGTTCATATCGCCGTGGCGCAGCCGGCGGCCGCCTGATCCCGTCCGGAACGTGCCCTGATCGCTCCGGCGCCGCCCGTGTGCTGGAACTGGCACTCCGGCACGCGGATAATGGCAGGCGCTTCACGAGGCAACACGGAGTACGCGCCATGAGACTCGCCACCGGATCCAGAATCACCGCGTGCCTGCTGGCGGCCGCCATCCTGGCGGGCGGCTGCACAAGCACCCGGATCATCAATGCCTGGTACGAGGACCAGTACGCTGGACCGACGCTGAACCGCTTCCTCGTCATCGGCATGTCGAACAACCCGAACCGCCGGCGTTATTTCGAAACGGCGTTCACCGCGCGCCTCGAGGAGTCAGGACTCTGGGCCGAGCCGTCGTTCCGGCTCATTCCCGAGGACGACATCACCGAGGAGAAGGAGGTCATCGAGTCGGCGCTGGAACAGACTTCGGCCGACGCGATACTCACCACCCGGCTGGTGGACATCGCCCGCGAGGAGAGCTACATCCCGCCGGGCTACGACTTCGCCCCGGTCGGCTTCTACGACTACTACTACCCCACCTACCGGATGATGTTCCGGCCGGGCTACGTGGTCACCAACACCACGGTGATCCTCGAGACCAACGTGTACTCGGCAGTCAGTGGCGACCTGCTGTGGACCGGGACCACCCGTTCGTTCAATCCGGTTTCCGCCGACAGCGTCGTCAACGAACTGGCCGCGCTCCTCGTGGGCGAACTCACCGCGCGGGGGTTCATCACGAGGCGGCAGTAGGCCACGCTGCGCCGTCCGCAACGGCGGCCTTTTCAGGAGCGCGGGCCGTCCTCTTCCTGCGCGGGCGGGCAAAGGAACCTGAGCACGAGATAGCCTCCCACGGCGGACAGGAACGAGCCCAGCAGGATGCCCAGCCGCTCGTCGGCGACCTCGTCGCCGGCCTGGCCGAAGGCCAGCGAGCCTATGAACAGGCTCATCGTGAAACCGATTCCCGCCAGCAGCGACACGCCGTAGACGTGCATCCAGCCGACACCGGTCGGCAGGCTTGCAAGACGTGCCTTTACCATCGCCCAGGTCAGCGCCAACACACCCAGCTGCTTGCCGAGGAACAGCCCCAGGGCCACGCCCAGCGGCACCGGCTCGAGAAAGGCGTCGATCGAGAGCGTCTCGATTCGCACACCGGAATTGGCGAACGCGAACGTCGGCAGAATGATGTATGCGACCGTGCCGTGCAGGTCGTGTTCGAGGCTGCGAAGCGGAGTATCGCCGTGCTCGTCCTCCGTGTCCGGTATGAACAGTGCCAGCACCACACCGGCGAGCGTGGCATGAACCCCGGACTTGAGTACCGACACCCAGAGCACGATCCCCACCGCGATATACAACGAGATCCGCATGACACCCGCCCGGTTCAGCATGAACAGCACCGCGACGGACCCGGCCGCCACGAGGACGGCGGTCAGCGAAATGCTTTCGGTGTAGAAGAACGCGATGATCAGGATCGCGCCGAGGTCGTCGATGATGGCGATGCTGAGCAGGAACACCTTGAGCGCCACCGGCACGCGCGAGCCGAGCAGGGCCAGGATGCCCAGGGCGAAGGCGATGTCGGTGGCGGCCGGAATGGCCCAGCCCCGCAGCGCCAGCGGATCGGACCAGTTGATGACAACGTACACCAGGGCCGGCACCGCCATACCGCCGACGGCGGCGGCGGCCGGCAGGGCGACCGCACTCGGCGAGGACAACTCACCGCTGATCGACTCGCGCTTGATCTCGAGTCCCACCAGGAAGAAGAACACCGCCATCAGGCCGTCGTTGATCCACAGCAGCAGCGGCTTGTCGATCTCCAGGGCCCCGACCGCCAGCACCACCGGCAGCTCGAACAGGCTCTCATAGGCGGCGCCGGCCGGGGAGTTCACCAGCACGATCGCGGCCGCGGCGGCGATGATGAGCAGCAGCCCGCCCGCGCTCTCCAGGGCGAGGAACTCCCTGATCAGGTTTCGTCCGGTGCTTGTGATCATGTCTTTCTCGCGTTATGCGTCATCGGGGGTATCTACGTCATCCGTGGCGGCAACCGTCCCTGACGGATTGCGCGTTGTCGAGGGCCGACCTGCGCTGGCCTGCGGAGCGGACCATTCGATTATCTGGAATGGAACGACCCGTGAAAATGACTGTTTCGAAATGTTCCCGAGCGATGATATTGGCCGCCCGTGGTGCAAGTCCAGCCCGGGCCGCCGCCGCAATGTCGATCGCTCGACGCCGGCAATCGGCCGGCACATCGTATAATTCCTTGCATGCGCCACCTGAATTACAACCACCTGCTCTATTTCTGGACCGTCGCGCGCGAGGGCAGCATCGCCCGTGCGAGCCGCGTGCTTCACCTGACGCCGCAGACGGTCAGCGCCCAGATCAAGCAGCTCGAGCAGTCCATCGGCGAGCCGCTGTTCAACCGCGTCGGCCGCGGCCTCGTGCTTTCGGAGATGGGCAGCGTAGTCATGCGCTACGCCGACGACATCTTCACGACCGGCCTGGAGTTGAACCGGGTGCTGAAAAGCGGCGAGCACGGTCACGCGACGATGCTCACGGTCGGCATTACGGACTCCACGGCCAAGCTCGTCGCCTACCGCATCCTGCAACCGGCCACCGAGGAGCCCGACGCCGTGCGGCTGGTGCTGATCGAGGACCAGCTGGAGCGGCTGATCGGGTCGCTCGCCACGCACCATCTCGACCTGATCATCTCGGATGCTCCGCTGCCGTCGAACAGCGGCGTCAAGGCATGGAACCATCACCTCGGCCAGAGCGAGATCCGGATTTTCGCAACACCGGCGCTGACCAGGAAATTTCGCCCGCAATTCCCGAAGAGCCTCGACGGGGCGCCGTTCCTCGTGCCGACCACCGGCAATGCCGTGCGCCGTGTTCTCGACGACTGGTTCGAGCGGCAGGGCATCGTGCCGAAGATCATCGCCGAAATCGACGACAGCGCGCTCATCAACGCGTTCGGTAGCGAGGGCGCGGGCCTGTTCCCGGCATCCACCGCCAGCGCGGCGCGCATTCGAAAGATGTACGGCGTCACCGAGGTCGGGACCGCGAGCGGCGCCTTCGTGGAGTTCTACGCGATCTCGCCCGAACGCAAGATCCGCCACCCGGTGGTATACCAGCTGTGCGAACGCGCCCGCACCAGCCTGTTCCGCTAGACGCGCCCGCACTGATCGAGGTCAAGCTTCCGTTGTGCCGATACGCTATGGTGTCGCCAGCATATCCACGACACTTCCGCGGGAGGTAGCATGATCAAGACCATTTTAGTGCCGCTGGACGGCTCGGCGCATTCGAGGAAGGCCCTCGAGTTCGCCTGCGAACTGGCTTCGAAGTACGATGCGTCCCTGCACCTGCTGAACGTGACCCAGCCGCCCGTGAGCGATCAAGTCCTGACCCTCGGCGCCGCCTCGGTGATGGTCGGAGGCAGCCCGGCTGACCTTACCCGGGCCGGCCGGACCGTGGTAGAGGCGGCTGCGGACCTCGCCCGCGCCCGCGGCGTGACGTCTCTGACCACCGAGGTGACCACCGGCGACCCGGCGCGCGGCATCATCGACTCGGCGAAGAGCCTTCCCGCGGACATGATCGTCGTCGGCAGCCGCGGCCTCGGCGAGCTGTCGGGACTTCTGCTGGGCAGCGTATCGCACAAGGTGAGTCACCTGGCGCCCTGTACCTGCGTGGTGGTGAAGTAGCCAGCACATCCTGGCGCGGCCGACGCCGACGCGGCCGCGCGACCGATGCAGTCCTGGCGGCGCATCGCTTGTACGGTCCGGGGCCGTGGCGATGACCCGGCCGTCATGTTTTTTTCCCGATCGAACCCTTACACTGGCCACGGGGCCGCGCGGTGCCGGCGCGGCCGTAGCCAATCGAAACCCGGAGACCGACCCTGGCATGGACATCTTTCGCTTGACCCGCGGGCTGTCGCCGCTGATCCTGAGCATGCCGCACTCGGGCATCGCCCTGCCGCCCCACCTGGAGTCCCGCTTGACCGACGCGGCCGCGTCCCTGCCCGACACCGACTGGCACATCCCGAAGCTCTACGAGTTCGCCGACGAACTGGACTGCACCATCCTCCAGGCGAACTACAGCCGTTACGTCGTCGACCTCAACCGCCCTGCGGACGACACGCCGCTGTATCCCGGCCAGGCATCGACCGGGCTGTGCCCCGAGATCCTGTTCGACGGCACGCCGATCTACCACCCCGGAAGCGAACCGGACGACAAGGAGACGGGACGCCGGATCCGCCAGTACTGGCAGCCGTATCACGACGCCCTGGCGCGCGAGATCAAGCGCGTCCACGGCATTCACGGCTACGCCGTCCTGTACGACTGCCACTCGATTCGCTCGGTCGTGCCGCGCCTTTTCGAGGGCACGCTGCCGGTGCTCAATCTCGGTACAAACTTCGGCAAGAGCTGCTCGCCGGAGCTTCAGCAGCGGGTGGAGAAGGCCCTTGCACGCTCGGGTTACAGCTCGGCCGTCAACGGCCGCTTCGTCGGCGGCTTCATCACGCGTCATTACGGGCGACCGGCGGACAATGTCCACGCCATGCAAATGGAGCTCGCCCAGTCGGCCTACATGGAGGAGTCGGACGACAACACCTGGGACCCGGAGCGCGCGCGCCCGCTGGCCGGCGTCCTCGGCGACATCCTGCAGGTGCTGCTGCACTGGACGCCGGGCCAGGCATCACTGGTCTGACCGCCGGCGACGCACGGGCCGATCGTGACCGGGATCAAGACTCGCGCTGGCCGGTCGTGGCAAATTGCGGCTTGAAGATGATCATTCGGGATACCTGCCGGCATGCTCACCATCGAGGATTGCATCGAACTGTGCGGCTTGACCGAGGATGAGATCGACGCGATTGCGCGTCACGAACACCTGCCGGAGATCAACGCCGCGGAACTCGCACGCTACCTGGTCCAGACCGATGATGGGACGCTGCGCATACGCCGCATGATCGTGGACGACCTTGCCGACGCGAAGAAGCGAGGAGACGCGGCCGCGATGGAGAAGTACCGGGCGGTGCTTGCCCACTTCATCGCCGCACACCCGGCACACGCCCGCGCGGCCTCGCGCAGCCGTTGATCATCCGCTGTCGCGGCGCGACGGTACGCGGAAACCCTTCTCACTGTGAGCGGAGATTGATTCGATGGACACCACCTGGATCGTCGTCGCCGACGCCACCCGCGGTCGGATTCTTGCCGCTTCCGGCCGGTCGGGCCCTTTGACCAATGTCGAGCAACTGATCCACGGCGAGTCCCGTCTCAGGGATACCGAACGAATCAGCGACCGTCCCGGGCGCTCATTCGACAGCTTCGGCGGCGGCCGGCACGCCATGGAAACGCAGACGGACCCGGCCGAGCAGGACGCGATCCGCTTCGCCGCCGAAATCGCGCAGCGCGTCGAACAGGGCAGGACCGGCGGCGATTTCGACAAGCTGGTGCTGGTGGCGCCGCCGCGCTTCCTCGGGCACCTGCGCAAGTCCCTCACGGGTGCCGCGGCGAAATGCGTCAAGGCCGAGATCCACAAGGAATTCACTCTCCTCGATGACGAGGACATCCGCATGCGGCTCGCGGAATATCTTTAAGCCCTATCCCTGATCAGATCTCGATCAGCGAGCCGACTCGGGGCCGCATCACCGGCGCCTTCAACTCTCCCTCCAGGCGCGCCTGGAGGGTGTCGGCGGCGCCCGGCTCTCCGTGGACCAGCGCAACCCTGGGAGTACCCGCGATACCGCGATACCAGTCGACGAGCCCGTCCTGGTCGGCGTGCGCCGAGAGCCCGCCCACCGTGTGAACTTTCGCGCGAACCGGGTAGCTTCGGCCCATGAGGGCGATGTTCCGCGCCCCGTCCACCAGCGCCCGGCCGGTGGTCCCCGCTGCCTGGAACCCGACGATCACGACATGCGACTGGCGCCGGGAGATGTTGTTCTTCAGGTGATGCCGAATCCGGCCGCCCGTGCACATCCCGCTGCCGGCGATGACGATCGCCCCCGAGGAAATCTGGTTGATCGCCATTGATTGCTCGGTGGTCTCCGACATGTGCAGGTTGTCGAGTTCGAACAGGGCCCCGGCCTCGCGGTGCAAGGCACGCGCGTGACTATCATAGACCTGGTAGTGATCCTGGTAGACACGGGTGGCGCGAATGGCCATGGGACTGTCCAGAAACACCCGCCAATTGCCCAGGCCCCACTCGTCGAAATGCTGGCGAAACACGTACAACAACTCCTGGGTGCGACCTACCGCGAACGCGGGAATCAGGATGTTGCCCTTCTCCGCCCGGGCATCGGACAGGATCTGCCCGAGTTCCTCCCAGGTGGCCGACCACGAGCGATGCAGCCGGTCGCCGTAGGTACTCTCCAGCATCACGAGGTCCGCCGATGCCGGCTGCGCGGGGTCCTTGAGAATCGGTGCCCCGCGGTGGCCGAGGTCGCCGCTGAACACGAGCCGCCTGACCCCGTCGCCGTCGTTGACCTCGAATTCGAGAATCGCGGATCCGAGGATATGGCCGGCATCGTGCAGGCGCACGCTGACGCCGTCGGCGACTTCCACGGCGCTTGCGTAGGGTACGCCGCGGATAGACCCCAATACCGCCTCGGCATCGGCCACCGAGTACAACGGCTCGACCGGTGGTCCGTTCTTCTTCTCCCTGCGCCTGTTCTCCCACTCGGCCTCCTTCTCCTGGATCCAGGCGGCGTCCCTGAGCATGATGTCGCACAATTCCGCGGTGGCCTCGTGCGTGTACACGGGGCCCGCGTAGCCCCGCTTGACCAGCAGCGGCAGCCGCCCGCTGTGATCGATATGGGCGTGGGACAGCACCACCGCGTCGATCTCGTCGATGTCGAAGGGGAACGGCCGGGCATTGCGGGCGCCTTCGTCGTCGCCGCCCTGTACCATGCCGCACTCGATCAACACCGCGGCGCGGTCGGTCCGCAGAAGGTAGCAGGAGCCGGTTACTTCGCCGACCGCCCCGAAGAATTCGATTGTCGCCATCTGACTCGGGAGTTAAAAATGCCGAAGGCCGCAGTCTGCAGTTCGAACTGTTCCCGTGCAAGCGCGCCGGGCAATCCGCGCGATCCCGTGCACGGACCCGACCACACCAGTTCCCAGCCTTCAATCGACGGGCGGAGTTGGATAGGATAGAACCTGTACACAACGATCGAACTCCACGAGGAACCGAGATGCCCGACAGACCTTTCGTGATCGCCGGCGGCGGCATCGGCGGGCTGGCGGCGGCCCTGTCGCTGGCCAGGAAGGGCTATCCGAGCATCGTTCTCGAGCAATCCGCGAAGCTCGGCGAGATCGGCGCCGGCATACAGATCGCACCCAACGCGTTTCATTCGTTCGACTATCTCGGGGTCGGCGACGAAGCCCGGTCCCGGGCCGTCTTCATCGACAAGCTCCGGCTGATGGACGCGGTGAGCGGCGAGGAGATTACCCATATCCCCCTCGACGAGCCATTCCGGGAGCGTTTCGGCAACCCGTACGCCGTGGTCCACCGTGCAGACCTGCACGATGTGCTGCTCGACGCCTGCCGTTCGAACGATCTTGTCGAGTTCCGGACCAGCCACGGCGTTACCGGCTACGAACAGGACGGGACGGAAGTGACCGTATTCGTGCGCGACCGCGATCCGGTCCGCGGCAGGGCGTTGATCGGGGCCGACGGACTGCGTTCGAGCGTGCGCGCACAGCTGGTGGCCGACGGCGAGCCGCGGGTGTCCGGGCATACGACCTACCGTTCGGTCATTCCCACGCAGCAGATGCCCGAGGACCTGCGCTGGAACGCCGCGACCCTTTGGGCAGGCCCGAGATGTCACATCGTCCACTACCCGCTCAAGGGCTGGAAGGTATTCAACCTGGTGGTGACATATCACAACGACGCGCCGGAAGCCGTGGCCGGAAAGCCGGTCGACAAGTCCGAGGTGCGCCAGGGTTTCGAGCATATCCATCCGCGCGCGCGGCAGATCATCGAACACGGCGACAACTGGAAACTCTGGGTCTTGTGCGACCGTGAACCGATAGCCAACTGGCACGAGGACCGCGTGGTCCTGCTCGGCGACGCCGCGCACCCGATGCTGCAGTACTTCGCCCAGGGCGCCTGCATGGCGCTGGAGGACGCGGTGTCTCTCGGCCACAATCTCGAGGCCGCCGGCGGCGACGTGGAATCGGCATTCGCAGCATATTGCCGCCAGCGCGTGCCGCGAACCACTCGTGTGCAGTTGGAATCCCGCCTGATCGGCGAATACATCTACCACCCCGACGGCGCCGCCGCGATCCTTCGCAACAGCATCATGTCGGGTCGCAGCGTGGAAGAGTACTATTTCCGCTTGTCGTGGCTGTACGGAGGCTCGGGAATCGACAGCCCGGTGCAGTCCCGACTCAACGTCCCCGGAGGGTGACCATGGCCCGAACATCATCGACAAACCGGCAGGGCCGGGACACCTTCTACGGCAGGATCTCGGGCGACAACTTCACGCCGCTGTGGGAGGTGATGTCAGCCATCATCACCCCGGAGCCGAAGAGCGGCTGTTCGCCCTGCCTGTGGCGCTACGACCTCGCCCGCGAGTACCTGATGGAAGCCGGCGAGTTGATCACCGCGAGAGAGGCCGAACGCCGGGTGCTGATTCTCGAGAACCCGGGCCTGCGCGGACAAAGTCGTATCACCACGTCGCTCTACGCGGGGCTGCAGCTCGTTCTGCCCGGCGAGGTGGCGCCCGCCCACCGCCACAGCCAGTCGGCGTTGCGGTTCGTGCTGGAAGGATCGGGAGGCCACACTTCGGTCGACGGCGAGCGGACCCGGATGGAGGTCGGCGACTTCGTCATCACCCCCCCGTGGACCTTCCACGACCACGGTAACGAGACCGACAAGCCGATGATCTGGCTCGACGGCCTCGACATACCGCTCCTGTCGTTTTTCGATGCCTCGTTCGCCGAACGTCATCCCGACGAGGAGCAGCCGGTGTCGCGGCAAAGCGGCGACTCCCTCGCCCGCTACGGCGCCAACATGCTGCCGGTGGACTACCATTCGCGCTCACCCGTTTCACCGGTATTCAACTACCCCTATTCACGTACCCGCGAAGCGCTCGAGACGATGCGGCGGCAGGACGAATGGGATCCGTGTCACGGACTGAAGATGCGCTACGTCAATCCGAACGACGGCGGGTTCGCCATGCCGACCATCGCCACCTTCATGCAGCTCCTGCCGGCGGACTTTTCAACGACCCCCTGGCGCGGCACCGACGCCACGGTATTCGCGGTGGTCGAAGGCCGCGGCCGCAGCAACGTGGACGGAGTCGAACTCGAATGGGGTCCGAAGGACATCTTCGTGGCGCCGAGCTGGAAATGGATCTCCCACGAAGCATCCGAAGACGCCGTCGTGTTCAGCTTCTCCGATCGGGTCGCGCAGATCAAGCTCGGCATGTGGCGGGAGGAGCGCGGGACGTAGACCCGCCGCGACCTCGCGGCCGCTCACGGCATCGCTCGGGTTACGGATTCGTCATCCACTTCACGGCCATTTCACGAGCGCCCCACCGGCGATTCACGCGTGCTCGCACAGACTGGCGGCTCCAATCAACCCATCGGAGTTACGCCATGAGAAACATTCGCAAGTCGCTGGTCGTGCTGGCCGCCGTCGCGGTGATGCCGCTCGCCCACGCCGGGGAGCACGGCAAGAAAGACATCGTCGACACCGCCGTGGCCGCCGGCAATTTCGGCACGCTCGTCACCGCGGTACAGGCCGCCGACCTCGTGGACACCCTCAAGGGCGAGGGCCCGTTCACCGTCTTCGCTCCCACGGACGAAGCCTTCGCCAGGATCCCGGCCGCCGACCTCGAGGCTCTGCTGGCCGACAAGGAAGCCCTGACGCGGGTGCTGACCTACCACGTGGTACCGGGCAAGGTGATGGCGGCCGACGTCGTCAATCTTGAATCCGCAGCCACCGTGGAGGGGAGCGAGATTGCCATCTCCACGACCGGGGGCGTGAAGGTGAACGAGGCGACCGTCGTGCAGACCGACATCGAGGCCAGCAACGGCGTCATTAACGTTATCGACATGGTGATCATGCCGCGAAACTGACCGACCGCGCGGTACCGACAGCGCGCGCCGTCCATCTGGACGGCGCGCGTCCTGTTTTCAGAGAATACCGCTATTCAGTCACCGACACCTTGTTGGCGCCAAACACCCCGCTGATGCCGACCTGGTAGACTTCGTCGTCTCCGCTCGATCCCACGCCCATTGTCAGATGGGTTCTGCCGCTGCGCATCCGGTACGCGTACTTGAGCGCCACCGCCTGTTCGTCCTTGAAGGCGCCCACGCCGACCCCGAGACCGTGGGTACCGGCCCGCAGCTGCGGGATCTCGACCGCGCCCAGAGCCGCGACGCCGGCGATGCCGCCGCGAGATTCTTCGCGCAGATCGTTCAATGCTCCTTCCAGGCCGATGATGCGCGACCTGTTCTCGTCGATGTCGAGGCGATTGCGCGCAATATTGACCGTGTTGCGGTCGATATCGCGGCGGTTGCGGGCGATGTTGGACGCGTTCCTGCTGACACCCGCCTGCACCGCGGCCAGCTGACGAACGTTGACGGCGTCGAATGGTTGAATGCCGTCATCCACGTTGACTATACGGCGTTCCGCTCCCGGCGCACCGACCGAGACGGTGTTCGGCTGGTTGGTGTAAGAGCCCGCACCCAGGGCTACCGAGTTTGGCGCATTGGCCGAAGCTCCGGCCCCGATCGCCACGGAGTTCGGGGCATTCTCGGATACGAATGCGCCCTCGCCTATCGCCACGGAATGGTCCGCGCCCACGGTCGCTCCCGAGCCGATCGCCACGTCGCCCGGTCCAGACGCGGTCGCGTTCTTGCCGATGGCGATGGCATTGCCGAGATCTGCCGTTGCGCCGGTGCCGATGGCGATATTATCGTCACCAATGGCCCGGGCCCCGAAGCCGAACACGACGTTGCGTGAACCGTCCGTGACCACGTTGCCGACGCCGCCGACGATGTTGGTGGGGCGCGTGACGGTGTTGTACGAGCCAAGCACGAACACCTGACTGTCGCTTCCGCCCGCGAAATTGTGGCTGCCGAGCAGCTGCACGTCCTGAAGTCCGGGCGACACGTAGTTGCCGTAGCCTTGCACGAAGACGTCCAGGTTGGATCCGGCGAGTACATTGTCGCGTCCGGCCACACCGCTGAAGCTGGTGTAGCTGCCGACCGTGTTGCCGTAGCCGGTGATGCTGTTCGACCGCGAATTGTTGCCGAGCGTATTGAAGTCGCCGGCGACGAAGTTGCGGTCGCTGAAATCGCCAACTTGATTCGCCCGTCCGCCCACGAGGTTCTCGTCGGTGTCGTTGCCGAGAACGTTGTTGCGGCCGCCGACGATGTTGTGATCCGCCTGGTAGCCAAGTTCGTTGAACCGGCCGCTGACGGCATTGTTGTCGGCCCGGTCTGCCAGCGTGTTGTCTCGGCCGCCGACGATGTTGTTGTCCGACTGGTAGCCGAGGGTGTTGAAACGACCACCGACGACGTTCGTGTCCGAATTCTCGCCCACCGTGTTGAACCGGCCGCCGACGATGTTGTTGTCCGCCTGGTAGCCGAGGGTGTTCCGCGCACCGCTGACATCGTTATTGTCCGCCCGGTCGCCAAGCAGGTTGTTGCGACCGCTCACGGCGTTGTTGTCCGACTCGTAGCCGAGCGTGTTGAAACGGCCGCTGACCTGGTTGTCGTCCGACTGGTCGGCAATGAAGTTTTCACGCCCGCTCACGGCGTTGCGATCGGCATTGTTGCCGACCACGTTGCCAAGACCGGTCACGTCGTTGAAATCGGCGTTGTTGCCGAGCAGGTTGCCGTAGCCGCCGACGACATTGCCGATGTTGTTCTCCGCCAGGGTGTTGTTGTTACCGAACACCGCGTTGGCGTAGCCGTTGTTGCCGACGTAGTTGGCGTTACCACCCACCACGTTCTTGTCGGCGTTGTTCCCGAGCACGTTGTTCATGCCGCTGACGGCGTTGAAATCCGTAAAGTCCGCCAGCACGTTCGTCGAACCGGTAACGGCATTGCCGTACGAATACATCCCAAGTTCGTTGTAGAACCCGCCAACGACGTTTCCGTCCGAGTTGTCTGCTATCGTGTTTCGGCGACCGCTCACGGCATTGTAATCCGACAAGTTGCCGACCGTATTCTGCCGACCCGTCACAAGGTTGCGATTCGAATTATTGCCGACATTGTTGCCCTGGCCACCAACTATATTGAAATCGGAATCGATTCCAACCACGTTATTTCGCCCACTGACGGCGTTGTAGTCGCTGAAATCGGAAACCGTGTTCTGTCGACCGCTGACGGCATTGGAGTTGGCGTAATTCCCGACGACGTTCTGCTGTCCCGTCACGAGATTGCGATTGGATTCATTGCCCACCTGGTTACCCTGACCGCCGACGACATTGTGATCTGCATTGATGCCGATGTCGTTGTTCAGGCCGGTGACGGCATTGTTGTCGGCTTCCTCGCCCAATACGTTGTTGCGACCGCCGACGATGTTCTGATCCGCATTGGCACCCAACTGGTTGCCCTCGCCGCTGACGAAGTTGTTGTAGTTCTGGTACAAGAGGGCGTTGTTGTTGCCGAACACCGCGTTGGCGTAGCCGTTGTTACCGACGTAGTTGGCATTGCCGCCTACAACGTTCTTGTCGGCATTGTTCCCGACCAAGTTGTTCATGCCGCTGACCGCGTTGTAGTCGGCATCCTCACGCAGCACGTTGTCGACGCCACTCACGGCATTGTAGTCCGCCTCGTTGCCGAGCAGGTTGCCGTCGCCGCTGACCAGGTTGCCGTCGTTATTCTGGCTCAGGGTGTTGTCGTTGCCGAAAACGGCGTTGGCGAAACCGTCGTTACCGACGTAGTTGTCGTTGCCGCCGACCACGTTGCTGTCGGCATTCAGACCAAGCGAGTTGTTCGAGCCACTGACCGCGTTGTCGTCGGTAAGATTCGCGAGGAAGTTCTCCGTGCCGCTCACGGCGTTCCCGTTCGAGTCGTTACCGAGCAGATTGGAGAACCCGGTAACGAGGTTCCAGCTGGAATTGTTACCCAAAAGGTTGCCGTCGCCCGCCACCAGGTTCGAGGTGTTGTTCTGGTACAGCGTGTTGTCGTTGCCGAACACCGCGTTGCCAAAGCCGTCGTTGCCAACGTAGTTGGCATTGCCCGCCACCGCGTTGTTGTCGGCGTTCACACCGAGCGTGTTGTCCGAACCGCTGACGTCGTTCAGGTCCGCGTCGTTGCTCAGCCAGTTGCCGTCGCCCGCCACCAGGTTCGAGCTGTTGTTCTGGTACAGCGTGTTGTCGTTGCCGAACACCGCGTTGCCAAAGCCGTCGTTGCCAACGTAGTTGGCATTGCCCGCCACCGCGTTGTTGTCGGCGTTCACACCGAGCGTGTTGTCCGAACCGCTGACGTCGTTCAGGTCCGCGTAGTTGCTCAGCCAGTTGCCGTCGCCCGCCACCAGGTTCGAGGTGTTGTCCTGGTACAGCGTGTTGTCGTTGCCGAACACCGCGTTGCCAAAGCCGTCGTTACCGACGTAGTTGTCGTTGCCGCCGACCACGTTGTTGTCGGCGTTGACTGTCAGCGTGTTGTTCGAACCGCTTACCGCGTTGTTGTCGTTCTCGTTACCGAGGTAGTTGAAATTACCGCCGACGATGTTGTTGTCGTTGGAGTCCCACAGGGTGTTCGAATCGCCGCTGACTGCGTTGTTGTTGTTGTTGGAATAAAGAACGTTGGGGTCGCCGGTGACGATGTTGTTCTGGTTGTTCGTCCCCAGGGTATTCAGTTCGCCACTGATGATGTTGTTGGCGTTGTTGTTTCCAACGTAGTTGCCGTCGCCACTGACGATGTTGTTGTCGTTGTTGAGGTTCAGCGTGTTGTTCGTTCCGCTGATGTCGTTGTTGTCGCTGAAGTTTCCGGCGAAGTTCTGGTTGCCAACTACCGAGTTGTTGCTGGCGTTGTTGCCGACATAGTTGCCGTCGCCGCCTACCATGTTGTTGTCAGCGTTGTTGCCCAGCATGTTGCCGGTGCCGCCGACGACGTTGCTGTCGTTGTAGCCCGCCAGGGTGTTGTTCTTGCCGGAAACGTTGTTGTCGTAGCTGTAGTTGCCGACGAAATTCTCGTTGCCCGCAACCGCGTTGTTTGCCGACTCGTTGCCAATGTAGTTGTAATGACCGGTCAGCAGGTTGGCGTCGGAGTAGCGGCCGAGCCGGTTGCCGTCGCCGCCGACGATGTTGTCGTCGGTGTCCCGACCGAGCGTGTTGTCGCTACCGCTGACCGCGTTGTCGTCCGACTGGTTGCCGAGCCAGTTGCGTGATCCGGAAACGAGATTTCGGTCGGAGTCGTACCCGAGAGTATTGGTCTCGCCGGTAACCAGGTTGTTCTCATTGTTGTACTCGAGGAAGTTACCCTGGCCGAACAATGCATTGTTGTAGCTCTCCTCGCCGATCCGGTTGTCGTTGCCGCCAATGACGTTGTTGGCGGAGAAATCGCCGACGTAGTTCCCGGTACCGCCCACGATATTGTCGTCGGCATCCTGACCGAGCTCGTTGTCGCTGCCGCTGACGGCGTTGTCGTCTGCGTCGAAGCCGAGAATGTTGTTGTCGCCGCTGACGATGTTGTCGTTGGTTTCGTCGCCGAGATCGTTACTCGAGCCGCCGACGATGTTGGAGTCGCTGTCCTGCCCCAGCCGGTTGTAATCGCCGGCGACCATGTTGAAACTGTTCTCGCCTTCGAGCGTGTTGTTGGAGCCGAACAGCGCGTTGTCGTTGCCGTCGTCGCCGACGAAATTGTCGTTGCCGCCAACGACATTGTTCTCGGCATCGTTGCCAATGACGTTGTAATGGCCGGTCACGAGATTGGCGTCGGAATCGTTCCAGATCCGATTTTCGTCGCCGCCGACGACGTTGTCGTCGGAGTCGTTCCCGATGATGTTGTCATTGCCGCTGACAGCATTGTCATCTGCGTCGAGGCCGAGCGAATTGTCCTCGCCGGTGACCAGATTTCGATCAGCAAAACTTCCCAATTGATTATTGTATCCGCCAACGACGTTATCGTCGGCGCCGAAGCCGATAGCATTGTCGCTACCCCCGACGATATTGCGATCGGCCTGGTCTTCAAGCAAGTTTCCGTAACCGCCAACTATGTTGGCGTAGTTCGAGTCCTCAAGGGTGTTTCCGGCGCCGGAAACGGAATTGTCGCTCCCGTCGTCTCCGACGAAATTGTCGCTACCGCCAACAATGTTGTTGTCGGCGTTATAGGTCAGTTCGTTGCTCGAGCCGGATATGCTGTTATTGTCGTTATTGGTGCCGAGCACATGATCATTGCCCCCGACCGTGTTGTAGTCATTATTGATACCAAGCTGATGACCAGCACCGCTTACCGCGTTACCGTCATTGTCTGTATCAAGCTCGTGGCCGTTGCCACTGATTACATTGTCGCTGTTATCCGTATCGAGAACGTGACCCGTGCCGCTGACCGTGTTGTCGCTGTTGCTCGTGTCGAGAACGTGACCCG
>CBFGVH010000019.1:0-34579 GCA_965652415.1 uncultured Gammaproteobacteria bacterium | reverse complement strand
GTCGCCGATCTCGTCGAGGAACAGCGTGCCGCCGTCGGCCTGCTCGAAGCGGCCGACGCGGCGGTTCTGCGCGCCGGTGAAGGCACCCTTCTCGTGGCCGAAGAGTTCCGACTCGAGCAGCTCGGCCGGAATGGCGGCGGTGTTGATGGCGACGAACGGCTTGTCGCGGCGGCTGCCGGTGCGATACAGGGCGCGCGCCACGAGTTCCTTGCCGGTGCCCGATTCGCCGCGGATCAGAACGCTCATGTCGGAGCGCGACAGGCGCCCGATGATGCGAAACACCTCCTGCATTGACGGCGCCTCGCCGAGGATACCGGCACCGAGGCTGCCGGCGTCCACGTCGTCGGGCGGCGCGTGCCGGCGCGCGTGCTCGAGGGCCTTGCGCACCAGTGCCACGGCCTCGTCGATGTCGAAGGGTTTGGGCAGGTATTCGAAGGCGCCGCCCTGGTAGGCGGCCACCGCGCTGTCGAGGCCGCTGTGCGCGGTCATCAGGATCACCGGCATGTCCGGCACCTCGTGATGCAGGCGCTCGAGCAGTTCCAGGCCGCTGGTGCCGGGCATGCGGATGTCGGTGACGATGACGTCCGGATCCTCGCCGCCGCCGAGCCGCGCAAGCGCGTCGTCCGCGTTCTCGAAGCTCTCGATGGTGAGCGACTCCTTCGACAACGCGCGCCCCAGCACCCAGCGGATGGAGCTGTCGTCGTCGATGATCCAGACGTTGCGGGCGGCGTCAGTCATGGCCCTGCTCGATCGGCAGCATCACGGTGAAGGTGGTGTTGCCGGGCTCGCTCCTGCAATCGATGCGACCCTTGTGACGACCAACGATCTCCTGGGCGAGTGCGAGACCCAGGCCGGTGCCGTCCGCCCGGCCGGTGACCAAAGGATAGAACATGTTCTCGCGCAGCTCCTCGGGCACGCCGGGGCCGTCGTCGTGGATCTCCACCCTGATCACCTGCCGGTACATGACGCCGCCCACCGACTGGCGCCGCGCGATTCGGGTGCGAAGCGTGATTCGCCCCTTGTGGCCGATGGCCTGGGCCGCGTTGCGAACGATGTTGAGGAACACCTGGGTCAACCCGTCGCGCTCGCCGACGATCTCGGGCAGGCTCGGGTCGTAGTCGCGGTGGATCGTGACGCCGCCGCCGACCTCGGCCTGCACCAGCCGGTAGACGTGCTGCAGCACCTCGTGCAGGTTGACGCGCTCGCGGCGGATGTTCTGGTAGGGCGCGGTCATGCGGTCCACCAGCTTGGCGAGGCGATCCGCCTCGTGGGTGATGATGCGGGTGTACTCGCGCAGTTCCCCCGGCGGCAGTTCGCGGTCGAGCAGCTGGGCGGCGCCGCGAAGGCCGCCGAGCGGGTTCTTGATCTCGTGGGCGAGGCCGCGCAGCATGCTGCGGGTGGCCGCCTGGCGCTCGGCCAGCCACGAGTCGCGGGCCAGCTTCACGAGGCTGTCGACCCGCCACAGCTCGAGCAGCAGGCCGGCGTCGCCGCCGTCCAGGAGCGGAGTGACGGTGCAGTCGACCAGCACCGGGTCGCCGTCGGCACGATCGCGCAGGGGCATTTCGCGCAGGGAATAGGTCTGCGCCTCGGCGACGGCCTTGTCGAGCACGGCCTCGAGCGGCGGGTAGTCGCCGACGACCGCCTCGACCTCGCGCCCGCGGGCGCGCCGGATGCTGATGTCGAGCAGGTCCTCGGCGGCAGGATTGAGCTGCTGCACGCGGCGGTCGGCGCCGAGCACCACGATGGCGGTGTTCTGCGCCCTGATGAGATAGCTCGAATCGAACATCCGGATCCGGTCATCTTGCACCACGGTGGTGCACATCGGGTGAAATGTCCGGCGCCCCGGTTTCCCGGGGCGCCGCGGGCGTCAGACGCTGTAGTACATGTCGAACTCGCAGGGATGGGTGGCCATGCGGAAGCGGTTCACCTCGCCCATCTTGAGATCGATGTAGGCGTCGATGGTGTCGTCGGTCAGCACCCCGCCGGCCTTCAGGAACTCGCGGTCGGCGTCGAGGGCTGCCAGCGCCATCTCGAGGGAATGGGCCACGGTCGGTATGGCCTTCTCCTCTTCCGGCGGCAGGTCGTAGAGATCCTTGTCCATCGCCTCGCCCGGGTGGATCTTGTTCTGGATGCCGTCCAGGCCCGCCATCATCAGCGCCACGAAGGTCAGGTACGGGTTGCCGGCGCCGTCCGGGAAGCGCACCTCTACGCGACGCGCCTTGGGATTCGACACGTACGGGATGCGGCACGACGCCGAGCGGTTGCGCGCCGAGTAGGCCAGCAGCACCGGCGCCTCGAACCCCGGCACCAGGCGCTTGTAGCTGTTGGTGGTGGAGTTGGTGAAGGCGTTGATCGCCCGGGAGTGTTTGAAGATGCCGCCGAGGTAGTACAGCGCGGTCTCCGACAGGCCGCCGTACTCGTCGCCGGCGAACAGGTTGTTGCCGCCCTTGAACAGCGACTGGTGCACGTGCATGCCGCTGCCGTTGTCGCCGACCAGCGGCTTGGGCATGAAGGTGGCGGTCATGCCGTGCACGTGAGCGACGTTGTGCACGCAGTACTTGAAGATCTGCAGCTCGTCGGCCTTGCGCACCAGGGTGTTGAACTTGATGCCGATCTCGCACTGGCCGGCGGTGCCGACCTCGTGGTGGTGCACCTCCGCGGCAAGACCCATGTCCTGGCAGGCCAGCACCATGGCCGAGCGCACGTCCTGCAAGGAGTCGACCGGCGGCACCGGGAAGTAGCCGCCCTTGACCTTGGGCCGGTGGCCGATGTTGCCCTCGGCGTATTCCTTGTTGGTGTTCCAGGAGGCCTCGTTGGACTCGACCTCGTAGAACACGCGCCCCATCTCGTCGCCCCAGCGCACCGAGTCGAACACGAAGAACTCGGGCTCGGGGCCGAAGTAGGCCTCGTCGGCGACGCCGGTGGAGCGCAGATAGGCCTCGGCCCGCTTGGCGATGGAGCGCGGATCGCGGTCGTAGCCCTGCATGGTGGCCGGTTCGATGATGTCGCAGCGAAGCAGCAGGGTCTTGTCCTGCATGAACGGGTCCATCACGGCGCTCGCGGCATCCGGCATCAGGATCATGTCGGATTCGTTGATCCCCTTCCATCCGGCGATCGACGAGCCGTCGAACATCTTGCCGTCTTCGAAGTCGTCCTCGCACAGGGTCTGGGCGGGTATCGACACGTGCTGCTCCTTGCCCTTGGTGTCGGTGAATCGGAAATCGACGAACTTCACGTCGTTGTCTTTGATCGTCTTGAGCACGTCGGCAGCTGACATCGTCTTACGGTCCTCGGCTTGGGTCGGTGTGACTGGATACGGCACTCGCTCCGCGGCGCGGGCGGGGCGCGCATTGAACTTGCGCAAATCGATGGAGCAAGCGCCGTGCCAACTTTCAGTGCACGAGAAATCAATGGGTTGGGCGATCGTTGTGCCTCGCGTTGCCCCAGTATAGGGCAGACAAACCCAACGCGCACCATCTCTGTGCAGGACTGCGACTCGTAAGGTGCGCTTTAGCGCACGCGTCGTGCTGATCGGATCGCGCAATATCAAGTGCGCCAAAACGCACCCTACGAGCTACGTCGCGCTCTCCCCCACCTCCACCACCACCACGATAAGGTCGCCCTCGTCGCGGGCCTCGATCACGGTGTGGCCGTTGACGCGGCTCCAGGCGGGAATGTCGCTCAGGGCGCCGGGGTCGGTGGCGATGACGCGGATCCGGGTGCCGGGAGGCTTGCCGTCGGCGGCGCCCTGGCAGCGGATGACGGGCATGGGGCAGAGCAGGTTGCGGGCGTCGACCTCGATGTCGACGTCGATCCCGGCGCTCATGGCGTCACAACAGCCATGCCGACTCGACGTCGTCGGGCGGCATCGGCGCCACGCGCACGTCGCGGCTCGCGCCGTCCGTGGTGACGAAGTCGAACTCGACCTCGTCGGCGTCGCGGCCCTGCCCGTAGCGGGCGGCGATGCTTGCGGCGAGCTTCACGTCCTCGGGGCCGGCCGCGCTCTCGATCAGCGTCAGCGGCCCCTGATGCGAGCGCATGACGAGATGGTCGAAGCGGCGACGGTAGCCCTCCAGGTAGCGGCCCTCGCCTTCGTCGCGCGAGACGATGATCTTGAAATGGGGGCGCGGGCGGATGTGGCGGCCGACCTTGAGCAGCATGATGTCGTCGAGCTCGTAGTCCTTGCTGCCGCGGTGCTCCCAAAGGTCGGCCAGCTTGCGCGAGTAGTTGGCGTCGGTGAGGAAACAGCAGCCGCCGGCGGGCTGGGACCACTCGGTGAAGCCGAGCTCCTTTGCCAGCGCGATCTGCGGCTTGCGGCTCCTGCCGGTGAAGTCGGGCAGCGCCTCGCGGTCCACCCAGCCCTCGCGCTCGGGCAGCGTCGGCGGGCTGTGGCGCGCGCAAAGGGGCCGAAGGAGCCGGTCGCCGGCGCCGGATTCGCGCGCGACGATGGGGAAAGTGAAGGCGCGCTGGGACTTGGGCCGCTGACCAATGACTTCCCCGGTGATGATGAAGTCGAAGTCGCGCGAGCGCATCCACTCGTAGGCCTTCTTCACCATGAAGCTCTTGCAGTCCAGGCACGGGTTCATGTTGGCGCCGTAGCCGTGCTTCGGGTTGATGACGACGTCCTTGTACTCCTCGATGATGTCGATGATGTGCAGCCGGATGCCGAGCTGCTCGGCCACCCACAGGGCGTTGTTGCGCTTCTCCTTGCGCCGGTCGCGGTTGCGGATGGCGTGGGTGTGGCCCTCGACGCAGAAGCCGGTGAAGAAATTGATGCCCTCGACGTGGACACCCTGGTCCATGACGACGCGCGCCGCGAGCATGGAATCGAGGCCGCCCGAGATCAGGGCGACGGCCTTGCGCTGGTCGGACATCGGTCGGCGGTGTTTTCAGGATGGGGCGAGCGATTCTAGCAAGTTACGGGCACCGACCCAAGGCGGCGCGGCAGAGGAAAAACTTGCAGATTCAGGCCCGAAAATTGTGCTTTTCAGCCATGAATCAGTCGTTTTCCGGCCTCACGGACACCGAGGGCGAGCCCTCGGCATCGACGTACACGGTCAGGACCAGGGGTTGGCAGCAGACCTGGCAGTCCTCGACGTATTCCTGTTCGGGAACGGTGCAGTCGACGAGGACGTCGATGGTCTCGCCGCAGCAGGCACACTGGATGGGCACTGTGCGCAGGAATTCCATCGGGAGGGCTACGCCGAAACCAGCAGTACCGGCCGGCTGACGCGGTTGAGCGCTGCCTCGATGGCGGCGTCGGGCGTGGCGCCGAACAGCGAGCGCGGGATCAGGACGAGGTCGCAGGAAGGACGGGCCAGCACCGCGTGCAGGTACTGCGAGATCGCGTCTCCGTGCAGCTCGACGTGCACGCGCACGCCGTGGGCCTTGAGCGCTTGGGCCAGGGCCGCCGGCAGCGGGCGGTCGGTGACCACGAACAGCTCCCGGGTGTGACCGTTCCGGGCCAGTCGGTGGACGATCTCCATGGCCCGCGCAGAGTCCTCGCCGTCGCGGTAGATGATGCGCACGCGCCGGAACTGGAGCGTGGCCGCGGGTGCCTCCATGCGCGCACAGCCCTCGCGCGCGGGCAGGTAGACGTCGCCGGTGTCGACCCTGAGCGCCGCGGCGCCTCGCGAGCCGGCATCGGCGACGTAATCGAAGCGCCAGGTGACCCGCCGCCCCGCCGTCAATTCGGCGAGCTGCTGCTGGACGGTGCGAGCGAGACGGCTGGCATGACGTCGCAACGCCTCGGCGGTGATGTCGCGCTCGCCGGCGCCGCTGCGGGAGATCTCGCGCACGATGGGCAGCGCCGCCGCCCGGCTCAGCACCGGGTCCTCGAGGAACAGGCCGACCAGTCCCGCCTCGAGACGCTCGGCCATGGCCACCAGCGCCATGAGGGTGGCGCGGTCGACGCCCATGACGTCGATGGGGACGAGGATCTGGCGCGTCCTCGGCTCAGCCACCGTCTTCGCCTCCACCGTCGCCGCCCTCGTCGCCCTCGCCGTTGCCGTCCTGGTCGCCATTGCCGGCGCCGTGTGCTCCGTTGCCTGCGTCGCCGTCGCCCTTGTCCGCACTGAACTTGCGCCCGAGCGTCACCAGCTCGGCGACGCGCGCGGCCACGCGGCCGTTGATCGACTCAGGCGGGAACTCGCCCTGGTCATCGGCCACGCCGGGGTCGGCATCCATCAACAGGCCCAGCGCCTCGTCGACGTGGTCGACGGCGTAGACGTGAAAGTTCCCGGCTTCGACAGCCGCCACCACGTCATGGCGCAGCATCAGGTGTTCCACGTTCGAGCGGGGGATGACGACTCCCTGCTTCCCGGTCAGGCCGCGCGCCCGGCAGATGTCGAAAAAGCCCTCGATCTTCTCGTTGGCGCCGCCGATGGCCTGCACGGTGCCGTGCTGGTTGATGGAGCCGGTCACGGCAAGGTCCTGGCGAACCGGGATCGCGGCCAGCGCCGACAGCAGCGCGGCGAGTTCGGCCACCGAGGCGCTGTCGCCCTCGACGCCGCCGTAGGACTGTTCGAACACCAGGCTCGCCGCGAGCGGCAGCGGACGGCTGCGGGCGTAGCGGTTGGCGAGGAACGAGGAGATGATCATCACCGCCTTGGAGTGGATGCGCCCGCCGAGCTTGACCTCGCGCTCGATGTCGAGCACCCCGCCGCTGCCAAGGCGCGCCGTCGCGGTGATGCGCGAAGGGCGGCCGAAGGCGTAGTCGCCGAGCTGGTACACGGCCAGCCCGTTGACCTGGCCGATCGCGCTGCCCTCGGTGTCGACCAGCTGGATGTTGCGCAGGATGCTCTCGTGGGCGCGCTCGCGGAACTGGTCCAGGCGTCGGATGCCCGCGTCCACCGCCTTCTGCACGTCAGCGGCGGCAACCGCCTTTGCGCCGCGCTCGCCGGCGTAGTGGTCGCTCTCGAACATGAGATCGGAAAGCGAGCCCATGTGCAGGGAAAGCTTGCGGTTGTCGCCGATCGCCCGCGCGCAGTGCTCGATGACCCGGGCCACGGCGCCGCGCTCGAATGCCTTCAGAGCGTGATTGAGCTGCATGGTGCGCACCAGGCGCGCGAACAGCGCCGTGTTCTCGCCGGTGCGGTGAATGTCCTCGGACATGTCGGCCGCCACCTTGAACAACTGCCCGAACTCCGGGTCGTACTGCTTGAGCAGGTAGTACAGATTGCGGTCGCCGGTGAGCACCACCTTCACGTCCAGGGGGATGGGCTCGGGCTCCAGCTGCACCGTGCTGACGAAACTGAACATGCGCTCGACGGACTCCATGCGCACCTCGCGCGAACGCACGACGCGCTTGAGGGTCTCCCAGGCGTACGGGCTGGTCAGGACCTTGCCTGCGTCGAGCACGAGGTAACCGCCGTTGGCACGGTGAAAGGCACCGGACTTGATGAGCGTGAAATCGGTGGACAGCGTTCCCATCCGCGCCACGTGCTCGACGCGCCCGATGAGGTTGACGTAGGTGGGGTTGTTCTCGTGCACCACCGGCGCCGCCCCGACACCGGCATTGTCGACCAGCACGTTGACCGAGTACATCGGGAACTCGGACACGCGGTTCTTTACGTTCCCCGGCACCGAGGATTCGTTGTCCTCCTGGCGAAACGCGTCGACGTTCTCGATGACGTGGGCCTTGACCGCCTCGACGTACTTCAGCACCTCGGGCAGATCGGCATGGCGTTGCGCAAGGTCCGCAAACGGCTGGTCGATGGCCAGCCGGCTGATCTCGCGGTTGAGGTTGCGGAACTTCTCGCGGCTGTCCTTGGCCCATGCCGGCACCTGGCGGATGATGCCCTTCAGGTCCTCGCGCAGCTCCTCGATGGCCTTGACCACCCCCTCGCGCTCCTCCTCGGGCATGGCCTCGAAGTCGTCCGGCGATATCACCTTGCCGTCCTTCATCGGCGCGAGCGTGTAGCCCGACGGGGTCTGCAGCAGGGCTACGTTCTTCTCGGCCGCCTTCTGACCCAGCTCCTGAAAGGCGGTCTGCTCGCGCTCCGACAACTCCTCGCGCAGTTCCTGCACGCGGGCCTGGTATTCGTCGCTCTGGAAGGCCGCCGGGATGGCACCGAGCAGGTCCTCGACGCAGTGCTTCATGTCGGCGCGCAGCTCGCAGCCGCGCCCGGGCGGCAGGCGCAGCACGATCGGCCGATGCGGCTCGTCGAAGTTGTTGACGTAGCACCAATCCGAAATCTCCCCACGCGGCGCGGCGTCGTCGCCGAGGAGGTCGGTGAGCAGCCCTCGTTTGCCGACACCGGTGGAGCCGAGCAGGAAGACGTTGTAGCCGGGGTGATCGATCTCGCGGCCGAACTCGAGCGCCTCGACGGCACGCTCCTGCAGGTGGCGGGTATCCAGCGGCTCGAGTTCGTCGGTGGTGGAGAAATCCAGGTTCGCCGGATCGCAGGGCTGGTACAACTCGCCCGGCGCCAGCGGTGCGGGTCGCTGCCAGTCGCCCCCCGGGGTCACGGTACCATTGCTCATGATCGCTCTTTAGTTCCTGCGTGGGTCGGTTCGCATCGGTGATGCAAGTATGCCTGATCGCCTCAGGCAGTGGAAAAGGTTGAACGGACGAGCCGAACCGTAGGGTTCACCACGGTGTCCCGCCCGCCTCAATCCAGAAACCGCGCGAACCCCGACACCGGCGCGCGCGGCGTGCGATACCCGTTCACCGGCGCATCCGGGTCCTCGTGGCCGATCGCGACGCCGCACAGCACCAAGTGATCGTCGTCGAAGCCGAGCGCCTCTCGCACGATGCCGGGGTACTCCGCCAGCGCCGCCTGGGGACAAGTGGCGAGCCCCTCTCCGCGCGCGGCCAGCATGACCGACTGGATGAACATGCCCATGTCCATGTACGAGCCGCTCTCGAGGCCGCGTCGCATGAGGAAGAAAATCACCGTCGGGGCGCCGAAGGCGCGGTAGTTGGCGATCCATTGCTCGCGGCGCCTCTCGCGGTCCTCGCGGTCGATGCCGAGTGCGCCGTACAGCAGCATCCCGCACTCGACCCGGCGACCCTTGAACGGCTCCTCCCAGCGGCTCGGGTAGTAGCGGTAGTCCATGGCCTGCGCTTCGCCGTCGCGGTAGGCTTGTTCGATGGCGGCCAGCAGCCGGGCAAGGGAATCGCCGCTCGCCACCGCCACCTGCCAAGGCTGGGTGTTGGCGCCGGACGGCGCGCGGCTCGCTACCTCGAGGATGCGCTCGACGGTCTGGCGCGCCACCGGGCGCGGCAGGAAGGCGCGGGCCGAGTAGCGGCTCGCCAGGGCTTCGATGACGTTCACGGGCGCTCCACGGCGGCGTGTTGAACCGGGATCATTCCCTGAACACCATGCAGGTGGTGCTGCCATGGGCGAGCAGCTTGCCCTCGCCGTTGCGGATCTCGCCCTCGGCGATGGCGAGGCGGCGCGAGATGTTCACCAGCCGTCCCTCGGCGTACAGGGTCTCGTCCACGGGCACCGGTCGCACCAGCTTCAGCTCCATCGAGATCGTCGTGTAGGACTCCCCCGGCGCCATCTTGCTGTGCACCGCGCAGCCGGTCACGGTGTCGATGACGGTGGCGGCGAAGCCGCCGTGGATGCCGCCGAGGGTATTGCCGTGACGCGCCTCGGCATGGGCGGTGAGGCGCACCACGCCGTCGCCGGCATGGGTGAAGCGCATGGGCACCGTCTCGCACATCGCCGGCAGCGGCAGCTCTCCCGTCATCACCTTGCGCAAGTACTCGATGCCCGACAGGTTGCCGGGCCGTCCGTCGATGCCGTTCATGATCCTGGAAAAAAAGCGATGAGTTCGTCGATGACCGCCCGCGGCTGTTCCTCGGGCAGGAAGTGCCCGCATTCGAGGGCCCTGCCGCCGACTTCGGCGGCGTAGTGGCGCCACACGTCGAGCACGTCATAGGTGCGGTGGACGAATCCGCGCGCGCCCCACAACACCAGCAGCGGGCACTCGATTCTCCGGCCGCGGTCGGCCTCGTCGTGCTCGAGGTCGATGCCGGCCGCGGCGCGGTAGTCCTCGCAGGCGGCGTGAATGGTCGCCGGATCGGTGAAGCAGCGCCGGTACTCGGCCACGGCGTCGGGATCGAACACCGCGCCGGGGGCGCTCCAGTGGGCAAGCTTGCGCTCGAGGTAGTACCCCGGATCGGCGCCGATCATGTGCTCGGGAAGGCCTTCGCCCTGGATCAGGAAGAACCAGTGGTAGTAGCCCGTGGCGAAGTCCTTGTCGACGTGTTCGAACATGTGCCGCGTCGGGGCGATGTCCATGACGCAGGCGCGCGCCACGCGACCGGAATGATCGAGCGCCATGCGATGGGCGACCCGGGCGCCGCGATCGTGCCCGGCGACGAAGAAGCGCTCGTGGCCGAGCTCGGCCATCACTTCCACCATGTCCTGGGCCATGGCCCGCTTGCTGTAGGCGGCGTGATCGGGTCCCGCCTCGGGCTTGCTGCTGTCGCCGTAGCCGCGCAGGTCGGCGCAGACGACGAAGTAGTGCTCGGCGAGCGCGGGCGCGACCCGGTGCCACATGGCGTGAGTCTGGGGAAAACCGTGCAAGAGGAGCAGCGGCGCGCCGCGTCCACCGTAGCGGACGAAGATCTCGGCGCCCGAGGTCGCGATGCGCCGGGAGACAAAGGTGTTGTCGAACATGGATCCCTTGAGGAGCGGAACGGGCCGACATTGTATCGAAGCGCGGTGCCCGTGCGGTCTCGGGTTCCGTGGACATCTTGCGAATGCGAATGATTCTTATGTAATATCAGCAAACACCCAATCCACTCTATGCCCGAGCTGCCATGAACTGTGATCCCGAAACCGCCAAACGATTCCTGATCTCGGCCGCACTCGACGAGATCGAGATGGTCTGCGACTACGTCGACAGCGGCGGCCTGCCGGCCGATGCCACCTACGACGGCAAACCCACGGCCCTCGCCTACGCGGCCCTGAACGGCAACCCGTACCTCGTCGAGTTCCTCATCGCCCGCGGCGCCGACCCCAATCACCGCGACGCCCTCGAGATGACCCCCCTGCACTATGCCGCCCTCGGCGGCTGCGCCGCCTGCACCCGGATGCTGATCGCCGCAGGCGCCGATCGCACCCTGAGGAATCGCTTCGGCAAGCCGCCGTCGGCACTCCTGCCCGCACACATGGAAGCGGGCCTGAAGCGCGCGCTGCTGCGGCTGTACCAGGGATCGCCGCCGGTCGCGGCGGTGATGTAGCAATGGCGTCGCAGCCAGGGAGCCCAGAGACCAAGCCGAAGCCGCTGTAGGAGCCTGCCTGCAGGCGATTTGTGCGGCGGGCACGGCGACACGCAGAATCGCCTGCAGGAAGGCTCCTACAGTGCCGTGGATCGAACGCGAAACCTCCGCCAACGCTTTGGCCGCCGGGCGCGAACGGTGTATCTTGTCCTCGATTCCGCGCCCGTCCGGGCCGGGTGCAAACAAGATACGGAGCCACGCGATGACCTACGAGGAGATCCTTCGTGCCAGCGGCATAGTCGATCGGCTCGCCGCGGGCGGCGGCCTTGAGGTGACGACGCCGATCGACGGCGCGTCCCTCGGCGCACTCGAACCCGATTCACCCGACGAGGTCGATGCGAAGATCTCGGCGAGCCGCGCCGCCTTCGAGGCCTGGCGCCGGGTGCCCGCCCCGCGTCGCGGCGAGCTGGTGCGCCTGCTGGGAGAGGAGTTGCGCAAGGAGAAGGACACGCTGGGCGCCCTCGTCACCCTCGACTGCGGCAAGATCCTCCAGGAAGGTCTCGGCGAAGTGCAGGAGATGATCGACATCTGCGACTTCGCGGTAGGGCTCAGCCGGCAACTCTACGGCCTGACCATGGCCTCCGAGCGGCCCGGTCACGCTATGCGCGAGACGTGGCACCCCCTCGGCCCCTGCGGGATCATCACGGCGTTCAATTTCCCCGTCGCCCCGTGGTCGTGGAACGCGGCCATCGCGCTCGTCTGCGGTGACCCGGTGATCTGGAAGCCGTCCGAGAAGACGCCGCTCACCGCGCTGGCGGTACAGGGGATCTGCGAGCGCGTGATGCAGCGGTTCGGTGCCGACGCGCCAGCGGGCCTCGTCCAGACCGTTATCGGCGGGCGCGACGCGGGCGAGGCGCTGGCGGCGAGCCCGCGGGTCGCCGTGGTGTCCGCCACCGGCTCGGTGCCCATGGGTCGCGCCGTGGGCGAAACCGTCGCCCGCCGGCTCGGCCGCGTCATCCTCGAACTCGGCGGCAACAACGGCATGATCGTCGCCCCTAGCGCCGACCTCGAACTCGCCCTGCGCGCCACGGTGTTCTCCGCCGTGGGCACCGCCGGACAGCGGTGCACGACACTGCGCCGCCTGATCGTCCACGACAGCATCTATGACCAGCTGGTGCCGCGGCTCGTGGACACCTACGGACGGCTGCCAATCGGCAATCCCCTCGACGACGGCGTGCTGGTCGGCCCGCTGATCGACGCGCATGCCGGCGAGGCGATGGACCGGGCGCTCGACGAGGCGCGCGCCGAGGGCGGCACCGTGCACGGCGGCGCACGCACCCTGGCGGATCGTTTCCCCGACGCCGTGTACGTCGAACCGGCCATTGTCGAGATGCCGGGATCGACCGACATCGTCCGCCGCGAGACCTTCGCCCCGATCCTCTACGTCGTGCGCTACGACACCCTCGACGAGGCCATCGCCCTGCACAACGACGTGCCCCAGGGGCTGTCGTCGTGCATCTTCTCCAACGACGTGCGCGAGACCGAAACCTTCCTGAGCGCCATCGGCTCGGACTGCGGCATCGCCAACGTCAACATCGGCCCCTCCGGCGCCGAGATCGGCGGCGCCTTCGGCGGCGAGAAGGACACCGGCGGCGGGCGCGAGAGCGGCTCCGACGCCTGGAAGGGGTACATGCGGCGCCAGACCGCGACTGTCAACTACTCCCGGGAGTTGCCCCTGGCGCAGGGTATCCGGTTCGAGCTCTGAGCGGTTTCCAGCAACCGGCTGCACGCGATGATTTCCCCCGAACGCGCCGCGCTTCTCGCGCGGCGGCATTTCGCCCTCGACGGCACGGCGACGCCCTTGGCTGGCGAGGTGGATCACAACTTTCGCATCGACACGGCGAGCGGCTCGTACGTGCTCAAGGTTCGGTCGGGCGGCCAAGACCCGGACTCGGCGTCATTCATGGACGCGGTGCTGCAGCACCTCGCGGAACGCGCCCCGGACGTGACCGCGCCGCGCCCGGTGCCCGCCGTCGACGGGCGAACCGCCGTGCTCGACGCGTGCGACGGTCTGCCGCTGCTGCTCCGCTGCCTGACGTGGATCGAGGGCACGCCGTGGGCGGCATCGGCGGTGGACCCGCTCGACGGTCCGTACTCCCTCGGCGGGTACCTCGCCCGCCTCGACCGCGCGCTCGAGGACTTCGACGACGGGCGCGCGGACCGCGAGCTGGCGTGGGACATGCGCGCCGCCGGGCGCCATGCCGATTCGCTGGCCCTGATCGAGCCGGCCGCGGTGCGCAAACGGGTGTCGGAGATACTGGGACGCTTCGAGCACGGGGTCGTCGGTGAGTTGCTGCGCCTGCCCGCGCAGCTCATCCACAACGATGCCAACGACCACAACATAATCATGGACGACGACGGCCGCGTGCGCGGCGTCATCGACTTCGGCGACGCGGTTCTCGGCCAGCGGGTCACCGAGATCGCGGTGGCCTGCGCCTATGCGATGTGCGGCAGTGCCGACCCGTTTCAGGTTGCGGCGCGAATAGTCTCGGGCTACCACTCGATTTCGCCGCTCAACGCTCGCGAGCTGGCACTCGTCCCCGACCTCGTCGAGACCCGGGCCGCCATGAGCCTGGCGATGTCGGCTCGGCAGACGGCCGCCGACCCCGGCAACGACTACCTCGCCGTCAGCCGGCAGCCCTTCATCGACCTGCTGGACCGGCTCGCGGGCGAGAACCGCGAGCTCGTGCACTACCGGCTGCGCGACGCCTGCGGCCTCGCCCCGCATCCCGACGCGCCGCGCATCGCGCGCTGGCTCGCCGCCAACCGCTCGTCGTTCGAGCCGGTGTGCGACCACGATCTCGGCAACGCCGACAACCTGTTGCTGCTGGACCTGTCCACCGACGGCGAGCACGCCACGGCGATGCGATCGATGCGCTCGACCGACGAGTTCACGCGCTACATCTTCGAGCGCATGGCCGCGCGCGGAGCGAGCGTCGGCATCGGCCGGTATCTCGAGAAGCGCGGCGTGTACAGCACGGACGCCTACGCCACCGCCGACCCGGCCGAGCGCCGCGACCGCCACCTCGGCGTCGACCTGTTCCTGCCCGCCGGCGAGCCGGTTCGCGCCCCAGTCGCCGGCGTGGTCGAGGCCACCGCCAACAACGCGGCGGCCCTGGATTTCGGGCCCACGGTGATACTGCGCCACGAAACCGGCGACGGCACGCCGTTCTGGACGCTGTACGGGCACCTGTCCCTCGAGACCCTCGACCACGTGTCGCCGGGAGACGCCGTGGCGGCGGGCGAGGTGGTCGGCTGGATCGGCGACGCCGGCGTCAACGGCGGCTGGCCGCCGCACCTGCACTTCCAGGTCATGGCCTCCCTGCTCGGCATGGGCACCGGCATCCATGGCGTCGGCAACGACGCCCTGCTCGACGCGTTCGCGAGCGTGTTCATCGATCCGACCCTGGTACTGGGCACGCCGATGTCGCTCAGGGCCGAGGTACGACGCACTCCGGAGCAACTCGTCCTGCGCCGCCGCATCGGTCTGCCCGGCGCACTAAGCACCGCCTACCGGCAGCCGCTCAAGATCGTGCGCGGCGAGGGCCAGTACCTGTTCGACGACGCCGGCAACCGCTACCTCGACATGGTCAACAACGTCTGCCACGTCGGCCACTGCCACCCGGCGGTGGTCGCGTCGGCAACGGTGCAGATGCGCACGCTCAACACCAACACGCGCTACCTGCACGACAACATCGTCGAGCTGGCCGCGCGCCTGTCGGCGACGCTGCCGGATCCGCTCTCGGTATGCTTCTTCGTCAACTCCGGCAGCGAGGCCAACGACCTCGCCCTGCGACTGGCCCGCACGCACACGGGCCGGCGCGACGTGCTGGTGCTCGAGCACGCCTACCACGGCAATCTTTCCGCGCTGGTCGACATCAGCCCGTACAAGTTCGACGGCCCGGGCGGCGCCGGGCGGCCGGTGCACACCCGCGTGTGCACGCTGCCCGACGTCTACCGCGGACGCTGGCGCCGCGGCGATCCCGATGCGGGAGAACGCTACGCCGAGTCGGTGCGCGACACCGTCACCGCGCTCGCCATCGAGGGCAGGCGCCCGGCTGCATTCATCGCCGAATCCCTCGCCGGCGTCGGCGGGCAGCTCGTGCCGCCCCCCGGCTATCTCGCCGCCGCGTACCGCCACGCTCGCGCCGCCGGCGCCGTGGTCATCGCCGACGAGGTACAGGTGGGTCTCGGCCGGGTCGGCGAGTCGATGTGGGCCTTCGAAACCCAGGGCGTGGTGCCGGACATCGTCACCATCGGCAAGCCGCTCGGCAACGGCCATCCGCTGGCGGCGGTGGTGACCACGGCACCGATCGCCGCCAGCTTCGACAACGGCATGGAGTACTTCAACACCTTCGGCGGCAACCCCGTGTCCTGCGCGACGGGCCTGGCGGTGCTAGACGCCATCGTCACCGGCAATCTCGTCGAGAACGCGCGCGCACGCGGCGCCGAGCTGGTCGCGGGATTGCAGGCCCTGGCGCGGCGCTACCCGATCATCGGCGACGTCAGGGGCCTTGGACTTTTCATCGGCGCCGAACTGGTGCGCGACCGTGACACGCTCGAGCCGGCCGCGGCCGAGGCGCGCGCGGTGGTCGAGCACCTGCGCCACCGCGGCGTGCTCCTCGCCACCGAGGGCCCGTTCGACAACGTGTTCAAGATCAAGCCGCCGATGTGCCTGGCGGCCCGCGACGTCGAGTTGTTTCTCGAGCGGCTCGACGATGCCCTCGCGGCCGGCAGAACTTGCCGTTCGACGCGCAGTCAAAATCATCGACCGGGCTGTGATGCCGGCACAGCCGCCATCGCGGGCACAGGTGGCGGTAGACCGGATTTGAGCCCATGACCACGCGACACGGGCCAGCCCCCGGACGAGTTCGGCCATGACAGAAACAGCCGCCGCCAGGTTGTTCATCGACGATATCCCCGCCGCCGCCGCGCTGGAACACCTCTCCGGCGCCCAGCGTGGGATCTCGACCTGGCTGGCCGGAGACACGCTGGACATCGTCGTCGGGCCCGGCCGCATGATCAGCGTGCGCAGCGCCCGGGACGACGACCGCCCGGTGGTCGCCAGGCTGCACCGCGACGGCGCCACCTACGAGCTCGAACCGCTGGACGAGCAGCAGGTCTGGGTCAATGGCGAGCGGGTTCGCTCGCGCCGACTCGACGCCCGCGACCTCGTGCAGTTCGGAGATGACGGACCGTTGGTTCGCTACCGCCTGTTCGCGAACGGCAGCGGCCCGCGCAAGTCCGTGGGGGAGATCGTCAGCGACTGCATCGACTGCGTCCGGCATGGCCGGCGTCCGCTGCCGGCGCGAATCGGCGCCGCCGTACGCGATGCCGTGGCGGATATTTCCCGGCGCACCACGCTGCTGTTCCGTATCGGCGTCGTCGCCGCCATCGCGGCGCTCGCGGCGCTTTCGCTGCTGCAGACGCGATCGAGCGCCCGCCTCGAACGACAGCTCGCGGAGGAAACCGGCCGGCTCGAGAGCTTTGCCCAGGCGCTCGCCCGCACCCAGGCGGAATCACTCCAGCCGGGCGACCTCGCGGACCTGCAGCGGCAGCTGGACCACGGCCTGTCCAGCGCCGCCAGCCGCGTGGCCGCCCTCGAGGCCCGCACCACGGCCACCGCGGCGGTGATTGCTCGCGCGGCCCGTTCCATCGCCTTCCTGCAGGGGGCCTACGCGTTTCGCGAACCGGATTCGGAGCGCTGGCTGCGCTACGTCGCCGACGACCAGGGACGCATCCTGATGGATGCGCGCGGCCGGCCGCTGCTCGGCCTCGATGCCGAAGGCCCGGTGGCCGAGCGCCAGTTCACCGGCACCGCGTTCCTGGTCAGCGCCTCGGGATTGCTGTTGACCAACCGTCACGTGGCCCTGCCCTGGGAAGGCGACGCCAACCTGGAGGCGCTCGCGGCCAGCGGGCTCGAGCCGGCGTTTCGCAAGTTCATCGCCTACCTTCCGGGAATCGAGGAACCGTTCACCGTCAACCTGATTCGGGCCAGCGACGAAGCCGACCTCGCCTTGCTCGACAGCAGCGACCTGCCCGGCGAGGTGCCACATCTCGAGTTCGGCGGGGCCCCGCCGGGTGTCGGGGACGAGATCGTCGTCATGGGCTATCCCACCGGGCTGCGATCGATGCTGGCGCAGGCCGGCGGCGCGTTCACCGAGAGCCTGATGTCGGAGCAGGACATCGACTTCTGGCACGTCGCCGGCCGCCTCGCCCGGGAAGGCTTCGTGCGCCCGCTCGCCAGCCGGGGAATCGTGGGACAGGTTTCGCCGAACACGGTGGTGTACGACGCCGAGACGACCCGCGGAGGCAGCGGTGGTCCCGTGCTGGACTTGCAGGGACGGGTGGTGGCGGTCAATACGGCCATCATTCCAGAGTTCGGCGGGTCGAACTTCGGCGTACCGGCCGCGTTCGCCCGGCGCCTGTTGGACCAGGGGGCGGGCGGCTCCTGACACGACGGTCGGTGCGGCCCGTCCCGTCGCGGCACCCCGTCGCGGCTGCCGCGGGGTCGGACGCGCCCGTGTCAGGCGAGCGTTTCGCCATAGCCGGGGAGGTAGGACAGGTCGGTGATGCCGACATCCTGGCCCGCCTGGTAGAGCAGCGTCGACAGCTGTCCGCGATGATGCGTCTGGTGGTTGAACATGTGCGCGACCGCGAACCACATCGGCGATCGCCGGCGAACGGAACCCGTCAGGCTGGTGTACTCGAACTGCCGGGCGAGATCATCGGCGGAAAGCCCGGCGGCCCAGTCGACGATGACCGCATCGAGACGCTGGCGCTCGGCGGCGAGATCGTCGAAGTTCCCGTACAGCTCCTCGTCGAGCCGCGACACTCCCGACGTCACTGCGGTGAATCGCGCCATCCAGATGCGGTCGCCCACGAGCAGGTGGTTGAGCGTGCCGTGGATGGAGCCGAAGAAGGCGCCGCGATCCAGCTTGCGGGCGGCGTCGTCGAGCGTGCCGGCGGCGGCGTAGACCTTGTCGTTCATCCAAGAGTTGTAGCGCGCCATGGCCAGCGCATGTTCGGGCGTCATGTCGTTCGCGGCTCCCCGGACGATGGTGGAAAACGCCGCAGAAGATAACGCCGGCCCACTTGTGAGTCCACCGCATTGCGCGTACATTGGCGGCGCCGAACCCGCCCCTGGCTTCCATGTACGACGCCCTTGCGTTCAACATTCGCTCGCAGCCCGACGACACCACCTGCGGGCCCACCTGTCTGCACGCGGTGTACCGCTACTACGGGCTCGACATCGACCTCGCCCGCCTGGTCGAGCAGACGCGCACCCTGACTGGCGGCGGCACCCTGGCGGCGTTCCTCGGCGCCCATGCCCTCGACCAGGGCTTCGGTGCGGACATCTACACGTACGACCTCAAGGTCTTCGACCCGACCTGGTTCGACACTCCCGGCGTGCCGATACGCGACAAGCTCGTCGAGCAGTTGCAGCACAAGGACGACGACAAGCTGGCGGAGGCGACCGACGCCTACATCGATTTCATCGACCGCGGCGGCCGGCTGCACCTCGAGGACCTGACCACCGCGCTCATCCGCCGCCACCTCAAGCGCGGTGTGCCGATCCTGGCCGGCCTGAGCGCCACCTACCTGTACCGCACGCCGCGCGAATGGGGCCCAGACGACGACTTCGACGACATCCGCGGCCAACCCTCCGGGCATTTCGTCGTGATGCACGGCTACGATCCCGAGCGGCGCGAGGTGCTGATCGCGGACCCGACCCGCCCGGGACCGTTTCTCGAGGAGCAGGTGTACCGGGTGTCGATCTACCGGGTCATCTGCGCGGTGATGTTGGGCGTGCTGACCTACGACGCCAACCTGCTGATGATCGAACCGCGCCGCAAGGGCAAGCATGGCCACGCTGATCGTCGTTGACCGCCCCGACGAGTGGCCCCTCGACATCGCCGGAGTCGAGGTGGTCGCCGCGCGCGACTACCTGACCGATCCGGATCTTTCCGCGCGCCGCAGCACGCGTGTGTTCAACCTGTGCCGGTCGTACCGCTACCAGAGCACCGGGTACTACGTGTCGCTGCTCGGCGAGGCGCGCGGACACCGGCCGATGCCCTCGGTGGCCACCCTTCGAGACCTGCGCACGCCGGCCATCATCCGCATCGCCTCCGACGATCTCGGGCGTCTCATCAGGCGCGCCTTCGCGCCGCTGAAGTCCGACGACTTCACGCTCAGCATCTACTTCGGGCGCAACATGGCGGCGCGCTACCAGGCGCTGTGCACGCGGCTGTTCAACCAGTTCCAGACGCCGCTGCTGCGCGTCGAGTTCCAGCGCCAGGGCGACGAGTGGCAGATCCGCTCGGTGCACGCCATCGCCGCGCGCGACATCCCGCCGTCGCACCACGCCTTCGTGGTCGAATCCGCGGGCCAGTATTTCAGCGGCCGCCAGCGGGGCAGGCGCAACAACTCGTCGCGCTACGACCTCGCCATCCTGCACGAGCCCGGCGAAGCCGACGCCCCCTCCAACAAGCGCGCCCTCGACCAGTTCGCGCGCGCCGGGGCGAAACTCGGCATCGCCACGCGATTGATCACCCAGGACGACTACGCGCGCCTCGGCGAGTTCGACGCGCTGTTCATCCGGGTCACCACGCGTGTCAATCACTACACCTACCGCTTCGCGCGCCGTGCCGATGCGCTCGGCCTGGTGGTGATCGACGCGCCGAGCGACATCATTCGCTGTTCGAACAAGGTCTACCTCGCCGAGCGGCTGACCCGCCACCGGGTGGCGACGCCGAAGACCATGGTGGTCCACAGCGGCAACCGCCACCGGGTGTCCGAAGAACTGGGACTGCCGTGCGTGCTCAAGCAGCCCGACAGCGCCTTCTCCCAGGGCGTGCACAAGGCCGACACGGCGGGGGAGCTCAAGGCGCATCTCGATCACCTGCTCGGAATATCCGACCTGATCGTCGCCCAGTCGTTCCTGCCCACCGACTTCGACTGGCGGGTGGGCGTGCTCGACGGCGAACCGCTGTTCGTCTGCCGCTACTACATGGCCCGGCGCCACTGGCAGATCGTGCGCCGCGAGGGCGGGCGCGTGATCGAGGGCAATGCCGACACCCTCGCCGTCGAGGACGCGCCGCCGCGGGTGATCCGCGCGGCAATGCGTGCCACCCGCCTGATCGGGCGGGGCCTGTACGGCGTCGACATCAAGCAGTCGCGCGACCGCTGCTACGTGATCGAGGTGAACGACAACCCGAACATCGACGCCGGCGTCGAGGACTCGGTGCTCAAGGGCGCGCTCTATACCAGGATCATGCAGTACTTCCTCGACGCCATCGAGAAACGCAAGGCCGCGCGCCCGGCATGAGCGCGACACTGGGGCTGTTCGAAGGCTTTGGCATCGAGATCGAGTACATGATCGTCGATGCCGGCTCGCTCGACGTCATGCCGGTGACCGACCGCGCCATCCGCGCGGTGGCGGGCGAGTACGTCAACGAGGTGGAGCGCGGTCCGCTTGCATGGTCGAACGAGCTGGCATTGCATGTCATCGAGCTCAAGACCAACGGCCCGTCACCGTCGCTGGCGCCGCTGCCACTGGTGTTCCAGGCCGGAGTCGACGAGGTCAACGCGGTGCTTGCCGGCATGGGCGCGCGGCTGATGCCGGGCCCCATGCACCCCTGGATGGACCCGCATACCGAAACGCGCCTTTGGCCCCACGACTACAACCCCATCTACGAGGCCTACAACCGCATCTTCGACTGCCGCGGCCACGGCTGGTCGAACCTGCAGTCGATGCACGTCAACCTGCCGTTCGCCGGCGAAGACGATTTCGTGCGACTGCACGCGGCCATCCGCGCGGCGCTGCCCATCCTGCCCATGCTGGCCGCCGGCTCGCCGTATTGCGACGGCCGCGCCGCCGGCGCCCTCGACCATCGCATGCAGGTCTACCGCGGCAACGCGGCGCGCATTCCCTCCATCGCCGGCCACATCGTCCCCGAGGCGGTGACCGGCATCGACGCCTACCACGAGCTGATCCTCGCGCCGATGTACGCCGACATCGCGCCGCACGATCCCGACGGCATCCTGCAGGAGGAATGGCTCAACTCGCGCGGCGCCATCGCCCGCTTCGACCGCAACGCCATCGAGATCCGGGTGCTCGACACCCAGGAGTGTCCGCGCGCCGACATCGCGGTGGCCGCCGCCGTGGTTGGTCTCGTGCGCGACCTCGCCTTCGAGCGCCACGGCGCCCTGGCGGCGCTGCAGGCGCTGGACACGGCCGAGCTGGCGAGGATCTTCTTCGATGGCGTCGAGCGCGGCGAACATGCCGTGATCGACAACCGCGACTACCTCACCGCCCTCGGCGTGGGACGCTCACCCGTTACCGGCGGCACGCTGTGGGCGCGCCTCATCGAGCGCGCGCCACCGGATGACGCGGCGCTCGGCGTACCGCTCGAGCACATCCTCGCCCGCGGCACGCTGGCCAGCCGCCTCGTGGCCTGCGCCGGCCCGACGCCCGACCGGACGCGGCTCGCGGCCTGCTACCAGCGGCTCGGCGAGTGCCTCGCCGCCGGCGAACTTTTCACCGGGTAGACGGCGCACGCTCTCAGCGAGGCGGGTCGACCACGCCGCCGATGCTCCCGTTGACCCGGAACCAGCCGGTCAGGCTGTAGCGCGGCCGCACCGCCGGCAGCACCTCGTGGGGAAACGCCTCGCTCAGGAAAATCGCCAACGTGCCGAGGACGGGCGCCACACGCTCGATCGGGCTTGCCGATTCGCCCTCGAACAGCAGCAGTTCGCCGCCGTGGCCGGGCACCCAGTCCGGGTTGAGATACAGCACGGTCGAGACCACGCGATTGGTGCCGCCGCGAAAGGCATCGACGTGCCGGCGATAGAAGGCCCCCGGCGGATAGCAGGCGTAATGGCACTCGAAGTCGAACAGGCCGAGGAACAGCCGCCGGTTGAGCGCCAGTCGCAGCCGCTCGATCCACGCCAGGTAGCCGGCGGTCGCGGCATCGTCCGGCGGCGGCCACCAGATCCAGTCCCCGCGCACGAACCGGTTGACGCGGTGATCGTTTTCGCGCCCTACTCCCGCGCGCTCGAAGTCGCTCTCGTCGATGCGCCGCGAGCGCTCGAGCAGCGCGGCGACCAGCCCTTCCGGCAGTGCGTGCTCGACCACCGCGAACCCCGGCCCGTCCAGCGCCGCAGCGATGTCGTCGAACAACGCCTCGGCGGGCAGCGCCTCGGGAACAGCTTGCGCGTTCAGCGTAGGCTACCGGGGCGAGGAGCGCACACGGTGCACGGCGACACTGTCGCGAAGTTCAGAAGAACAGCGCCGGATCAATTCCGAACCGCTCGGCAAGCGCCTTGATATGCCGCTTGCCAAGGTCGCGCTGCCCGGACAGCACCCGCGATACCATCGACTTGGAGCCGATCTCGGGCAGGTCCGCGACACCCAGGCCGTGCTGGTTCATGATGAGACGCACGACAGCGATATCCGACGGGCAGGAGGACGCCTGGCGCTCGAATTCCGCCAGTTCGTCATCGCGACGCTCGTAGTCGTCGATCGCGCGGGCGATGATTTCAATGATCGCATTGAGTGGATCGTTGGCCGAGTCGCGCGCCTCCTGCATCAACGCCTCGACCAGCTCGAGTGCCTCCTCGTAGTGCCTCTCGTCCGTCAGGTGAAGGTACGGGCCAGCCGCCTCGGCAAAGCGATGGCAGGCCTTCTTCAGCGACATGGCGCTCAAATCGTTCACCTCCTGCTTTTCGCGAGGCTCCGGCACAGCCGGTCGTACTCTGCGTGAGTCACGATATGCTTGACGTGGATGCGGCGCTGCACGAACTGGATGAAGGAGATCATCCTGAGCTGGTTGCCACCGACATCGATCACCCACCACTTGTCACGATAACGGAAGTTGTCAAGAGACGGGAACACCCGCCGCATGTCCTCCGGGGAATCGAAGCTGCCCCGGCGCAGCACCCGGTAGACGTCTTCCAGGGCCTGCCGTTGATTCGGGTGCCGCCTCGCGGCGTCGAGGAAAGGGCGCCTGGAGATGACGTGCATGATCACTCCTGTTGATCAACCCGGACGTTACTCGACTTGTTGCCAAATTGTCAACCGTGGCCCTGAACCCGGACCTTGTACATTACCGGTACGTCAGTCGGCTTCGGAATGGCCACCACGATCCCATATACTCGCCGTGTTTCTCGCCGCCGATCGAAAAATGAAAAGCTTTCTCGTCATCCTCTCCGCCCTGCTGGTCATTCTCGCCGCCGGGCCCATCCTGGCGCTTGCCACCGGGCAGGTGTCGCTGGAGGGTGACTGGCGCACTGCCAACCGGGATTCGGTGGCCATCGCGCCCGATCCGGAATTCCACCCCGAGGCGGTGGTGCAGGTGTACGCGGCGCGCGCCTTCAAGTGGCGCGGCGCCTTCGGCGTGCATACCTGGATCGCCGTCAAGGACCAGGGAGCGGCCGGCTACGAGGTTCACGAGGTGATCGGCTGGCGCATGCGATCGGGGCGTTCGGTGGTGAGCACGTCCATGCGCGCGCCCGACGCTCGCTGGTACGGCGCCGAGCCCGAGCTGCTGTTCGACCTGCGCGGCGAGGCGGCGGCGGCGCTGATCGAACCGATCCGCGAAGCCGCGCGCGGCTACCCCCATGCCGACCGCTACGAGGTGTGGCCCGGACCCAACAGCAACACCTTCGTCGCCCACGTCATCCGCGAGGTGCCGGGCCTCGCCCTCGAGCTTCCGGTCACCGCCATCGGCAAGGACTACCTCGCAGACGGGTTCCTGGCGCGCGCGCCCAGCGGCACCGGCTACCAGTTGAACGTCGGCGGGATCCTCGGTGTCATCGCCGCGTGGGACGAGGGGCTGGAGTTCAACCTGCTGGGCCTTTCATTCGGCATCGACGTTCGCGACCCCGCCATCAAGCTGCCGGGCCTCGGACGCCTCGGCGCCGGCAACCGCCAGGCGGCCCACGCTCAGAACGGCACCCAATCGGTGACGTACACCACGGACACGTAGCGAAGCCCCTTGCCGATGCCGACCAGGACCAGGAACGGCACGATGTGCACCTTCATCACCCCGGCGACGAAGGTCAGCGGATCGCCCCCAACGGGCATCCACGCCAGCAGCAGCGACCACACCCCGTAACGCTGGAACCAGCGCTGCCAGCGCTCCATCTGTTCGCGCTTGAAGTAGAACCAGCGCCGATCCTGGAAGTGCAGCAGGAAGCGCCCCAGCACCCAGTTCACGACCGCGCCCAACGTGTTGCCGAGCGTCGCCACCGCCACCAACAGCGCCGGGTCGCCGCCCTGCCTGAGCAGTGCGAACAGCACCACCTCCGAGTAGAACGGCAGGATGGTGGCGGCAAGGAATGCCGAGCCGAACAGGACCGCGAGCGAGGTCATCGCGCGACCGCGGCAGGGACCGGCGCCGCCTGCAGCGAGACCGCCTTGCCGCCGGGCAAGCGCTGGCGGCCGACCTCTACGAAGCCGAAGCCGGCGTGAAAGCGGCGCGACGCCTCGTTGGGCGGCTCGACGTCGTATTCGCAGACCACGCAAGGAACATCGTCGGCCTCCGCCTTGTCGAACACCCCGCGGTACAGCGCCGAGCCGAGCCCCGTGCCGCGCGCGCGCGAAGACACCACCACGCGATCGATGTACAAGAACCGGACATAGCGGGTGTCGAACCAGCGGTAGTTGGGGCTGTCGTAGTCGGCGCCCTCGCGAAAGGCGAGCAGGAAGGCGGAGACCTCGCCATGCGCCTCGGCCACGAGATGAAGCGCCGCCATGGCGTCGAGATGCACCAGGCGCGAGCGGTCCATGGGACTCAGGAAATGCTCGGACTCGAGGTTCAATTCGACGATGGCGTCGAAATCGGTCGCGGCGGCGGTGCGGATCATCAGGGTCGGACAGGACGGTACGGCACCGATTGTCCCACATGCCCGGCCCCGGCGCGTATCAGCGCGCCTCGCGGTGGCGGGCCACGGCCGCGTCGAGGTAGGGCCTATACACCGCGGGCGGGTTGCTTTTGCGGGGCAGCGGCCGGCGCCGCTACCCGGGCTCGAACCGGGAACAGCTCTACGCTTCGAACACGCGGCCGCAGACGACCGATACCTGGTCGCGCCGCGACCGATCACAATGCCCAGGCTCGCCTGGCGAAGGGGACGGCCTCCGCCGGGCGAAGTCAACGATGATATTCTTTCGGGACCGGTTCAATCGACGAGCAACGAGTCCCATGGCCTGCCAATACTTCGAACCCTGCGAACACGGCGCGAACACGTTCACGGTGGCGATGCCGAAGCTCACCTTCGGACGCGGCTGCCTCGCGGAGGCGGGGCCGCGGGCGACGGCGCGGGGGTTTTCCCGCGCGGCGCTCTTTACCGACCCGTACCTCGTGAACGGGCCCTACGTCGACACCGTGCGCCGCTCGCTGACCGACGCGGGCATCGACGTCGCGGTGTTCTCCGACATCCGCATCGAGCCCGACGACGCCACGGTGGAGCGCGCGGCGGCCTTTCTTCGCGGCGGGCGCTTCGACGGCGTGGTATCGGTGGGGGGCGGCTCGTCCATGGACACCGCCAAGGCGGCGATGGCGTGGGCGCTGCATCCGGCCGGCATGACCGACTACTTCCCGCCGCCGGTGGGCGCCGGCAAGCCGATTCCGGGGCCGCTTCTGCCGCACATCGCCTGCCCGACGACCTCCGGCACGGGCTCGGAGTGCACGTCGGTGTCCGTGATCCGCCTGACCGAGCACAACTGCAAGTTCGTGCTCGGCTCGCCGCACATGCTGCCGGTCGAGGCGCTGGTCGACCCGACCTGTGCCGAGACACTGCCCGACAACGTGGTGGCGTCCACCGGCTACGATCTCATGTGCCATGCGCTGGAGTGCTACACGGCACGGGCCTACACGCGCTGGGACCGCATCGACGATCCCGTCAAGCGGCCGCTGCTGCAGGGCGCCAATCCCTGGAGCGACCTCGCAGCGACCCGCGCGCTCGCCATCATCGACGGTTACCTCGAGCGCGGCGTCGCAGACGCGACCGACCGCGAGGCGCGCGACCAGTTGATGTGGGGCGCCACCCTGGCCGGCATGGCGTTCGGCAATTCCGGCACCCACCTCGCACACGCCATGTCCTACGGCGTCACCCACCTGATGCACGACGTCACCACGAACGGCTACCCGGTGGCGGCGCCGTTCGTGCCCCACGGCATCAGCGTGGTGGTGAGCGCGCCGTCCATCTTCCGCTTCCTCGCCGAGGGCGCCCCCGAGCGTCATCTCGAGGCGGCGGCCATGCTTGGCGCCGATACCGGCGGCGCGACACCTGACGATGCCGGCGAGGTGCTGGCCGCCAGGCTGGTCGAATTGATGCGCGCCACCGGGGCGCCCAACGGCCTGACCGGCGTCGGCCTTCGCGCCGACGAGGTGGGCGCCATGGCGGCATCGTCGGTGCGCCAGAAGCGCGCCATACTCAACGCCCCGCGCGTCGCCAGCGAAGAGGACATCGCCGCCTTGTACGCGGGGGCGCTGAGCTACTGGTAACCGGCAGCGCTTGCAAACGGCAGGCTACAATCGCCGTGTGTGGCGCAACACGACGGAAAACTGGGGCACCGTGGCCATCGTCCTGCACTGGACGATGGCGCTGCTGGTGCTGGTGCAGGTGGTGCTCGGCATCGTGGCCGACTCGTGGCGGGTGTCGCCGCTGAAACTCGACCTGTTCGTCTGGCACAAGTCCGTCGGCATGCTGCTGCTGGCGCTGGTCGTGATACGGCTCGCCTGGCGGCTGGCCAACCCGTCCCCGATGCTGCCGGAAGGCACACCGCGCTGGCAGCGTATCGCCGCCCGGGCGAGCCACGCCGCGCTGTATGCCGTGCTCGTAGCGCTGCCGCTGGCGGGATGGGTGATCAACTCGGCGGCCAACATTCCGTTTCGCATCTTCTGGCTGATCCCGCTGCCGGACATCACCGCGCCCGACAAGGCGCTGCAGTCCGCAGCGGAATCTGTTCACTTCGTCCTGTTCGTCACCCTCGCGGGCCTGGTGCTGGTGCACGCGGCAGCCGCGTTGTGGCATCACTACCGACTCGGCGACGACGTGCTGGTGCGCATGCTCCGGCCCCGAGGTTCGCATTGGCGTTCGCGCCGGGGTTCGCGTTGAAGTCCGCGGCATTGACGCTCGTGATGCTGGCGACGCTGAGCGCCGCGGCGCCTGCAGCCGAGTGGACCATGGTGCCCGAGGATAGCGAACTCGCCTTTGCCGCGTTCTACGAGGGCGAGGAGGCGCCGGGGAAGTTCGACAGCTTCGACGCCGCGTTGTCGTTCGTGCCCGCAACCGGCGAAGGCAGTCTCACCGTGACCGTCGATCTCGCCAGCGTCGACATGTTCAGCGCCGACATCAATGCCGAGATCATCAAGCCCGAGTGGCTGGACGCAGCCGGTGCGCGCGAGGCGGTGTTCGAGAGTACCCGCATCGAAGCGGCCGGCGACGATACCTACGCGGCCCACGGCACCCTGACCATCAAGGGTTTCTCACGCGACGTCGAGGTGCCGTTTCGCTGGCGCGAGGACGGCGACGGCGCCGTGCTCGAAGGCGAGACCACGGTGGACCGCACGGCCTTCGGCATCGGCATGGGCGAATGGGAAGAAGGGCCCATCGGCACGGCCATCGCGGTGCGCTACATGGTCGCTTTCCGGCCGGCCGAATGAACGTGCGCCGGTTTGCACCGATCATTGCGTGCACCGCGCTCGCGCTGGCGTCGTGCGCACCGCGCGTCCCTGAGCCGGTCGCGCCGCCCCCGGACGCGCCGGAGGGATTCCCCGCCGGCGACTACGCGCGCGCCGCCGAGGCCGGCGAGCCGGTGTACCGGGTCGACAGAGAGCGCTCGCTGATCGTTGCACGAGTCTATCGCGACGGCGCATTGGCGCGGCTCGGACACGATCACGTGGTGTCTTCGCGAGACCTCGGGGGCTTCGTAATGCTGGCCGCGGACGGTGCCGCGGACCGCGCCGACGTCTACCTGCCGCTTGCCTCGCTCGAGGTGGACGACCCTGCGTTACGAGCGACCGAGGGCCTCGGCGAACCCCTCGACGAGGACGACGTCGCCGGCACGCGGCGCAACATGCTCAGGGTCCTCGACGCCGATGCCCACCCGTTCGTCATGGTGCACGTGACGAGAGAGGGCCACATCATTAAAGCCACGCTGGAACTCAACGGCGAGTCGCGAGCACTCGACGCGCGCATCGAAGCCGAGACCGGGGACGACATCCTGCGCGCGAGCGGCGCTTTCACCATCGAACACGCCGACTTCGGCCTCGTGCCGTTCTCCCTGCTGGGCGGCGCACTCGCCGTGCGCGAAGACATCGACATCCGCTTCGACATCGTCGCCGTGCGAGCACAATGATGCGCGAAGTCGCGGCCGACAAGTCGGCGATACACCCGCTCCGCGCGGGACGCGCCCGCCGCGAGCAAGCAGTCCGAACCAGGAACGTGTAGCGCGAGCGGCAGTCGTGTGCGGAATCGCCGGCATCTGGAACCGCAATGGCGGGGTGGTCGAGTCCTCGACCGTCCTCCGTTTCGTTTCGGCGCTCGCGCACCGCGGCCCGGACGGGCAGGCCGCGGTGTCGGCCGACGAGGGTCGCCTGGCCCTCGCCCATCGTCGCCTCGCGATCCTCGACACGACACCAGCGGCCGCGCAACCGATGCGCAGCGCAAGCGGTCGCTACGCCATGATCTACAACGGCGAGGTCTACAACTTCCTGGAGTTGCGCGCCGAACTCGAGCACCTCGGTCACCGCTTCCATAGCGCTGGAGACTCGGAAGTGGTGCTTGCGGCCTGGGAACAGTGGGGCGCCGAGTGCCTGCTGCGCTTCAACGGAATGTGGAGCCTGGCCATCTGGGACCGCAGCGAACGCGTTCTCGTCCTGTCCCGCGACCGGTTCGGCGTCAAGCCCCTCTACTTCACGACCGACCGCACGCGGATCGCCTTCGCGTCCGAGTTGAAGGCGTTTCTCGCCCTGAACGGGTTCACGCCCCGCGCCAACAACGCCGCCATCGAGGCGAGGCTCGCGGGAAACTTCGTCGACCACGTGCTGCTCGAAGGCATAGAGTCTCTTCCCCCGGGTCACAATCTCCAGGTCGACCGACGGGCGATCCGCCTGTCTCGCTGGTGGAATACTCTCGACCACCTCGAGCACGCCCCGATGCGCGCCGCCGATCGTGCGGACCGGTTTCGGGAACTGCTGATAGACGCCTGCCGCCTGCGCCTGCGATCCGACGTGCCGGTGGCAATCTCGCTGAGCGGCGGTCTCGATTCGGCCTCGGTGGCCGCATCGATCGCCGCCGCGCCGGAGACCCGGTCCCGCCCGTGCGGCCGGGCCTACATTGCCGCATTTCCCGGCACGGACCAGGACGAGGCCTCCTACGGCATGATCGCGTCCCACGGCGCAGGCATGGTCCCCGTTGTTCGCGAAATATCCGCCGACGCTTTTCGCGAATCTATCGACACCTACCTGTATCAGTTCGAGGAGATCGGTGGTCTGTTCGGGGCCGCCGCCTGGATGTTGTACCGGGAAATGCGCCGTGACGGCGTGATCGTCTCACTCGAGGGCCACGGCGGCGACGAACTGCTCGGCGGTTACGTGTTGCACGTGGTGCTGGCACTGATGCGGTCCGGCGGTCCCCTCGCCGCACCCCGCCGTGTCCTGGAACTGGTCGACGTCCTGCGCCGAATGGACGCCGCGTTGGCCCCGGGATACGCAACCGCCGTGACCACGCTCGCCGCGGTGTCGCTACCCGGCCTTGCCCGCCTGGTTCGGATCCTGCCCGGCCAAGGACGCCGCGACAGGGTGTTCGGTGAGGCGTTTCGCCGCCATGGTCGGGACCCCGGCACCTCGGGCAGCCCCTGCGATGAAGCCGAGACAAGGCGTATCGACGATCTCGGCCCGTTGACGAGCGTGCTTTATCGAAGCTTTCACCGCGAGTCGCTGCCGAGAATCCTGCGCAACTTCGACGCCCACTCGATGGGGCACGGCGTCGAGGTCCGCATGCCGTTTCTCGACTGGCGGTTGGTGTGCCACGCCTTCTCCCTCCCGGACCGGGACAAGGTCGCTGCCGGTTATACCAAGCGGATCCTGCGCGAGGTCATGCGCGGCATGGTGCCGGACGCCGTGCGGCTGCGCCGCGAGAAACTCGGATACAACGCGCCGCTGCCCCGCTGGTTCGCCACCGGTCTTCGCGACTGGCTGCGCGAGGTGCTGAACGACCCCGCGTTCCTGTGCAGCGAACAGTGGGACGGGCCGGCTTTGCGCGCAATGGCGATGCGAAACTGGCGCGACGGGGGCCGATGGCGCCCGGACGAAGTGTCGCGGATAAATCGCGCCGTGACGGCGCACCACTGGCAGACGAGGTGGTTGCGGCAGCGACCGGCGATACCGTTATTCGCCGACGCCGACCCTGGCAACACGGCGCCGCGTCCAATCTGACTCAGCTCCTGCGACCGCGCTCGATGGCGGCGGTCAGTTCCGCCACGGCGGTGCGCCAGTCGTCGGCAAGCGTGACGGCGCGGATCAGCGACACGCCGTCCGCCCCGGCGGCGCTGACCGCGGCGGCGCGCCCGGCGTCGATGCCGCCGATGGCGACCAGGGGATAGTCCGCCAGCACCCGCCGCCAGTAGCCGAGCTTCTCGACGCCCTGGGGCGCGAAGGCCATCTGCTTGACCGTGGTGGCGAAGATCGGTCCGCAGGCGATGTAGCTGGGGCGCACGGCGTGGGCGCGGGCGACCTCGGCGTGGCAGTGGGTGCTGATGCCCAGGCGCAGCCCGGCGCGGGCGATGCGGCCGACGTCGGCGCCGTCGAGGTCCTCCTGGCCGAGGTGCACGCCGTAGGCGCCACGGGCGATGGCCAGCTCCCAGTGGTCGTTGATGAACAGCCGCGCGCCGTGTCGCGTCGCGCCGGCGATGGCGGCGTCGATCTCGCGTTCGAGCACCGCGCCTTGCAGGGTCTTGTTGCGCAACTGGATGGTGGTGACGCCGGCGGCGGCGAGGCGCTCGACCCACTCGGCGGTGTCGACGCAGGGATAAAGGCCGATGGGCGTATCGCCGGGCGGCGGGAAGCCGGGCCGCGGCCGCCAGGCCTCGGCGGTGTCGGTGAGCCACGGCAGGTCCTCGCCCTGTTCGGGCCAGCCGTGCTGGCACACCGGGCCCGGCCCGGCGCCGACGTCGAGGGCGCCGCGAATGGCCTCGTTGACGAACATGCGGGCGATGACCACGGCATCGACAAGTCGCTCGCCGCGCGCCAGCGCCGCGGCGATGGCGCTCGACTGGGTACAGCCGGTGCCGTGGGTGTTGCGCGTGGCGATGCGCCGGTTGCTGATCCAGGCGCCGCGCGTGCCGTCGAAGAAGTAGTCCTGGCAGAGCTCGCCCTCGCCGTGGCCGCCGGTGATCACCACCGCGCGGCAGCCGCGATCGACCAACTCGGCGGCGGCGTGCTCGATCTCGCCGGGTTCGCGAAGCTCGCGACCGACCAGCCTCGAAGCCTCGTGCAGGTTGGGGGTGACGATGTCGGCGGCGGGCGCCATTCGCCACACCGGGGCGCCGGCCGGGTCGTCGGACAGCGCCGAGCCGGAGGTCGACACCATCACCGGGTCGAGCACCACCGGGCAATCGACACGCCTGAGCGCCTCGCGCACGACGCCGGCGGCATCGACGTCGGGCACCATGCCGATCTTCACCGCCGCCGGCGGCAGGTCGTCGGCGAGCGACTCGAGCTGGGTGGCGAGGTCGGCGTCGGGCAGCCGGTGCACCGCCTGCACGGCGACCGTGTTCTGCGCGGTCACCGCGGTGATCGCCGTGCACGGATGGCAGCCGAGGCCGTGGATCGCTTTCACGTCGGCCTGGATGCCGGCGCCGCCGCCGGAATCGGAGCCGGCGATGCTCCAGACGATGGGTCGAGTGTTCATGTCATGACGAGCCCGGATGGTGCCAGAACGGAGTGCCGACCACCGGGGTGCTCGCCACGGCGGCGTCGTGGGTGCGCATGATGCCCGCCTCGTACGCCAGCCGCCCGGCCTCGATGGCGAGCGCGAAGGCGCGCGCCATGGCCACCGGGTCGCCGGCCTTCGCCACCGCGCTGTTCAGCAGCACCGCGTCCATGCCGAGCTGCATGGCCTTCACCGCGTCGGCAGGAGAGCCGATGCCGGCGTCGACGATGAGCGTGACGTCCGGCAGGCGGAGGCGCAGCGTTTCCAGGGCGTAGGGATTGACCAGGCCCAGCCCGGAGCCGATCGGCGAGGCCCACGGCATGATCACCCGGCAGCCGACATCGGCCAGCCGGCGGCAGACGACGAGGTCGTCGGTGGTGTAGGCGAACACCTCGAAACCCTCGCCGATGAGGGCCCTCGCGGCGTCGACCAGCAGCACCGGGTCGGGTTGCAGGTTGTAGTCGTCGCCGATGATCTCGAGCTTGACCCAGTTCGTGTCGAACACCTCTCGCGCCATCGACGCGGTCAACATCACTTCCTTGAGGCTGCGACAGCCGGCGGTGTTGGGCAGCACCCGGCAGCCGGTGTCGCGCACGAGGTCGAAGAACCGCCCGCCGCCCGCCCCGCCCGGCATCTGCCGGCGCAGGGATACCGTGAGCACCCCGGCGCCGGAGGCGGCCGCGGCCTGCTGCAGCACCGCCGGCGAGGGATAGCCCGCGGTGCCGAGCAGGAAGCGGCTGCCGAGTTCGACGTCGGCGAGGACGAAGGGCATGATCAGCCGCCTTCCATCGGCGCCACCACCTCGACTCGATCGCCGTCGGCGGGCGCGTAGCCGTCGAGATCGTACCTGGGCACGATGGTTTCGTTGACGGCCACCGCCGCGTGGCGAAGGTCGAAGCCGAGCGTCTCGAGGACCGATCGCAGCGAGCCTGGCGGCGCCTCGACCGCCTGGCCGTTGACGACGATATTCAGGGAGTGTCGGCGGGCTTCGGTGTTCATGCTGCGTTGCGCGGGTTGAGTGACGCGTCGAGCGCATCGTCGATCAGCGCCGGGGCGAGGAGGTAGCCGTGCCGGAACAGGCCGTTGATGACGGTGCGCCCGTCGACGACGTCGACATGGGGCTGGTTGTCGGGCATGGCCGGGCGCAGGCCGACCTCGGCCGCGACGATGCGCGCCTCGAGAAACGCGGGATCGACGATGGCGGTCGCGGAGGCCAGCTCCATGGTGCTGCGCACCGACACCGGCGAATCGTCGTCGGACTCGATCTCGGTGGCACCGACGCCGAACAGGCCGCCGCCGCGCGGCACGACGTAGATGCGGTAGCGCGGGTGCATCACCCGCACCGGCCGGGTCAGCGTCACCTCGTCGGTCTTCAGCCACAGGATCTCGCCGCGCACCGCCCGCACCAGCAGTGACGGCGCAGCACCGGTGCCGCGGCAGTCGAACACACGGTCGAACCGCCGCCGGCCGCCATCGGCGAATCGCAGTTCGCCTGGTAGCACGTCCGACACCTCGGCCCTGTCGTGCCACTCGGTGCGCGGCTCGAGAAAGGCGCGCGACGCCCGCATGAAGGCCCGCGCGTCGACCTGCCCCTCGCCGGCGAGCAGCCAGGCGGGCCCGTCGACCGGGAGTCCCGGCTCGAGCATTGCGAGGGCATCGGCGTCGAGCGACGTGATTCCGTCGTCGGCGGCCTCGCCGAGGCGAGCCCGAATGCGGTCGATAAGCCGGCTTGCGATGGCGGAGTCGCGGGCGTGACTCACCATGAGGCTGCCGCGCCGGGCGAACGGCACCGGCTCGTCGAGTATCGCCAGCAGCGCCGGCCACAGGTCGAGCGAGCGCACGCCCAGTTCGAAGATGCCGCGCTCGCCGGTCTCGAGTTCGGCCAGCGGCGAGAGCATCCCGGCAGCCACGTCGGCGGCGCCCGCTTCGCCCGGCGCGCGGCGCTCGAACAGGCTCACCTCGTGCCCGCGCGCGAGGAGCTTCAAAGCCAGCACCCGCCCGGCAAGTCCCGCCCCGGCGATGCCCGCGCGCACGGTACCTATCCCTCCTGTTCCACGTACAGCTCGCCGCCGAGTTCGCGGAACTCGCGCACCTTGGCGGCCATGGCTTCGTCGATGTCGCGCGCGCTGTCGATGCCATGTTCACGCGCCATGGCCGAGATCTCGTGGCTGATCTTCATCGAGCAGAACTTCGGCCCGCGCACGCCTGGCATGATTCCGTCGACATGAACCTTGTGCGAGGCGGGCAGCGGCTCGCGGGTGAGCGGGTCGTTGACGGGCAGCTCGTCGCGGGCAGTGGCTGGCATGGGGTCGGCTCCTCCGCAGGGAATCGGCGGCGGAGGGGGTTTCGGGCGGGGTCGCGCTGGATTGTCGCTTCCGGGACCGCGCCCGTTCTCTTCCC
>CBFGVH010000018.1:0-35295 GCA_965652415.1 uncultured Gammaproteobacteria bacterium | reverse complement strand
TCTGGCGCCTGACGCCGATCGGGTAGGGTGCGCTTCAGCGCACGCGTTGTGTCGGCGCGGGCAATCACGCGTGCGCTGAAGCGCACCCTGCGTGTCCGACTCCTCGCCGGCCGCGCGATCGGGTCTACCAGACGCCGAACACGAATCCGCGCTGCTGCGCGGTGGCGGTGCGCGCGGCGATGATGTCGTCGCTCACCGTGGTGCGATTGCGGCGCAGGGCGAGCCATTCGAGCAGGCGATCGCGCATCTCCTCGCGCGTGCCGGCATGGGCGGGACCGAGACCGAGGTCGAAACGCTCCAGGGGGTCGGCCGCAAGGTCGAAGAGCTGCGGCGGATGCCGGGGGAAGTAGACGTACTTGGCGCCTTCGGTGCGCACCATGAAGCCGCGTGCCTCGTGCGCAGCGAGTCCGAGGTCGAGGCGCGCGCGGCGCATGCAGAAGTCGACTTCCGCGAACACGGCGTCGCGCCAGCCGGCAGGCGATCCGGTATCGTGCAGCAGCGGGACCAGCGAGCGGCCTTCGAGGCGGAAGTTCGGCGTGCCGCCGAGTATCTCGACGAACGTCGGCAGGAGGTCGATGGACTCGACGAACTCACGGCGTACCATGCCGCGCGTCGCGTCGGCCCGGGGCGACGGGTCGCGCACGACGAGCGGGATGCGCAGCGCCTCCTCGTAGAACAGTTCCTTCTCCCCGAGCCAGTGGTCGCCGAGGAAGTCGCCGTGGTCCGAGGTGAACACGATCAGCGTGTCGTCGAAGCGCCCGCAGGCGCGCATCGCGTCGAACAGGCGGCCGAGGTGATGATCGATCTGCTCCACCAGCCCCATGTAGGTGGGGATAACGGTTTCTCGGCAGCGCGGGTCCGAGAACGCGCGGCTTTCCTCGTGGCGCATGAACGCCGCCAGCACCGGGTTGGGGGCGTCGCGCTCGCTGTCGCAGCGGTTGGCGCCGATGACGTCCCCGGCGCCGTAGGCGCGGTGATACGGTGCCGGCGCCATGTACGGCCAGTGCGGCTTGATGTACGACAGGTGCAGGAAGAAGGACGTCTCGCCGGCCCCGGTGATGAAATCGATCGCGCGGTCGGTCATCCACGCCGTTTCCGAGTGCTCCTCGCGCACCCGCGCCGCGCGCCGCGCGTTGCGCAGGTACCAGCCCGAGTGGACGTTGCCGTCGTCGTCCATGGAGGCGTTGGCGAAATCGTTCCAGGGATTGTCCGATTGGTACCCCTGCTCGCGAAGGAAGCGGTTGTAGGGAAGGTCGGGGTCGTAGTTCTCCATCGGGTGCAGGCCGTCGTCGTGCTCGAAGGGCTCGAAGCCGGTCTCGCGGACGGCAAGTCCGGCGCGCGTGCCGGGCTCGATGCCGAGGCGCGCCATTCCGGACGCGTCCGGGCTCATGTGCGTCTTGCCCGCCAGGGCGACGCGGCCGACGAGGCCGCCCAGGTGATCACCGATGGTCCACTCGTCGACGCGCAGCGGAAAGCCGTTGTAGTTGGCGCCGTGGGAAATCGCGTAGCGCCCCGTGTAGAACGACGCCCGCGAAGGCCCGCACACCGGCGCGTTGCAGAAGGCGCGTTCGAAGCGCACGCCGTCGCGGGCCAGCGCGTCGATCACCGGAGTGCGCTGGAAGGGATGTCCGGCGCAGCCCAGGTAGTCGGCGCGCAGCTGGTCGCACATGATGAACAGGATGTTGCGCACCCGGCCCGTTGGTGCAACGTCATCGCGCTCCTGGTCTGCCGGCCGTTGTCGACCCGGCATCATCGCACCCCCACCTTGAGATCCAGCGGCTCGTCCTCGCCGATCACGCCGAGGAAGCCGCCGGACTGGCGCCGCCAAAGCTGCGCGTACAGCCCGCCGGCCGCCACGAGTTCCGCGTGGCTGCCCTCCTCGACGATGCGGCCGTGATCCAGCACCACGAGCCGGTCGAGGCTGGCGATGGTTGACAGCCGGTGGGCGATGGCGAGCACGGTCTTGCCCTGCATCAACCGCCGCAGCTGGTGCTGGATGGTGGCCTCGACTTCCGAATCCAGCGCCGAGGTCGCCTCGTCGAGCACCAGGATCGGCGCGTCCTTGAGAATCACCCGGGCGATGGCGATGCGCTGCCGCTGGCCGCCGGAGAGCTTGACTCCGCGCTCGCCGACGTGGGCGTCGTAGCCGCGGCGCCCCTTCGGGTCGACGAGGTCCGGGATGAACTCGTCCGCCTCGGCAAGGCGGGCGGCGCGGCGAATGGCATCCTCGGTGGCGTCGGCGCGGCCGTAGCGGATGTTGTCGCGAATCGAGCGGTGCAGCAGCGCCGTGTCCTGGGTCACCATGGCGATGTGTTCGCGCAGGCTCTCCTGGGTGACGGCGGCGACGTCCTGGCCGTCGATGGTGATGCTGCCGCCGTCGACGTCGTAGAAGCGCAGCAGCAGGTTTACCAGCGTCGACTTGCCGGCTCCGGACCGTCCCACCAGTCCGATCTTCTCGCCCGGACGCACCAGCAGGGAGAAGTCCCGGATCACCGTCTCGCCGCCGGGGTAGGTGAAGTCGACGTGCTCGAAGGCGATCCCGCCGCGTTCGACCTCGAGGGCGCGGGCGTTGGGCGTGTCCGTGATCCGGTTCTCGCGCGACACCGTCTCGATCCCGTTCTGTACCGTGCCTATGTTCTCGAACAGCGTCGTGATGGTGCGCAGGATCCAACCCGACATCTGGTTGACCCGAATGATCAGGCCGTTGGCCACTGCGATGGCGCCGATGCTGATCGCACCGCTCTGCCACAAGATGATGGAGATCGCCGCGGTTCCGAGGATCAGTGCGGTATTCAGCACCAGCAGGGTTGCGGTCATGTTGAGCACCAGGCGCATGACGCGGCGAAAGGCCGCGGTGTGCCAGCGTACCGCCTCGGCCACGAACTGTTCCTCGCGGTCGGCGTGGGCGAAGAGCTTGACGGTCTGTATGTTCGTGTAGCTGTCGACGATGCGGCCGATCAGCACGGAATTGGCTTCCGACAAGGCAGCGGACTTCTGGCGCACGGGCGGCACCATCCTGATCACCACCACCGCGTAGGCGGCGGCCCAGATCGCCAGCGGCACCAGCAGCCGCGCGTCCATCTCGAGAAACAGGAACAGGATGCCGACCAGGTAGATGGCAAGCAGCCAGACGCCGTCGATGACGTTGACCACTGCCTCGCGCAGGGCGTGGCCTGTCTGCATGACCTTCTGCGCGACGCGCCCGGCGAAGTCGTTCTGGTAGAACTGCAGGCTCTGGCGCAGCACGTAGCGGTAGTTCTGCCAGCGCACCGCGTTCGTGATGCTGGGCGACAGCGCCAGGGTGATGAGGGCGCGGGAAGCGATTGTCGAGACCGGCCGAATCACCGCGACCACGAAGGCCATGAGCAGCAGCTCGGTGCTGTAGGTGGACAGGAACGCATCGCGATCGGCATCGCTCATCCAGTCCACGATGTCGCCGAGGAAGGCGTACAGGTACAGCTCGCTCACCGCCGCGATGCCGGCCAGGGTCAGCGTCACGGCGAGCAGACCCTTCAGCGGCAGCAGGTACCAGGCGAAGAAGGCACCCACGGAGCGCGGCGGCATCCCGACGCGGTGCTCGTCGAGCGGATCGACCAGGTTTTCGAGGCGGTTGAGGGGCATGGAGCAGCGTCTGGACAGGGGCGTAGCCGGCACGCGACGTGCCGGCACAGAGCCGCTATCTTACACGGCCGCCGCGCCCGCTCCGAGTGCGACTTCGGGCCTTACAGGCGAACGGCGGGGTTGTCGGACTTTTCGGCGGACTGCCTGGCCTTGAACCAGCGGGAGATTTCCGCGAAGTGGGAATAGCCGACGGGCTTGAGGAGCAGCCAGTCCGCCTTGCCCCGCGCGCGCTCGAGCAGCATCGAGTCGGCGGTCGTCATGACGATGCGGGTTCGGTCGAAGATGCGATCGGCGCGGATGTCGTCGAGCAGCTCCAGTCCGGACACGCCGGGAAGATGAATATCGAGGATGATCATTCCCGGCACGTTGGCGCGGCATTGTTCGCCGGCGAGCCAGCGCCGCGCCTCGCTGCCGTCGGCAATCAGCCTGAGCTCGCAGTCGAGTTCCATGCCGAGCGCCTCGATGACGAGTTCGCCGAGTTCGGGGTCGTCCTCGACCACAAGTACATGACAGCGCCGCATCCTGCGTACCCTCTCAGTTCACGGCCAGTGGCAACGTCACCGCGACCTCGGTTCCGCCCCCGGGTCGGTCGATAATCCGGATGGAGCCGTGCTGGCGTTCGACGAGGAGTCTCGCGATTGCCAGCCCGAGGCCGATGCCGAGCGCGGAGTCGCGGGTCGCCGAGTTGTCGGGCTGCCAGAACGGCCTGAACATCCGCTCGCGAATGGCTTGCGGAACGCCGCGGCCGGTATCGGTGATGCGGATTGACAGGTGCCCGTCGCCTGCCCGTTCGGCGGCGACCGAGACGGCACCGGCATCGGTGAACTTGATGGCATTGTCGAGCAGGTTCGAGACGACCTGGTTCAGCGACTGCCTGCTGAGGTGTACCGACAATCCCTCGACGTCGCCAAGGTCGACTTCAAGCGCGAGCCCCTTGCGCTCGGCCAGCGGCCGCCACCTGTCGAGGATGCGGAACAGCTCCTCGTCGACCGGGAACGACTCGGCGAAAAGGTTGAGGTCGCCGAAGTTGGCCTGGGCGTCGTAGAGCAGGTTGTTCGCGAACAGGGTGAGCTGGTTGACGTTGGCGACGATACTGTCGACGGCGCGGCGCTGCGCGTCGGTCAGCGGGCCGTAGCGCTCGCGGCTGAGGAGTTCGGCGCGCAGCATGATGGTGTTGAGTGGCGTGCGGGAGACATGACCGACATTCGCCAGGATGCGTTCCCGGGCGGCGGCCATGCGCTTCGTCGTGCTGCGGTTCGGGTTCGCCTGCGCTTGCAATCCGTCCATGGGGCCCTCGGGGCGCGATTTCGCCATTTGATACTTCCGCGCCGGCATTGCGGGCGCTCTCCGGCATTTTGCCTGCTTTGTGTTCCGGGGATCCGGTTTTCCTCCGTCAAAACTCCGGCCGGTATTCAGACTGTCTCAATTCTAGTTAAGGTACTGGAAAAACACAAAGCACGGTGAGAATATTTTCAATTATCCCAAAACCAGGTATCGGTATTCGGTGCGCGCCTGCTGGCGTGCACCGTCGCCGTTGCGCTATGCTGCCGCCGCCCGCCAGCGGCACGCGCCGGGACGCAGTGGCGCCGCGTGGGCGATCCGCCCTGGTCCGCCCTGATCCGCCGAGAGCCACTGACCGAAAAGTCCCGATCATGACCAGCGCGCAGTCACTGGCCGACCGAACGCTTGCCGATATCGCCGACGCCCGGGCATGGATCGACCACCGTTGCCGCGAACTGGCCGGCGAGCGCGTGGCTACCCGTTCCTCCGACCGCCGCGTGCTGAAGCGCGACTGTGCTGCACCAGTGGACGTTCCGGCCGCATCGCTGGCGGCGTGTGACGGGTTCGCCATCAGTGCCGGGGCGAGTGCCGGCGCCAGCGCCTACAACCCGCTGCCGTTCGCGCCGGTATCGCGCGGCGTGCCGGGCATGGCCGGTGCCACCGCGGTCGAGAACGGGGCGCCGCTGCCGGACGGCGCCGATGCCGTGGTGCCTGCCGAGGACTGCGATGTCGCGGGAGCATTTGTCGAGGTGACTCGCGCCGTGGCCGCAGGAGAGAACGTGCGCGGCGCCGGTACCGAGGCCCGTGCCGGTGACGTCATCGCGGCCGCCGGGCGTCGAGTGCGCGCGAGCGACCTCGCGCTGCTCTTGTCGGCCGGCGTTTACGCGGTCGACGTGGTGCGCCAGCCGAGCGTTCTGATCGCCTGCGTGGCGCCGGCGGGTGAGGACCATGATTCGGCGATGATCGAGGCCCTTGTGCGCGGCAACGGGGGTATCGTCGGCGCCTTGCGTCATGCTGATCGGGACCGCGGCGCGCTCGAGGAATCGTTGACAACGTCGGAGGCGGACCTCACGATCGTCATCGGCGGTACTGGCGCCGGCCGCAACGATTTTGCCGTCGATGCGCTGGCCGCGGCGGGCGAGGTCGCGATGCACGGAATCGCGCTTCGGCCAGGCGAAACCGCCGCGCTCGGCCTGGCGGGGGACCGTCCCGTGATCGTGCTGCCTGGAATACCGCTCGCGTGCATGGTCGCCGCCGACTTCCTGGTCGCGCGTGCCGTGCGGCGGCTGGCCGGACTTCGCGGTGACTGGGCCTACCGCTGCCGACGGGGGGTGCTGGCGCGCAAGATCTCCTCCCGCCTGGGGCGGGTGGAAGTCGCCAGGGTCTTGATGAACGGCGATTCGGTGGAGCCTGTTGCGGTTTCCGACGAGGTGACCCTCGCGACCGCGGTGCGCGCCGACGGCTTCGTGGTCGTGCCGTCGTCGAGCGAGGGGTTCGCACCCGGGACCGAGGTCACCGTCCACCTGTATTCCTGACATGCAACTTGGCCGAACGGGGGAACCGTGACGGATATTCACCGGGTAATCGACAGGCGCGCCGCTGCCAGCCAGCGACAGTTCCTCGACATCGTCGATGCCGAGACTGCCGGACGGCGCTTCCAGGGTGCCGTGGCCATGGCCCCGGTGGGCCGGGAGGAGGTCGAACTGGCCGGGGCCCTGCACAGGGTGCTGGCCGAGGACGTGATCGCGTCGGTCGACGTTCCCGCCTTCGATCGCACCAACGTGGACGGCTTTGCCGTCAATGCCGCCGACACCGCGTCGGCCACCGAGGATGCGCCGGTGATCCTGGCTCTCGGCGACGAGGTCGTCACTCCCGGCGTGGTTCCGCAAGGGACCGTGACGCACGGCACGGCGACCCTGCTGGCCACCGGCGGCATCATCCCGCGCGGCGCCGATGCGGTGGTCATGGTCGAGGACACCGAGTTCCTGGAAGACGAGGCAGGGGCGCGCATCGAGGTGCGGCGGGCGGTCGCCCCCGGCGCCTTCATCACCTTTGCAGGGACCGATGTCGGACTCGGCGAAACCGTGCTGCGCGCCGGGCAGCGCCTGGGCTCACGGGAAATCGGGCTGCTGGCCGCCGTCGGCCGCGACCGCGTGTGCGTGTACCGCCGGCCGAAGGTGGCGGTGATCTCCACCGGCGACGAGATCGTCGCACCCGGGCGGCCGCTGCCCCAGGGCGGCGTCTACGATTCCAACCAGGCCATCGTCGCGGCGGCCGTCGAGGAGCTGGGCGGCGAGCCGGTGCGCTTCGGCAGCGTGCCGGACCGGCGCGAGGCCCTGGACGAGGTCATCGCCCGGGCGCTCGACTGCGACATGGTGATCCTCTCCGGCGGGACCTCCAAGGGCGCCGGGGACGTCTGTTACGAGGCGGTCCACGACCTGCCGGCGCCGGGGGTGCTGGTGCACGGCGTCGCCATCAAGCCCGGCAAGCCGCTGTGCCTGGCGGCGGCCGGCAAGGTGCCTGTGGTGGTCCTGCCGGGATTTCCCACCTCGGCGATCTTCACGTTCCACCGCTTCGTGGCGCCTGTGCTGCGCGCCTTCGCCGGGTTGCCGGCCGACCACGAGGAGACGGTGCCTGCGAAGCTGGCGACGCGGGTGGCCTCGGATCCCGGACGCATGGAGTTCCTGCTGGTCAACCTCGTCGATACGCCGGACGGCTACGTCGCCTATCCCATCGGCAAGGGCTCTGGCGCGGTGTCCTCGTTCAGCCAGGCCGACGGCTTCGTCGCCATCGATGCCGGTCGGGAACTGGTCAGCGCGGGTACGCCGGTCACCGTGAGCCGCATCGGCTCGGGTCCCGTGAGCGCGGACTTCATCGCCATCGGCAGCCATTGCGTCGGCCTCGACGTGCTTCTGGGCGCGCTGCAGCGAGAGGGATTTTCGACCAAGGCGATGCACGTCGGCAGCATGGGTGGCCTCGCCGCCGCCCGGCGCGGCGAGTGCGACGTTGCCGGCATCCACCTGATGGACCCGGCGAGCGGCGAGTACAACCGGCCGTTTCTCGAGCCGGGCATGGAACTCGTAGCCGGCTACCGGCGCGCCCAGGGATTCGTGTTCCGCCCGGGCGACGAACGCTTCGACGAGTCCATGAGCCTCGCCGAGGCGGCCGCTCGCGCGACAACCGACGACTGCGTCATGGTCAACCGCAACGCCGGCAGCGGGACGCGCGTGCTCATCGACGGCCTGCTTGACGGCGCCCGTCCACAGGGCTACGCCCACCAGGCGAAGTCGCACAACGCGGTGGCCGCCGCCGTGGCGCAGGGCCGGGCCGACTGGGGCGTGGCCATCGACACGGTGGCGCGTGCCTACGGGCTGGGTTTCATCGCGCTCAAGGAGGAGCACTACGACTTCGTGGTTCCCGGGGCGCGGCGCGAGCGTCCGGCGGTTCGCCGCTTCATCGAACTTCTGTCGGACCCGGCGATTCGCGAGGCGCTGGCCGGGCGCGGATTCCTGCTGTAGGCGCGTGATCCGCTAGTACGCTTCGCGCTGCAACCAGTAGGTCGCCTCGGGGTCGTTGTCGTAACGAAGCGGCGCGACGGGTTCCATGCCCACCATGACCGTGACGGGCCGTTCCGGGTTGTCGGTGAACACCACGGCCGGTGGCGGCGCGATGCCGCGCGCGGCGAGATCCATCGAACGGTCCTCCGTGGTCAGGGCCGCGGGCGCCGACGACGAGCCGGACCCGATCGACGACGTCTCGCCCGCCAGGTCGGCGACCGGCGAGCCGTCGAGGATATCGAGCGCGTACACGCGCGAGCTGCCGAGGCGCGGCGTGCAGGGCGACCCGGTGACCGCGTCGTCGGGGTCGGCGGGAACGTAGGTGGTCACCAGCACATCGCCGGCCACGGTCAGCGCCGGCCCGAGCACCTTCTCCCCGGTATCGGCAAGCTCGATGAACCAGCCCGCCGCCAGAAGCTCACGTTCCTCGACGGTCAGTGCATCCTCGACGATGCCCGCGGTGACATCGAGCAGGTCACCCTCGAAATGCGTCCGGTAGACGACGTCGCCCGTCGCGTCTCGCGGAGGCCCGGCGATATCGTGGTCCTTGACGACGTAGATCCGGTCGCTCACGGCGGTGTCTGCGGGGTGTGCCCGGTAGCCGGAGCCGATGGCGAGGGCGTGGTAGGGCGCGCCGCCAGGCGGCGTTACCAGCACGACGTCCGGCGGGTGGTAGAAACGCCGGTTGTCCGCTTCCGTGGGCGGGCCGGCGTCCGCCGAGGGCCGCTGCAGGTCCGCGATGCGACCGCCGGTGATGCGCCCGGCGAGGTCGCCGGGCTCGGGGGCGATATCGAAGCGCCACAACTGGCCGCCGGTGTCGGCTGCGTAGAAGCGGTCGGTGACGCCGTCTCCATCGATATCAAGCAGTCGGATGTCGCCGGGAATGCTGTAGTTCATGTCGGCGAGGGCAAGGTCCGGCAGGGTGTCGCCTGCGCCGCGCACGCCTCCCGTCCACCACAGGACCTCGCCCGTCAGAGCGTCGAGAATGAACACGGCGTTGCCGACCGAATCCGGTGCGCGGGCGCCGTAGCCGTCCTGGCGGGTATCGTAGCCGCCGCCGAAGATCAGTACGTGCCGCCGCGCAGGCGTGGTCGCGCCGCGCCGGTAGTCGGCGATCAAGGTGTGCCGCGGCCGTGACCAGGTCTGGCCGAGGCGGGGCAGTGCGGGTCCGCCGGCGATGGACCACAGGAAGGCGGGACGGTCGAAGTCGCTGACGTCGAGGGCGTGGTAGTGCCGACCGCCGCGCCGCTGGCCGAGGTAGAGGATCACTCGTCCCGGTGCCCTGGTGCCGGATGGTTCCCCATCGGCGTCGCCGCCGGCGATCCAGGCGTCGAGGGGCCCGTCGAGACCGTAGTCGAAGTCCCCCGTTGGGCGATCGGCGAACAGCCGGTCGATCCGCGCCAGCTGGTCCGGGGGCATCCACGACCAGCCATCGAGGCGCCGGCCGGCGGACCCTTCGAGCCGGACGGCGTGAACGAAGCCGTCGTTGGACGCCAGGAACAGGGCGTCTCCGCCGCCGCCGTAGGGCACGATCAACGGGGCTGCGTGCAGCGATGCGCCGATCAGCGCGCGGCCCTCGTCGACGTCGCCGTCTTGATCGTGGTCGGTGACGTCGACGCCCCGCGCCCAGCGCAGCCGCTCGATGAAGGCATCGGCAGTCAGGCCCGGCCGACCGAGCATGGCGCGGGTGATGCGGCCGTGCTTGTTCGCGTCGGGCAGGTGGGCGTTGTGCTCGTGCAGGGCGTTGGCCGGGTCGGTCAGGTCGGTGATCATGCCGCCGGCGCCGGCGGTGGCCGTGTAGGTGAATACCGAGCGCTCGCGGGAATCGGCGATCGGGCGTCCGTCGCCGTCGTGGTCGAACAGGCGGCTGGCAAGGCCGCCGCGTCGGGGGTCGCCGCCGTCGGGTGCGAGCCGCGGCGGCGTCCACAGGCTCGTGGCCGTGTCTCGGATGAAGCCGGTGGTCCGGTCGATGGCGTCGGAGCCGCGAGCGTCGACGATGGCGGGGCCTTCGTCGCCATCGGTACCGCCCACGATGCGGTAGTTCTTCACGTTGCCCGGCCACAGCGGCCCCGTAGCGGGCCGGAACACCGTGAAGAAGAGGGTGTCGCCGTGGGCGAGAGGGTCGGACCGATCAAGGAGCACTACGGGGGCAAGCAGCGTCGCGCTGAACGCGTCGATGTCGCCCGCCACGCAGCCCGGGACGTCGCCGGGGTTGGTGTAGATCTCGACATCTTCGGCGAGCGCGCCGGCGGTCAGAAAGGCGAATAGCAGCGGCGTCGCCAGGCGCCGGAGGCGTCGTTCCATGACAGGTCCTGGGGCCGCATCCTGCGGCGTCGGGTCCGGTTGGTGGTGGCCGGCACCTGGGCGCCGGCCCGAGTCCAGTCGTCGGGCCCGATTGTCGACCAGCGGCTACTCCATCGCAAGCCCCGGGTTGTCACCGACGCCGTTGACCGTGGGCACGTTGGGCTCGACGTGGTCGATCACCTTGCGGTCGCGCAGGTACTCGGCGACCACGTCCCAGATGTCGGGCAACTCGTCGGGCTGGGGCTGCACGCTGGCCCAGCCGGCCACCTTGTAGGTCCGGTTCGGGTCGATCGGCTTGCCGGCGAGCTCGAGGTTGGAGATGCGATGGCCGATCTCGCGGGTCGGGTCGATGGTGTACTTCAGGCCGCCGACGCGCACCATGTCGCCGCCCATCTGCAGGTAGGGGTCGGGGTTGAACAGGTTGTTGGCGATGTCCTCGAGCACGTCCTTGATCATCTGCCCGCTCATGTCGGTGAGGGTTGACTTGGGATAGGTGATGGCTGTCTGGTCCATCAGCCGCTCGAAGGTGATGGGATCGCCGGGAAGCAGCGACGTGCCCCAGCGAAAACCCGGCGAGAAGGCGATCTCGGCGCCGCGCACGGCCATCATGGCGTCGACGATCACCTGGTCGAAGGTGCCGATGAAGTTGCCGCGGCGGTAGAGCGTGACGTCGGTCACGGCGAGTTGCTCGGCGAGGGCGTCCGCGTACGGCGCGCGCACCTGCTCGATCAGCGCGTTCATGGCCGGGTCGGCGGGCAGAAGGTCGGCGAAGACGGGCAGCATCCTGAAGCGGTAGTCGACAAGGCGTCCGTCCTTCACGTCGAGATCGAGCACCGACAGGAACTTGCCGTTGGAACCCGAGTTGACGACCAGGGTCTTGCCGCCGGCGTTGTCAACGATGCTCGGCGCCGGCATGCCGTCGTGGGTGTGGCCGCCGAGGATGACGTCGATGCCGGTGACCCGCGAGGCCATCTTCAGGTCGACGTCCATGCCGTTGTGGGACAGGACCACGACCAGGGCGGCGCCGGCGGCGCGCGCCTCGTCCACGGTCTGTTGCATCTGCTCGTCGCGGATCTGGAACGACCAGTCCTCCATGAGGTAGCGGGGGTTGGCCAGGCTCGAGTAGGGAAACGCCTGGCCGATGACCGCCACCGGCACGCCGTTCAGCTCGCGCATGGTCCACGGTTTGAACACGTGCCCGGTATCGGCGTCGTAGGCCGGGGCGTCCATGAACGCCGCCTCGTCGGTCAGCATCACGTTCTGGGCGATGAACTCGACGGAGCCGGCCAGATCGTCGTTGACGATCTCGTGCACCCGCTCCATGCCGTAGGTGAACTCCCAGTGGCCGGTCATGATGTCGACGCCGAGCAGCTTCTGGGCGTCGATCATGTCCTGTCCGCGGGTCCACAGCGAGGTCGCCGAACCCTGCCAGGTGTCGCCGCCGTCGAGCAGCAGGGTGCGTCCGGGACGCGAGTCGCGCAGGCGGTCGACCAGGGTCTTCAGGTGGGCGAAGCCGCCGACCCTGCCGAACCGACGTGCCGCCTCGGCGAAGTCGATATAGGTGAAGGCATGGGCCTGGCGGCTGCCGGGTTCGATGCCGAAGTGGGCGAGCAGAGCGTCGCCGACCAGGTGCGGCGGCTTGCCGGCGGCGGCGCCGATGCCGATGTTGAAGTTGGGTTCGCGAAAGTGGATCGGCAAAAGCTGTGCATGGCAGTCGGTGAAGTGCAGCAGGCTGACATTGCCGAACGGCGCCACCTCGTAGGGGTCCGACGGCCCGTCGGCGGCGTTCGAGGCGCCGAACGAGCGCAAACTGAATCCGGCAGCCGACGCGGCCGCCAGTACCTGCATGAATTCTCTGCGTGAAAGGCTCATCGTTTAAGTCGCTCCCCCCGGTTCGCTGTGAACTGCCGGTCCAGCGGCGTGGACCGCCTGCCGGGCTACTCTACCGTCGAGTCGGCAGGAACCATGATAGAAAAAAGCAATGATGGCAAAGCCGCTGCTTATCGATCGTCCTGCCGGTCATCCTTGACCCGGGGCGCGTCCTGCGCGCGCCACCACGAGCCAGTGTGCGCGCCGCCGGTCCGCTCCCGGTACCGGCGGGAACTCCTGTTTCAGGACGAGGGAGACGATCTCGAAGGGAGCCATCAGCCGCCGGACCTCGGCCTCGTCGGCGTAGTAGTGGGCAATGCCGGCCTCGATCCCCGAGACAGGCGCCCAGGTCATGGGAGCGAGTTGCCGGCCGCGCCCGCAGTCGTCGTCCAGGGTCGACTTGAAGGTGATCAGCAACAGGCCGCCCGGCGCGAGAATCGCGGCGACGGCGTCGACAACCGCTTCGACCTCGGGGCGGGTGGCGTGGTAGACGACGTTGAACGCCACCACGGCGTCAAAGGTGGCCGCGACCAGCGGCGAGCGCCTGATGTCGGACCTGAGCAGCCGGGCCGAAAGTCCCGCGTCGGCGAGGATGCGTCGCGTGTGCTCCAGGGCCGACGGCGACACGTCCGAGGCGGTCACCTCGAAGCCGCGCATGGCCAGGTACGCGGTGTGGCGGCCGGCGCCGCAGCCGATGTCGTAGACGCGCCTGGCGCCCTCGCGGGCGGCGAGGTCGGCGAACAGGCGCAGCTCGCCGGCGGTCTCGGTCCAGCGCCCTGGCATCTCGCCGAGGGCGCGGTCCCAGTCCCAGCCGCGCGTCTCAGCCAATGTCGCCGTCGCTCACTGCGCCGTCCATCCGCCGTCGATGGGCAGGGCCGCGCCGGTCACCTGGTCCGCCGCGTCCGAGCACAGGTACAGCGCCAGCGAGGCGATCGCGGAAGGATCGACGAAGGCCCGCGACGGTTGCTTTTCGGCGAGGAACTCGGGCGCCGCTTCGGACACCGGCCGGCCCATGGCCGCGGCGCGGGCCTCGATCTGCTCCTCGAGCAGGACGGTGCGCGCGTAGCCGGGACAGATGGCATTGCAGGTGATCGGCTCGACGGCGGTCTCGAGGGCCACGGTGCGGGTCAGTCCCACCAGCCCGTGCTTGGCCGAGACGTAGGCCGCCTTGCCGGCGCTGGCGACGAGGCCGTGGACCGAGGAGATGTTGACGATGCGTCCGAACCCGGCGTCGCGCATGTGCGGCAATGCCTCGCGAATGAGGCGAAACGGCGCGCCGAGGTTCAGCGTGATGATCCGTTCCCAGACGTCCTCGGGGAACGCCTCCACGGGCGCGACGTGCTGGATGCCGGCGTTGTTGACCAGGATCTGCAGGCCGCCCAGTTCCTCGACGGTCCGCTCGACGAGGCACCGGGCTGCCCCGTCCTCGAGCAGGTTGCCGCCGTCGAAGACGGCCTGGCGGGCGCCGGCCGACTCGAGTTCGGCGCAAGCGGCGCGGGCCTCGGCCGGGTCCTCGAGGCCGTTGATCATCAGCCGGCAGCCGGCGCCGGCGAGCGCGCGGGCGATGGCCAGGCCGATGCCTCGGCTGCCGCCGGTGACCAGCGCCGCCCGTCCGGCCAGCGTGCCGGTGGTCGCGGTGTTTGCGGTGCGGTCGTTTTGAAGAGTCTGGTCAGACAAGGGTGCGTCCTCCGTCGACGAAAATCGTTTGCCCGGTGATGAACGCACCGCCGGGTGCGAGCAGCAGGACCAGCGCGGCCACCAGGTCGTCCGGCCGGCCGAAGCGGCCCATGGGAATGGCAGCCAGCGCCCGCTCGCGAAATTCCGGGTCGTCGAGGTGCCCGGCGGTCATGGGCGTTTCGATCATGGCCGGGCCGATGGCGTTGACGGCGATGCCGCGCGGCGCCCATTCGCGCGCAAGCACCCGCACCAGCTGCGACAGGGCCGCCTTGGAGCTGGCGTAGGCCGCGTATTCGAGGTTGGCCACGAGGCTCGACACCGAGGCGATGTGCACGATGCGCCCGCCCTGGTCCATTGCCTTGGCCGCCGTTCTCGACACCAGGAAAGCGCCGGTAAGGTTGACGTCGATGCAGCGGCGGAAGGCGTCGGCATCGAGAGTATCGGCAGCGCCGATGGTGAGCACGCCCGCGGCGTTGACCACCGCGTCGACGCGACCGAAGCGGGCGAGGGCGGCCGCGACGGCGGCCTTCACCGTTTCCTCGCGGGTGATGTCGGCCGTCAGGGCCAGCGCCCCGGGCAATTCGCGGGCCGCGGTACCGACCGCGTCGCCGTCGACATCGACCAGCGCCAGGCGGGCGCCGCGGGCGGCGAGGGCGCGGGCCATCTCGAGGCCGAGCCCGCGGGCGGCGCCGGTTACCATCACTGCGGCGCCGTCGATATCGAACAACGGGTCGGGGCCGCGCCCCAGGGCAGCCGTGTTCAACGGGGTCGGATCACGAACAGCGGCTGGTCGAACTCGGCCAGTGCGCCGTCCTCGGCCAGGATTGCCTCCACCACCCCGTCGACCGGTGATTCGATCGTGGTGTAGAGCTTCATGACCTCGATCAGTCCGAGCGCGTCGCCGGCGCGCACACTCGCGCCCTGCTCGATGAACGGCGCCTCGTCGGGCGACGGGCGCCGGTAGAACGTGCCGACCATCGGCGAGCACACGGTCGTGGTGCCGGCGGGCGCCGCGGTCGTCGGCGATGATTCCGATTTCCTTGCCGGACGCGCGGCGGCGGAATCCGCCGCCGAAGGCGCAGCGCTCCCGGTCCCGGTCGTCGACTGTACGGTGGGCGCACGCGCCGCCTCGCCTCCAGCGCCGGCGCCGCCGCGTCGCACGACGAGGCGTGCCCCCTCGAGTTCCAGGATCAGTTCCTCGCAGTTCGACGCGTCGATGATCCGGATGATCTCCGCCACTTCGCCGTAGCTCAGGGCCATGTCGTCGGCTCCTGGTCTTTCGTTGGGCGGCTGCCGCCGCGATGATATGTCGCCGCGAGCCGCGTCGCAGCCTCGCGCATTTCCGGTACGAAGCCGAGCATCTCGTTCAGCGTCATGCGGGCTTCGGGCGCCGAGATGGCGATGCCGCCCAGGATCCGGTCGTCGCCGTCCTTGACCGGCACCGCGACGCACACCACGCCGTGCATGAACTCCTGGTTGTCGGTGCCGATCTCGTCGCGCCCGATCGATTCCAGTGCTTCCACCAGGCGATCCACGTCGGTGATGGTGTGCGCGGTATAGGCGGTGCGCGGCAGGCTTTCGAGCAGCACGCGCGCATCGTCGGGCGGCAGACGGCTGAGCAGCAGCTTGCCGATCGACGTGCAGTGCGCGGGCACCCGGCTGCCGGCGTCGAACCTGAGGCCCAGCGGCCACTTGGCCTCCACGCGGTCGAGGTAGAGCACCTCGCCGCCGTCGAGCACGCCGTAGTTGCAGGTCTCGCCCACCCGCTCGGACAGCCCCCTGAGGATCGAGTGGCGCAGCGCCCGCGGCGCCGCGGCGGCCAGGACCCGGTGGGCAAGGTCGACCAGGTTCACGCCCTCGATGAATCCGCGGTCGAGGTGGTCGCGCTCGATGTAGCCCATGTCGACGAGCTGGTTGACCACGCGGTGCGCCGTGGGCTTGGTCATGCCGGTGGCGCGGATGATGTCGGCGATGGTGGCCGGCTCCGTGTTCTCGGAGACGACCTCGAGCACGGAAAACGCCTTGCCGGTGACGCCAAGTTCGACCAGCTGACCTCGGCGCGCATCCGCCGCGGCACCCCGGGCGGGCGCGGGACCGCGACCGGGCGTGCCGACGATCGAAAGGGGCGGGGTCATGGCGCGTCGTGCTGTTGCATGCTTCGCTATTATGATAGCTTGAAAAAATGAAATCAATCGTCTTATATTTCGAGACAACCGGATTTCTCCCACGGACCCGCTGCCTGTCATGAATTCCCCTCTGTCGACGGTGCTCATCGCCAATCGCGGCGAGATCGCGCTCAGGGCGATCCGGGTGTGCCGACGCCTGGGCCTTGGAACGGTGGCCGTACATTCCCGCGCCGACGCATCGTCGCCCCACGTCTGGGCGGCCGATCGCGCGGTATGCATCGGCCCGGCTGCGGCCCGGGACAGCTATCTGAACGTCGATTCGTTGCTGCACGTGGCCGCGGGCACCGGCTGCGACGCGGTCTACCCGGGATACGGCTTTTTGTCCGAGCATGCGGGCTTCGCCGAGCGTTGCGAAGCCGAAGGGCTGAAATTCGTCGGGCCGTCAGCCGAGACGATACGTACCATGGGGGACAAGTCCCTGGCCCGTGCCACGGCCGATCGCTTCGGCGTTCCCGTGGTTCCGGGGTCGACGGAGGCTTTCGTTGAGGCCGCCTCTGCCGCCGAGGCGGCGGCAGAGGTCGGCTACCCGCTGTTGCTCAAGGCCAGGTCCGGCGGCGGAGGTCGCGGGATGCGCGTCGTGGAACGCCCCGAGGCTCTCGCTGCCGCGTTCGCGCAGGCGGCTCGCGAGGCCGAGGGGGCGTTCGGCGACGGTGCGCTGTACCTTGAGCGCTTCTTCCCGCGGGTGCGTCATGTCGAGGTGCAGGTGCTCGGCGACGGTGCCGGCGGCGCCGTGGCCTTCGACGAGCGCGACTGCAGCGTGCAGCGGCGCCACCAGAAACTGGTGGAGGAATCGCCGTCGCCGGCGGTGGGCGAGGAACTGCGCGCGCGCCTGCGCGACGCCGCCGCCGCGCTTGCCCGAGGCATACACTACGAAGGCGCCGGCACCGTTGAGTTCATCTACGATCCCGTCAGCGGTGAATTCTTCTTCATCGAGATGAACACCCGCATCCAGGTCGAGCACCCGGTGACCGAGATGCGAGCCGGCATCGATCTTGTCGAGGCGCAGTTCCGCATCGCCGCCGGCGAGTCGCTCGAGGCATTGCCCCGCGGGCCGGCCGCCGGCGGTCATGCCATCGAGTTTCGCATCAATGCCGAGAACTGGCGCAACGGGTTCGCCCCCGCGCCGGGCCGGCTGGACGTGTGGCGGCCGCCTGTCGGGCCCGGGATACGTCTCGACTGCGCGGTGGGCGAGGGCCACCAGGTATCGCCATACTACGACTCCATGATCGCCAAGCTCATCGTTCACGGCGCCGGCCGCGTCGAGGCGCTCGCCCGCGCGCGCTCCGCGCTGGCGGGGTTTCGCTGCGAGGGCATCGCCACCACGATCGGCTTTCACCGCATGCTGGTGGACGAGAAGGCCTTCGTCTCCGGCGACGTCCATACCCGCTGGATCGAGAACGACTGGCGCCCCGACACCGACCGGAAACCCGACTGATGACCACGGCCGTAAGACTCATCGACGTCACCCTGCGCGACGCCCATCAATGCCTGTGGGCCACGCGCATGACCACGGCGATGATGAAGGAGATCGCCCCAAGGCTCGACGGCGCCGGCTTCGAGGCCATCGACCTCGTCGGCGGCGCGGTGTTCGACGTGTGCGTGCGTTACCTGCGCGAGGACCCCTGGGAGCGCATGCGGATCCTCAACCAGTGGGTCACGAAGACGCCGCTCATCATCCACACCCGGGGCCAGAGCCTGTTCACGTTCGAGTTCTTCTCCGACGACGTGGTGGCCCTGGCCGCCGAGCGATTCGCCGCCAACGGCATGCGCTATCACACGGTTTACGACGCCCTGAACGACGTGCGCAACCTCGAGATCCCGGTGCGGCGAGCGCGCGAGCACGGCATCTTCACGGTGCCGGGACTGGTCTATACGGTGAGCCCTGTGCATACCGACGCGTACTACGCGGCGAAGGCGAAGGAACTCGTCGCCATCGGCGTCGACGGCATCTTCATCAAGGACCCGAGCGGCCTGCTCACGCCGGAGCGCGTCGCGACCCTGGTGCCGGCGATCAAGTCGGCCATCGGCGAGGTGCCGCTGCAGCTGCACACGCACTGCCTGTCGGGGCTGGCGCCGTACGTGCTGCTGCAATCCGTCGCCCACGGCGTCGAAGTCGCCCATACCGCCACCTCGACGCTGGCAGGCGGCGCCTCGCATCCTTCCACCGAAGACTTCGTGCGCAACTGCCGGCGGCGCGGTTACCGGGTCGACGTCGACCTTGCCCCGGTGGACGAGGCGGCCGAGCGTCTCGCCTACATCGCCGCGCGCGAGGGCAAGCCAGTCGGTGCACCCAACGATTACGACGAGTTCCACTATCACCACCAGGTCGCCGGCGGCATGATCTCGAACCTTCGCTACCAGCTCGAGACCGTGGGTCTTGCCGAACGCATGGAGGAGATCCTCGAGGAAGCAGGGCAGGTGCGCGCCGATCTCGGCTATCCCATCGTGGTCAGCCCGTTCGCCCAGTACATCGTGACCCAGGCGGTGCTCAACGTGACGTCGCGCGACCGCGGTCAGCCGCGCTACGCCTCGGTGCCGGACGAGGTGCGGCTGTACGTGCGTGGCGGCTACGGCGAGATCGCCGGTGCAATCGACCCGGACCTGTACGACCGCATCACCCGCGGCGCCGAGCCGATCACCGAGCGCCCCGGCGCGTTGGTGCCGCCGACGCTCGAGCGGGTGCGAAGGAGTCGCGGGCCGTTCGCGTCCGACGACGACCTGCTGCTGGCGGTCTTCTACGACGACGAGCAGTACCGCGCGCTAAAGGCCGCCGGTCCGATCGCCACCGACTACCCGCTGATGGCCACGCCGCTTCTCACCCTCGTCAAGGAACTCGCCGCGCGCCCGACGGTGCGCGCATTCCACTTCAGCGAGGCGCCGACGGCCCCACACTGACGCGGTGGCGCCCGGAACGCGTTATCATTGGCCGCGCACACCGACAACGATTCGATCGACGCCATGAACAAACCGAACGATATCGACCGCGTCAGGCTCGACGTCGCCGCCCTCGTCGAGCGCGCGCGCGAGGCGCAGCGCCGCTACGAGACCTTCGACCAGCAGCAGGTGGACGAAGTCGTCACCGCGCTCGGCTGGGCCATCATCGACGAGGACAACAACCGCACCCTGGCCGAGCAGGCCGTGGCCGAGACCGGCCTTGGCAATGTCGCCGACAAGATGTTGAAGAACCGGCGCAAGACCCTGGGGCTGCTGCGTGATCTCAAGGGCGCGAAAAGCGTCGGCGTGATCGCCGAGTATCCCGACAAGGGCCTGGTCGAGATCGCCCGCCCGGTGGGCGTGGTGGCCGCCATCGTGCCGTCGACCAACCCGGCGGCGACGCCGGCGAACAAGGTGATCAATGCGCTCAAGGGGCGCAACGCCGTCATCCTCGCGCCTTCGCCAAAGGGCGAAGGGGTATGTGCGACACTGGTGGCCATGATGCACCGCGAACTCGACCGGGTGGGAGCACCGCGCGACCTGGTGCAGAAGCTGCCGGCGCCGGTGGACAAGGCCCATACCTTCGAACTGATGTCCCAGGCCGACCTCGTGGTCGCCACCGGTTCGCAGAGCAACGTGCGCGCCGCCTACAAGTCCGGCACCCCCGCGGTCGGGGTCGGCGCCGGCAACGTGGTATCCATCGTCGACGAGACGGCCGACCCGGCGCGCGCGGCGGCGATGATCGTCAAGTCCAAGACATTCGACAACGCCACGAGTTGCTCGTCGGAAAACAACCTGGTCATCGTCGAGGACGCCTGGAAAGCGACGCTCGCCGCCCTCGAGTCCGAGGGCGCATGCCTGCTGGACGCCGCCGACAAGGCGAAGCTGGAATCGGCGCTGTGGCGCGACGGCCGGCTGAACCCGGCGCTGATCGCCAGGTCGGCGGATCACATCGCGGCCTCGGTGGGCCTGGCCGGCGGCGTCGCGGCGCGCGTGCTGATGGTGGCCGAGACCGGGTACGGGCCCGCCTTCCCGTTCTCGGGAGAGAAGCTCTGCCCGGTGCTCACCGTCTACCGGGCCCGCGACTTCGCCCACGCCCGCGAGATCGCCCGCGGCGTGCTCGACTACCAGGGCAAGGGCCACTCCGTCGGCATCCATACGGCCGACGAGCAGCGCCCGCTCGAGCTCGCCCTTGATCTGCCGGTGTGCCGCGTGATCGTCAACCAGGTCCACTGCTATGCGACAGGCGGCAGCTTCGACAACGGCCTGCCGTTCTCGCTGTCCATGGGTTGCGGGACGTGGGGCGGCAACAGCATCAGCGACAACATGAACTATCGCCACTATCTCAACACGACGCGGATCTCGCGGACCATTCCCGCCGACGAACCGTCTCTCGCCGATATCTTCGCCGACTACTGGGTGCGCCACGACATCGAGCCGCCGCCGCGCTGACCTTGCGATGCGCGGAGGTTCGCCCGCCTACTTCGCCTTGAAGCCCGCCGGGTCGATCTCATGGCGGGACAGCAGCTTGTAGAAATCGGTCCGGTTGCGGCGCGCGAGCTTGGCCGCCTGCGACACGTTGCCCTCGGTGGCGGCCAGCAGATGGACGAGGTAGCTGCGGGTGAAGTCGTCACGCGCCTCGTTCAGCGGCCGCAGTGTGGTCGCGCGGGCACCGAGCGCCTTGCGCACGATCTCGGCGCTGATGACCGACGCCGGTGACAGGGCCGCGGTCTGCTCGACGATATTGAACAGCTGCCTCACGTTTCCCGGCCAGTCGTGCGAGACCAGCAGGGTGACGGCCTCCGGGGCGAGGTGGCGGGGCGGCTGGTTCGACTTGGCGGAGATCTGGCGCAGGCAGTGCGCGGCGAGCAGCGGTATGTCCTCGATGCGCTCGCGCAGCGGCGGCAGCTTCAGGGTGATGACGTTCAGGCGGTAGTACAGGTCGTCGCGGAACTCACCCGTCCTGATCGACTGCTCGAGGTCCTTGTTGGTAGCCGACACGATCCTCACATCGACGTCGACGGTGCCGGTGCTGCCCAGGGGGCGCACCTTGCGGTCCTCCAGCACCCTGAGAAGCTTGGCCTGAAGGACCGGCGGCATTTCGCCGATCTCGTCGAGGAACAGCGTGCCGCCGTGGGCCTGCTGGAAGAGGCCGGCGTGATCGCGCGCCGCGCCGGTGAACGCGCCCCTGGCATAGCCGAACATCTCCGACTCGAGCAGGTCGGTTGGTATTGCCGCGCAGTTGAAGGCAACGAACGGGCCCTTGCGGCCGCTCGCATCGTGAATCGCACTGGCGATGAGCTCCTTGCCAGTGCCGCTTTCGCCGCGCACCAGCACCGAGCTCATCGCCGGTGCGATGCGTGCGATCGTGCCGAGCAGCTCCTCTATGACCGGGCTGCGGGTGACGATGGCCGAGCGCCAGTCGGCGCCGCCGGACGGCGCCGGCGCGGAGACCTCGAGCGCGGCGGTGATCTTCTCGCGCAGTTCGCCATGGTCGATCGGCTTGGTGAGAAACGCGAAGGCGCCGGTCTGGGTCGCCTTGACCGCGTCGGGTATGGTGCCGTGCGCGGTCAGCAGCAGCACCGGCAGCCCCGGGTGGCGCCGCTGCAGTTCGGCCAGCAGCTCGACGCCGTCCATGCCGTCCATGCGCAGGTCGGTGATGACGAGGTCCGGGTTGACCGTGGCCATGGCGTTTAGCGCTTCCTGGGCACTTTCCACCGGAGTGACGGTGTAACCTTCGCTGGACAGCCTGAGGGTCAGCAGGCGCAGGAACCCGGGGTCGTCGTCAACGACCAGGATGCGCCGTCCGCCTTCCTCGCTCATGAGCCCTCCGGTTGATTGCGGCCGCGGTTGTGCTCGATCGAGCGTTCGATCTGAAGCAGTTCCTCGATCTTCTTGTTGGCCTCGTCGAGTTCACGCCGCAGGGACGCCACTTCGCCTGAAAGCCGCGTTCTTTGCCGCCTGGTTTCGAGCAGTGCGGCGGCAGACTCGTGTCTCGACCGCGCCGCGTCCTGTTGCCCCGGTCCCAGGCCGCCTTCGGGCCCGGCCAGGCGTGCAAGAAGCTCCACGCCGGCTTCGAGGTCCTCGTCCGACGCCTGGGGCACGGTGAGCACCACGGCCAGCCGCAGCGCGTTTTCCGGTGTTGGATCGCCGCGGTAGCGCCGTTCCTCGCGCTCCCTGAACACGGCCAGAGCCTGGGCATCGGCGAGCGCCGAACGTCCGGCAAGATCGACCCAGTTCCCGGTCAACGCCGCGATCTCGGGCAACACGGTGGCGCACCCCTGGACGCACAGGAGCATGGCCGCCGCGACCACCATGTTCCTAGGGCTGGGGTATGAACACACGGAAATGTCCTTTCGGTTCGTTTTCCGGAACGATCTTTATGGAACCCCCCTGGGATTCGACATAAGCCTTCACCAGCGCGAGGCCGACGCCGGTGCCCCGGAGCTGTTCGCTGGTGTGGCGTCCCTGGTAAAAGAGGTCGAATATTACATCTTTTTCCGACTCGGGCACGCCCGGACCGTCGTCGATCACGTCCAGCGTGAAGCCGCCGTCGGCGCGCTCGGCGACGATGCGGATGTCGCCGCCGGCCGGCGTGAACTTGATCGCGTTGGACAGCAGGTTGTCGACGATCACCCGCATCTTGGCGCGGTCGGCCATGACTTCGAGGTCGTCCGGGCAGTCCACGCGCAGGGCGATGTAACGCGACAGCGCGACGATCCCGTAGCGCTCGACGATGGACCCGATCAGGGCGCCGAGCTTCACGGTTTCGCGGTTTACCTGGCTCGGGTTGGTGCGCCAGGCGCTGAAGCCGAGCAGGTTCTCGAGCATGCGCTGCAGCTCGAGGCTGTTCTGGTGCAGGATTTCCAGAACCTCGCGCTGGGTGTTGGGCGAGGCGGAGACGGCGCCGTCGAGCAGAAGCTCGGTGCCCTCCCGGATGCTGGCGAGCGGCGTCTTCAACTGGTGCGACATCTCGCGCATGAACTGGTCCTTGCCCTGGTCGACCTCGATGATTCGCCGGCGCAGCCAGTCCAGCCGATCGGACAGCCGCGAGACGTCCTCGGGACCGGCGATATCGATCGATTCATTCAGATTGCCCGCCCCGAGGCGGCGGATGCTGGTGTCCAGGTTGCGGATCGGCCGCGTGATCCATACCGCCGACAGGATCAGCAGGACGGCCATCGCGGCGAACGCCGCCGCGCCGACGAGGTAGGAGATCCGGCGCGCGTCGTTGCTGGTACCGCGCAGCGACTCGAGCTGGACCCGGATGTTCTCGGCGGCCAGCGCCTTGAGGCGCTCGGTATGGTTGCGCAGCGCCAGGAAATCCTCGCCGATTGCGTCGGCGTCGACGCTGGACGCCTCGCCGTTCAGCCGCGCCAGCAGCGAACTGTTGGCCCGGCGAATCTCGTCGATCACCTCGCGGGTATCGTCGTCCACCACCAGCCGTCCCAGCCAGTCGATGGTTTCCTCGGCGCGGCTATGGCGCTGTCGGTACAGTGCGAACACGTTCTCGGTGCCCACGACGAGGTACTGGCGGGCGTTGCGTTCCAGTTCGTCTATCTGTCCGCTCAGCTTCTCGCTTTCGCGACCGAGCTCGAGGCTGCGGGCCACCAGGGTCTCGCTGCGCGCGTAGAGCTGCTGCACGTGGTACACGCTCCAGGCCATGCCGATGATCAGCGGCGAACAGGCCAAAAGCGTGCCCAGGATGAAGAGCTGGTTGATCGATCTTGCGTGGGGAAGTGCCATGGCGCGCCGGTGCGGCGTTTTCACTTGAGCCGGGTCGGGCGGGACACGGATCGTCCCAGAGACGCCGGCGGATTGCAACGAGTTGCCCGCTCCCCGGTTGAAGGCAAAAAAAAACCGGCGGGGGTGCGCCGGTTCTAAAGACTCCCGGGGTAGGAGTCAGGGGGTGGAAGACGTTGCGATCCGCGCGTCGCGGTGCGGAATCTCCCGCAGTCGAAGATATATAAAAGCAAGTCGCGTGCCAGTTCTGAAAAGCCCGGATTTCGGGCGATTCCCGGGTTTGTCCTGATCGTTTTTGTCGGTGCCTGGCGACAGGGTGGAGAGACGGATCGGATATCTTGTTGAAAACACGCTATCTGACCCCTGTCGCCGGGAAGCGACAACTTCCAGGCGGGGGCCCGATACCGCCTTCGGACACCCACGACGCGCATGGGCAGTACCAGGCAAGTTCTCCGGGGCGGACACGGGGCGGTCGACCCGTCGTTCCCGGTCGCGTATCCCGACCGTGCCCACACGATTGTTGCCTGCCTGCGACAGTATTTCGGCGAGCGATCGCCCGGGCGGCGCAAGTTGCGGAAAAAACGCCGGAAATCGCCACCCGATCGTCGAGCAATATTGGCACGGCGCTTGCTTGAGGACTTACGTACAAATCGATGTACCGCGCACTCGCCGCTTCGGCGGGGTGGACGATCACGATTCACCCGTATTCAGGAGGACCCGAACCCATGAAGCAGACCACGACCATCGCGCTCACCGGCCTGCTGTTCTCGGCATCGTCGGGAGCCATGGTCGACGAGGCCAAGGACTTCACGGTCTTCGATGCCGACGGTGACGGCATGATAAGCGCCGCCGACGGCGAAGCAGTTCCCGTCTTGGCCGACCAACTTTTCAGCCTGGGCGCCGACGGCGACGGTCAGCTCAATGCCGACGAGTATGCGAAGTTCGAAAGCTGACGGCCCTGGCGACAGGTCGGGCGGTTCCGGTGCGTCTGCGGTCCGCCCGGGTGCATCGCCCATCGCCGGCCGTCGTTCGGGAGGAACGTCATGAAACACGCGTCGACCCATGTATCCGTCCTGTCAAGATCGATGATCTTCGTGGCCCTTGCGCTGGTTGCGTGTGAACGCAGCGAGATGCCGGAAGAACGCGCGGCCGCCGAGGGCGACGCCCCGCTCATCCTGTTGTCGACTGTCGGCGTTGGGCCGGAGGCGTACAGGCTGCCCGCCGGGGAGGGCATGGCCTACGCAGTCGGCCACGAATCCGCCACCCGCGAGGAAGCCGGAAGCTGGAAGCTGGATCCTGTTCCACCCATCCCGAGGGCGCCCGGAGGATAGATCCGGAGAGGCTTCGGGTTCATTCCGTGCGCGGGCGCAGTGGTCGGCCGTTCCCCTGTTGATCACGAGTTCCGCGGCATGTCCGCCCGCGCTGCATTGTCCCGCTGGTCGAACTGATAGAACGCCTGTCGCGCAGACGGCCGGCAGCGGGTCGCTGCCGCCCCCCGTTCCGTGTGCTATCGTATGTGACTGGCGGTTACCCGAGGCAACCGAACTACAAGCAGAACGCCTCGCAGCACCAACAGGCACATGAACCACGCACCCGTAGACGATATCGGTATCGACAGGATCCCCGTGATCGACGCATCGCGCCTGTTCTCCCCGTTTCCGGACTACGCGCGAGTCGGCGCTTCCCTGCTCGACGCGGCAACTTCGGTCGGGTTCTTCTACGTGGCGGGCCATTGTATCAACGAGCGAACCATTGAGCGGGCGTTCGAGGTGTCGCGCCGGTTCTTTGCCATGCCGCCAGAGCAACGCGAATCGGTCAGGGCGGTTGAATACCATCGCGGCCTCATTGCCCCGGGCGTCTCGCGAATGGAGGGGCACCGGATCCCCGATCTCAAGGAGAGTTACATTTGGGGAGTGGATTACCCGCCGGGCAATCCCGACTTTCGATCCGGAAACGAATTGCTGGCGCCGAACCGGTGGCCTGAGTCGATGCCCGGGATGCGCGAGGCGCTGGTCGCGTACCTGGACGCGGCGCATCGCTGCGGCACGGCCCTGTTGCGCGCCATAGCTGCCAGTCTCGATATCGAACCGGATTATTTCGTCGGCAGATTTCGCAATCCAGTCAGTCGTGGAAGCCTGATCCATTATCCGCCACAGCCGCCGAAGGCCGGGGACGAGTTGTTCGGCGTGTCGCCGCACACCGATTATGGCACCCTCACGCTGCTTGCCCAGGACGATACCGGCGGCCTGCGGGTCCAGGGTGCGGACGGCCGCTGGGTCGCGGCCCATCCGATTCCCGGAACCCTGGTTGTGAACGTCGGGGACCTGCTTGCCCGCTGGAGCAACGACCGCTTTCGTTCGACTCCCCACGCCGTCGTGAATTCCTCCGGCCGTGAGCGGTATTCAATCGCCGTATTCATCGATCCCGACTGGGATACCGTGGTCAGTCCCGTGATCAAGCCCGGCGAGAAGGCGCACTACGAGGATGTGCTTTGCGGCGACTACATTCGCGCCCGTTTCGATCGCTCCTTTTCGTACCGGACGACGAAGTAGTGCATTCGCCGGAGCGGTGGGGGCGCGGGTCGCGCCCCACTAGACTGCAGGTTGAATGTATCTCCGGCGCGCCTTGCAATGGCGGGTCATTCCTGGTGAATCCCCTGGTTGACGGGAGAGCATACTGATGGCAGCGTGGATCGAGATGATCGAAGTGAACGAGGCGCAAGGTCCGCTTGCGCAAATGTACGAGCAGGTCAAAACGCCCCATGGTACGGTGGACAACGTGATGCGGGTCCATAGTCTGCGGCCGCATACCATGCAGGGGCACGTGACCTTGTACCGAAGCGTGCTGCACAACCCGGACAATACCCTGCCATTGTGGTTCCTTGAGGTCGTCGCCTCGTACACGAGCCTTCTGAACGATTGCGACTACAGCTTCACCCATCATTTCTCCAATGCGCGCGCATTGATCGGCGACGATGATCGCACGCAGTCGATCCTCGACGCCTTGCGCTCGCGCAGCCCCGAGCTGGTGTTTTCCGGCAGGGAACTCGCGTTTCTGCGCTACGCCGAGCGGTTGACCGTGGATGTCGCCGGTATCGACCGCGCCGATTTCGAAGCATTGAAGGTGGCAGGGTGCGACGACGGCGAGATACTGGAGGTCAACCAGGTCGTGGCCTATTTCAATTATTCCAATCGTCTCCTCAACGGACTCGGCGTCACCACCGAAGGCGACGTGATCGGCTACTACGGACAAGGCGTTGCCGAAGCGTGAGCCGGTCTCCGTCGAGTCGCGGGCGATATCCCGCCGGCTCGCGGAACGCGACCACGCCACCCTGGCGCAGGGCGCAGCGGCCGACGACAATGCGCTGGAGAGCGCCATCGGTCAGCAGGTTCGTGCGTACCGTGTTCAGCGCGGCATGACCGTCGCCGAACTCGCCGACCTCGCCGCGATGTCGAGGGGTATGCTGTCGAAGATCGAAAACGGACTCACGTCACCGTCTCTCGGCACCCTGCGGGCGCTGGCGCGCGCCCTGAATGTGCCCGTGACGGCGCTGTTCAGGCGCTACGAGGAGCCGCGTGGCGCCTCGCTGGTCAGGGCGGGAGAAGGGCTCGTGATCGAGCGCCGGGGCACGCGGGCGGGTCACCAGTACCAGTTGCTCGGCCACGTCCTGGATCGCGCGACCCACGTCGAACCGTATCTCATCACCATCACGGACCGGACCGAGGTGTTTCCACTGTTCCAGCACGATGGTGTCGAGTTCATCTACGTGCTGCAGGGCAGATTGTCGTACCGGCACGGCAACGAGGTCTATCCACTGCGTCGCGGCGATTCCCTGTTCTTCGATTCGCGGGCCGTACACGGGCCGGAGGAACTCGTCCGGGTCCCCGTGCGCTTCCTCTCCATCATCATTTCGTCGGCAGCGGACTGAGCTTCCGGAAGCCCGTTCCGATGATAACTGTGAGGAAATTTTGATTCATCACAGTTGACAATCGTTGCTCGCGGGTTTACGTTGCCGTCACTCGATCGTTTTCGATACCGTCTGTGCCGTGAGGGGACCCATGTGCGGAATCGTCGGCCTTTTTGCCAAAACCCGGGAGTTTGAATGCGCCCTCGGTGCGCATCTCGCGCAGATGTTGATGCAGATGACCGAGCGTGGCCCGGACAGTGCCGGCTTTGCGGTCTACCGCGATGACGTCGGTGCAGGCGCCGCCAAGGTTACCGTCATGCTGCCCGGCGGCGACTTCGACACCGGCTCGCTCGAAGCCGCCATGACTGAACGATGCGGCGCCGGCGCCGGCCTGGTTGTTCGCGCGACCCACGCGGTGCTGACCGTGCCCGCGGACGCGAAAGAGGTTCTCGCCTGGCTACAGCGGACGCATTCGGAGTTGTACGTGACCAGCTCCGGGAGCGTCATCGAGATCTACAAGGAGACCGGCCTGCCGAAGAAGGTTGTCTCGCTGTTCGGTCTGGATTCCATGACCGCCAGCCATGCTCTCGGACATACCCGGATGGCGACGGAAAGCGCGGTCACCAGCCGTGCATCACACCCGTTCTCCACGGGGTTTGACGTGTGCCTGGTCCACAACGGTTCCTTGTCCAATCACAATAGGTTACGCGAGTCCCTGTCTGGCGAGGGAGTTCGTTTCGGCACCGACAACGACAGCGAGGTCGCCGCCGGGTATCTCGAATGGAGGATGTCCCGCGGCGACGGCCTGGATGATGCGCTCAATCATGCGCTCGAGGACCTCGACGGCTTCTACACCTTCGCCATCGGTACGCGCGATGGATTCGCGGTGCTCCGCGATCCGATCGGCTGCAAGCCGGCAGTGATGGCCGAAACGGACGAATGGGTGGCGATGGCAACCGAGTTCCGTGCCATCGCCACATTGCCGGGAGTCGACAAGGCGAGACTTTCGGAACCGGAACCGGGCCGCGTCTACACCTGGGAACGAGGCCGGGGCGATGCTTGAGTTCGACCTCGATCGGGACACCGTGCGCGCGGTGAACGCGGCGCTTCACGCCCTTTGTCCCGACAGCGTCGATCGGGCCATCGTCGTGCGCAATCCCGGCGGAAAGCATGCCATCGCGGTGGGTGCGGATGTCGACGCCGACATACTGGTCGACGGCCATGCGGGCTACTACTGTGCCGGCATGAACAAGCTCGCCCGGGTCACGATCGGCGGCAACGCCGGCCCGGGCGTGGCGGAAAACATGATGTCGGGGCTGGTGCGCGTTCGCGGCAGCGTCTCGCAGTTCGCCGGCGCGTCCGGCCACGGCGGACTGCTGGTGATCGACGGTGACGCCAGTGCGCGCTGCGGGATCTCCATGAAGGGCGTGAACATCGTCGTCGCCGGTTCGACAGGGCACATGAGCGCGTTCATGGCGCAGGCCGGGGTGCTCGTAGTCTGTGGTGACGCCGGTCATCATCTCGGCGACTCGATCTACGAGGCGAGGCTGTACGTGCGCGGCGAGGTTGCCAGCCTCGGTGCGGACTGCATCGAGAAGCCGATGAGTGAGAGGCACCACGCCGAGGTCGCGGCGCTGCTGGACGAGACCGGGATCGGCGCCGACCCGGCGGATTTTCGCCGCTACGGCTCGGCTCGCCGCCTGTACCACTTCGATATCGACCACGTCGACCAGTATTGAGCCGAGCCGCGAATAATGAGTATCGACAGACGCCATCTCAGGACCTCGGCGACCTTTCCCGAGCACGTCCTGGCCGAGATCCATCGCGCCGCGGAGCAGGGGATCTACGAGATCCGCGGGTTCGGCGCCAAGCGTCGAGTCCCGGGTTTCGACGACCTTCTTTTTCTCGGCGCCTCGGTATCGCGCTACCCGCTGGAGGGATACCGCGAGGCCTGCGAAACCGGTGTTGCCCTGGGTACGCGCTTCGCGAAGAACCCGGTGCACCTGCGAATACCGATCACGATTGCCGGTATGAGCTTCGGGGCGCTCGGCGCCAACGCCAAGGAGGCGCTGGGCCTGGCGGCAACCGAGATGGGCACCAGTACCACCACCGGCGATGGCGGCATGACGCCCGAAGAGAGACGTTCGTCTCGCACCCTCGTCTACCAGGTGCTGCCGTCCCGCTACGGCATGAATCCCGATGACCTCAGAAAGGCCGATGCCATCGAGATCGTCGTCGGCCAGGGCGCCAAGCCGGGTGGCGGCGGCATGCTGCTCGGGCAGAAGATCACCGAGCGCGTTGCCGCCATGCGCACGCTGCCGGAAGGTATCGACCAGCGCAGCGCCTGCCGCCACCCCGACTGGACCGGTCCCGACGACCTCGAGATAAAGATCCAGGAGCTGCGCGAAATTACCGATTGGCGGGTGCCTGTCTATGTCAAGATCGGCGCCACCCGCACCCGGTACGACGTCCAGCTCGCAGTCAAGGCGGGTGCCGACGTGGTCGTGGTGGACGGCATGCAGGGTGGCACCGCCGCGACCCAGGACGTGTTCATCGAGCACGTCGGCATCCCGACCCTGCCCGCGGTGCGCCTGGCCGTCGAGGCGCTCAAGGACCTCGGCATGCATCGCAAGGTGCAGCTCGTCGTCTCGGGCGGTATTCGCAGCGGAGCCGACGTCGCCAAGGCACTGGCGCTCGGCGCTGACGCCGTGTCGATCGGCAGCGCGGCGATGGTGGCCCTCGGCTGCAACAAGCCTGTATACGAAGAGGACTACGAGATGCTTGGAACCCTGCCCGGGTTCTGTCATCACTGCCACACGGGCGCGTGCCCGGTTGGTATCGCCACACAGAAACCCGAACTCGAGGAACGCCTGCCGCCCGAGGTCGGTGCACGACGGCTGCGAAACTACCTCACCACGATGGTGCTCGAACTGCAGACCATCGCCCGCGCCTGCGGCAAGAGCCACGTGCACAACCTCGAACCGGAGGACATGGTGGCGCTTACCGTGGAGGCTGCGGCAATGGCGCGTGTGCCGCTGGCGGGAACCGGGTGGATTCCGGGGCACGATCGCTGACAACAACACGAAATCCCCGTCGCGGGGATCGAACTGTGGAGGAGGAGACATGAACGAAGACCTTTCCGTCGTCGCCAGGGAGCGTGGCATCAAGTATTTCCTGATCAGCTTCGTCGACTTGTTCGGCACGCTGCGCGCCAAGCTGGTACCGGCTCGCGCTATCGGCCAGATGCAGGAGAACGGCGCCGGATTCGCCGGCTTCGCCACCTGGCTCGACATGACCCCGGCGCACCCCGACATGTTCGCGATGCCCGATCCGGCGAGCCTCGTTCAGATTCCATGGGACAGCGAGATCGGCTGGGTCGCGTCGGACCTGTGGATGGCGGGCAGTCCGGTCGAAGCCTCCCCGCGCCAGGCGTTGAGACGCCAGATCGAGCGCGCCTCTTCCGGTGGGTTCGTCATGAAGACCGGGGTCGAGTGCGAATACTTTCTCATCTCGCCCGACGGCGAGGCCATCTCCGATGCCGCCGATACCCAGGCCAAGCCGTGCTATGACCAGCAGGCGCTGATGCGCCGCTACCCGGTCATCCGGGAGATCTGCGACGCGATGCTCGAACTCGGCTGGGGGCCGTACCAGAACGACCACGAGGATGCCAACGGCCAGTTCGAGATGAACTGGGACTACGACGACGCCCTCGCCACCGCCGACCGACACGTGTTCTTCAAATACATGACCAGGGCGCTCGCCGAGCGCCACGGCCTGCGGGCGACGTTCATGCCGAAGCCGTTCGCCAACCTGACAGGCAACGGCTGTCATACACACGTTTCTCTCTGGGACGGCGAGGGGTCGCGAAACCTGTTTCTCGACGGCGAAGATTCGCTCGGCCTGTCGCGGCTCGCCTACCGCTTCCTCGGCGGCATCATGCACAATGCCGAGGAGTTGTGTGCCATCTTCAACCCCGTGATCAACAGCTACAAACGGATCAATGCGCCGCGCACGTCATCGGGGGCCACTTGGTCGCCTAATGCCGTGACCTACTCGGGCAACAACCGCACCCACATGATCCGCGTTCCCGAGGCGGGCCGCTTCGAACTCAGGTTGATGGACGGGGCTGCGAACCCCTACCTGATGCAGGCGGCCATACTCGCTGCGGGCCTGGACGGGATCGACAACGAACGCGACCCCGGCGAGCCGCTGCACATCAACATGTACGAGGACGGCCACACAATCGAGGCGACCAGGCGATTGCCGTCGACCCTGCTCGATGCGCTGCGCCTGCTCGAGCGCAGCCAGGTGCTCAGGCAGGCCATGGGCGACGAGCTGATCGATGCCTTCCTCAAGTTGAAAATGCAGGAGTGGCGCGCCTACACCTCGCATCTGAGCGCGTGGGAGCGCGCGAATGCCATCGATTGCTGAGCGGCCGCGGCGGCTGCCGGCGCAACGACCGACGGGAATCTGTTCATGAGCAACTGGATCAGGGTCTGCGCCCTGGACGAGATCGACATTGAGGACGTCAAGGGATTCATCCACGACGGCAGAAGCTTCGCGGTCTACCGCATCGAGGACGGGCTGTACGCCACCGACGGGTTGTGCACCCACGAGGTGCAGGATCTCGCCGAGGGTTTCGTCATGGACAACGTCATCGAGTGTCCGCTGCACGGCGGTCAGTTCGACATCCGCACCGGTAAGGCCTTGGCACCTCCGGTGTGCATCGACCTGGCCACCTACCCGGTGAAGGTCGAGGACGGGGACGTCTACATCGGGCTGTAGCGGCCCCGGGGTAGTGGAAGTTACGCCGTCGCCGAGGCGGCCGACAGCCAGCGAGATACATAATCCGCGTAGCTCGATTCGACGTAAATCTCGTAACGCCTCGATCGGGCCAGCACGTAGATGAAGGCGCTGCAGCGTGCGAAGCCGCAGCGAGTGGCGCAGTCGTCGCCGTAATCGTCGAGATCGATGGTCACCGCCTGGCGCATGATCATGCTCACCTCCGGCCCGTCCAGTAAGAAGCCGCTGTACTGGTCGGAAACCACCGTCACCGCGGCATGGGCGCCGGCGAGCGCGGCATCCAGCCGGCGGCGCACGGTGATCTCCTGTGAGTGGTCGCACATCACCCACCACTGGTCGGGGCCGAGCCTGCACGCCCGAAGTCCCCTGGCCCTGGCCGCGATGAACATTCGCCGCGGCAGTTCGCAGCCGAGCGTGTCCCCGATGGCCTCGATCAACCCGGGCTGCGCGCGCACGTTGATGAGCGCGACGTCGGAAACGGGTTCAATGACGACGTCGTAGCGGCTCACGACCGCATACTCTCCCCCGAGGGGTCGTAGAACGCCGGCGACGCGACCTCGGCTTCGCAGGAACCGTCGGGGGCGTGAATCGAGACGGTTTCGCCATGGCGATCGTGGCCGTTCTTGAGCAGACCGATGGCGATGGCCCGCTCGAGAGTGGGACTGAAGCACGACGCGGTAACGTGTCCCTGGTAGTCGGACCGGCCGCCGGCGGGGAGCAGCGCCGCGCCTTCGGCGGGCACGAATCGCGGGTCGACGGGGACGAGACCGACGACGTGCTCGCGTACGCCGTCGAGCCGGCGGTCGCGGACCAGGCTGCGGCGGCCGATGAAGTCGCCCTTGTTCATGTCGACCAGCCATGCAAGGCCTGCGTCGTCGGGATTGGTGATGTTGTCGCCCTCGATTGCGGGCGACACGAATCCTTTCTCGATGCGCAGCACGGCGCTGGTCTCCGATCCCACGGGGGTGATGTCGAAGGGCCTGCCCGCCGCCATCAGCGACTCCCACAGCGCGCGGCCGTTGCGTCGGCGCACGTTGATCTCGAACGACAACTCTCCGGTGTAGCTGACCCGTGCCACGCGGGCGTCGGACCCGGCTACCTCGCCCTGGCGCATGTGCATGAATCCGAAATTGCCGGACAGGTCGATCTCGGTGCCGGCCGCGGCGAGCACTTCGCGTGCGCGCGGCCCGCACACGCACACGTTGGCCCACTGGGCGGATACGTCCACCGGGTACACATCGAGCTGGGGCCATTGTGTCTGCAGGAGCCGCTCGATGTGGCCCAGGACCGCCGGCGCCGCGCCCGTGCTGCAGTACATCAGGTATTCGTCCTCGCCCAGGCGAAAGGTCACGCCGTCGTCGAACAGGCGGCCGTCCTCGCGCAGCATCAGGCCGTAGCGTCCGCATCCGATCGCGAGGTCGTCGAAGCGGTTGGTGTAGATCCGGTTGAGCAATTCGGGGACGTCGGCTCCGTGAAGTTCGAACTTGCCGAGGGGTGTTCCGTCGTAGATGCCGGCGCCGTTGCGGACCGCGAATGCCTCGCGCCGGACCGCCTGTCCAATGGTCTCGCCCCGGCGAGGGTAGTACAGCGGACGGCGGAAACTCGCACCGGCTTCGGTCATTACCGCGCCCTGTTCGATGTTCCATGCCGTGATCGGCGTGGTGCGGGCCGCAAGGACGAGCGGTCCCCGCTCCAGGCCGGCGATCACACCGAAGCTGATCGGCACGAATGGCGGGCGGTAGGTGGTGGTCCCGGTCGAGCGCGGATCGTTGCCGGCAGCGCTCGCGAGTACGCCGATCACGTTGGCGTTTCCCATCTTGCCTTGGTCGGTGGCCATGCCGGCCGTGGTGTATCGCTTGACATGCTCGACCGAGAGCAGGTTCTCGCGCAGGCAGAGCCGGATATCGTCTACGGTCACGTCGTTCTGCAGGTCGACGAAAGCCTTGCCTCGCCGCACCCCCACTTCCCACAACGGCTCGATGCGATAGGGAATGTCGTCGGCGGCGACGGTCTTCGGTTCCTCGCGGGCGGCGTGGCCCAGCCGTCGCGCGGCATCGACGCCGGCGCGAATGCCGTCGGCGATCACGGCGGCGGTGTCGAACAGGCCGCGTACCGACCCGGCGGCGTCGCGACCTTCCGTCGCGTGGCCGGCGATAAACGCGGCGCTGGTTTCGTCGTACACAGGGTTCGAGCCGGTATGGGAATCGAGGTGGACGAGAGGGTTCCAGCCGCCGGATACGCACAGCAGGTCGCAGTCGAGTTCGCGCTCACGGCCGCCGGCGAGCGGCGCGATGCGTACCGCCTTGACAGCGGCGCGCCCGCGCACGTTGGCAACCACGTGGCCGCCATGCAGCACGATGCCGCGGTCCCCCGCGACCCGGCGCTCGGCGTCGTCGACCGCGAAGCGGCGGTC
>CBFGVH010000017.1:0-35299 GCA_965652415.1 uncultured Gammaproteobacteria bacterium | reverse complement strand
TCGCACTGCCCGGCATCGTCTTCGATCACGATATCGACTTCATCGCCGTCACGCTGCGAGCGGATATCCACGCGCGGCGCCGCACCCTGGTCTCCGCCGGACAGGCGTTCGTGCACGTGGCCCAGCACGCACAGCAGCGCCGGTTCCAGGTGCATCTCGTTGCCCGTGATCTCGCATTCTCGATCGAGAACCGGTTCCAGCACCACGTTGCGCATCCGGAACAGGGGCGATGCCATCCTGACCGCGTTGTCGATGGCCCGGTTGACCGACAGCCGGACCCAACGGTCCCGGTCGCGGGGCACGAACATGCGCAGTGTTTCGGTGATGGCGGCGGCGCGCGTGCACTGCTGGTCGAGCCGCTCGAGCTTGCCATCGACGAAGGCCGCGTCCACCGCCGGACCCTGCTGAAGCTTGCGGCGCGCAGTGCCGATGGCCATGCGCATCACGCTCAGGGGCTGGTTGATCTCGTGAACCACGTGGTGCGCGAGATCGCCGAGCACGCGCAACTTGGCCGAGTAACCGGGATCGATGACCTCCGGCAGCCGAACCAGGGTCCACTCGAAGCCCGCACCCCCTTCGGCCACCGCGGCCACCGCGCGCAGCGAGCCACCCGTGGCGGTGGCGAGTTCCACGTAGCCGCCCGCCTTCTCGGTCAACACTTCGCCGAGCGGTCGGCCGACGAGATCTTCGGGCGCGAACCCGAGAACGGACGCGGCGCCGCCGTTGACCTCGGAAATGGTTCCCGCGTGGTCGACCCGAAACACGATGGCGCCGCTCGCGGGCGTTGCGGCGTCGCCCTGCCTGTTCATTGCTCGTTCTCGACCACCGTCACCACCGGCGTGAAGACGTAGCCTGTACCGCGCACGGTGACGATGTAGTCCTGGGTGGCATCAACGCTCGAGAATATCTTGCGCAGCCTGCTGACCAGTCCGTCGATGCTGCGATCGTAGCCGGCCCAGCTGGTGCCGTGGGTATGGTCGAGCAGGTACTCGCGGCTGTGCACCCGGTTGGGCGCCTCGACAAAGCTCTGCAGCAGGCGGAACTCCGCCGTCGTGACCGGATGCTCGGCTCCGTCGGGTCCGAACAGCTTGTACTTGTCCACGTCGAGGCACCAGCCCTCGAAGCGGAACAGCTGCGAGCGAATCCGTTGCTCGCGGCCCCGGTCGGGATACTGGTTGCCTCGCGTGCGCCGCAATACGTTGCGCACCCGGGCCAGCAGTTCGCGGTCGCTGAACGGCTTGGTGATGTAGTCGTCGGCGCCGAGCTCCAGGCCGAGCACCCGGTCGATCTCCTCGTTGCGCCCGGTCACCATGATGATGGCGACGTCGGACTCGCGCCTGATCTCCTTGGTCAGGGACATTCCGTTCTGCCCCGGCAGGGACACGTCGAGCAGGAGCAGGTCGGCCGGCTTTCGCTGCACGATCTGCCGCATCGTCGCGCCGTCGCCCGCCAGGCTGATCTCGTAACCATCGAGTTCAAGGGACTCGCCGATTTCCTCGCGGGTGTCCTTGTCATCTTCGACGACGACGATATGGCTTGCAGTCATAGGTCCTTTCGCTTGGCGGACGGTCTGGGTCGGTTCGCGGCGCGGCACGGGCATCCATCCAGGTCGCAAACCACAAAGCAACGCCGGACCACACCCGCACCGGCACCGCGATTATAGCGTCGATTCGGCTGCCCTTGGGTCGGCCCCTCGCGCGTGCCGCGCCTGTCCGGCCACCGGTGCGCCCCGCTTGCCGCGCCCCTCGTCGGCTCTGTATTTGCACACTTTTGCACATTTGACGACGAAATTCAAAAAAACTCCATAACTCAACAGCTTGGCGACACAAGCAGGCGACGGGCGCTCGCTACCTTGCGGATCACAGGAAAACGATTCGGAGGGTACGCAGATGTTGAGGAAGCTGATCATCACGCTCGTAGCCGCTGCCGCCGCGCTGGCGATGCCGCTGGCCGCCCATGCCTACGAAGCGCATCACGACGAGCAGGACCACTACGAAGGCGTCGTCACCAAGCGCGTCGTCATTCGCTTCATGGAGCGCGACGAACTCAAGCGGACCTGCGGCGCCCGCGCCCGCGCCTGCGCTTACGTCAACGCCAACGTGATCATCCTGCCCGAGGACGAGGCTTACGGCTGGACCGGCCAGATCGTCAAGCGCATCCGCGTGAAGTGGCACGACAAGCACAGCATCAAGGAACTGGACTGCGACAATCGCTACGCCTGCGTGCGCGGCGACATCGTCCACGCTCGCGACGTCTCATTCCGCCACCGCGGCATCGTCTGGCTCGGCGAAGCCTATGCCGAGGCCATCGGCCTCGAGTACAACCGGCGCCGGGTCGAACTGCTGGCACACGAGCTCAAGCACGTCCTCACCGGCGAGCGCCACGAGCACAGCTAGGACCGTCTTCTCCTCCAGGGTCGACGAAAAGGGCCGCGCCCCGCGAATCGGGGCGCGGCCCTCGACTTCTCAAGACCGAACACGGGGTCACATCGGACGCATGCGCGTCCCCCACGCCGCGCAATTCATGATATCGTTTTTCTATCGGGGGTTGGTTTGTCCTCATCCCAGGGAACGGTGACACCGGGGTCGCCGCACCGACTCATTCAAGCGAACCATGTGCGACACGACAATGACGCCACCGGCGCGGGGGACTGCCACCGGGCGGTCGACCGGGTGGCCGACAAGGGGAAAACGGACGATGACACCGCCGTTCGCCGCCTTTCCAGCTCCCTGGAGTCACCGGGAGTGAGTGCGACCGGAGATCCGGGCAGGCTGCGCCTGCTGGTCATCGACGATGACGATTTCATGCTGGACCTCGTGTCGGCCACGCTCGAACGACTCGGCGCGGCCGGGATCACGACCTGTCACAACGGCCGCGAGGCCCTCGCGGCGCTGGACGACGGCGGCAGCTTCGACGTCCTCATGGTCGACCTCAACATGCCCGGCATGGACGGCATCGAACTCCTGCGCAACCTTGCCGCGCGTCGGTTCCCGGGCGGGATCCTGCTTTTCAGCGGCGAGGACGCCCGCATCCTCAGGACCGCACGCAACCTCGCGGCGTCTCACAACCTGACGGTGCTCGGCGCGCTGGAGAAACCGGTCTCCATCGAGGTCCTGCGGGATCGCCTGTCGACCTATCGACCGGCACCCCGCACCTCGCCGGTTTCGGAAACCGACGCAGTCACGCCGGAAGCGATCTCCGCCGCCATCGAGCAACAGGCCTTCGTGCCGTTCTTTCAGCCCAAGGTCGCGGTGCGCGGCGGACGCGTGGTATCACTGGAAGTGCTGGCGCGCTGGCCCCACCCCACCTTCGGCTTCGTACCGCCCGTGAAGTTCATACCGGTGGCCGAGGAGCACGGCCTCATCGAACGCCTGACCGATTCGCTCTTCGGGCAGGCCTTTCGCCGCCTCGGCGCATGGCGGGACCAGGGCCGTGAATTGACCGCGGGGCTGAACCTGTCGGTCGAGTCCCTGTACGACGTCGAACTGCCGGAGAAGATGGCGGCCATGGCCCAGGCCTGCGGACTGCCGTGCAGCGCCGTCGAGTTCGAGGTGACGGAGAGCCGCCTGATGGCACACCTGACCACCGCTCTCGACGTGCTCACCCGCCTGCGCCTGAAAGGCTTCGGCCTGTCCATCGACGACTTCGGCACGGGTTACTCGTCAATGGCGCAGCTCGCCAACGTGCCATTCACCGAGCTGAAGATCGACCGCGCCTTCGTGCACGGGGCGACGCACGACACCGCCGCGCGGGCGATCCTCGAGTCCAGCATCGAGCTCGGCAAGAAGCTCGACATGGTCGTCGTGGCCGAGGGTGTCGAAGACCGCGCCGACTGGGACCTGGTCGCGCAGGCCGGCTGCGATCTCGCGCAGGGCTATTTCATCGCGCGCCCCATGTCCGGGCCCGAGTTCGACGCATGGATGATCTCGACCGACGGGCGATTCGCCCCTGAACACGCATGATCGACAACCACTGCGACGCCGCTTCCACTGAACCGGCGATCGACACCGCCACGCTGGCTCACTACCTCGGCAACGATCCCGCGATGCAGCGTCGCTTCCTGGCTCGCTTCGCCGAAAAGGCGGCTGATGACGTCGAGGCCATCGGCGCCGCTGCGCAGACCTCGGACTGGCAATCGACGGCTGCCTTCGCCCACAAGCTCAAATCCTCCGCCCGCGCCGTCGGCGCCCTGCGACTGGCAGGCCTCTGCGCCGACCTCGAGGCGCTCGGTTCGGAGCCCGACGCGGGCGTCGCAGCACCGCTCGCTGCGCAGGTCCAGCGCGAGTTCGAGCGCGTCTGCCGGTTCGCCCGGGAATTCTCGCCGTCCTAGTGTCCTGTCCGATTAATTGCTTGTTGAAATCGGCGTCTGTCGCGTGAACACCGTGTGCCACCGACAAATTTGCACAATTCCCCACCGAATCAGAACAAACGGTCGTATTCACCCGACGAACGGAGCGTAACTTAGGCTGCGGCGGCGAATGAAGGTGTGTCGCGTCCGCCGCCACGCCATGCGCATCGCCCCGTCGCGTCCCCGACCGCGGGCACCCGGTGCGACCATACCGACAGTTCCGGGGGGGAATTCGGACATGACCGCCAACATCGCGCCGGGAAGACTCGTCGTCTCGCGGCACAGCCTTGCCAACCTCGACATCCCCTTCTGGGCCCGGTCGGCGGGTATCAGCGACACCATGGTGCTCGACTGCGAGCCCGTCCACCACGTCGGACGCATCCAGGTCGGGGTCAGCATTACCCACCCCTGCCGCGGCCAACTGGGGATCACGCTGACCTCGCCGTCGGGACGCACGGCACTGCTCAAACTGGTGGACCTGACGGATGAACGCGCGGACGTCATCGGCGTGTTTCCCCACAGTCTCGTCGCCCCCTGCGACCTCGATTCGGCATTCCGGGGAGACCACGTCAGGGGCGCCTGGAGCCTCGAAGTGGCAGACATCCTGGGAGTCGACGGCGCCGCCCCCGGCCGCCTGAACGGCTGGAGCCTGACCATCGAGGCTGCCGCCGGTCCGCGCGTGGCCATCGCCGGCCACAGGCCCCGGGCCCGCGCGGCACCGGGACTGTCGGCACCATGACATACTGCCGCGGACAACCGGCGGTGCTGGCGAGGACAATCGTGGAACATTCAGGAAACGGGGGCAAGTTCGCGCCTGGCGCGGACGACAGCCTGCTGCGCGCCCGGCGTGCAGAGCGCGAGCGCGACCTGCTGGTCGCCGTCTCCGACGCGGCGCGAGGCGCGGTGAGCATGGAACTGGCCATGAAGAAGGCGCTCGAGGCGGTGTGCACGGCCACCGGCTGGGACTATGCCGAGGCCTGGCTGGCCGACGGACCGCACTGGCGCCGCCTGCCGCTCTGGTACGGCAGCCGGGATCGCTTCGAAGCCTTTCACCTCGGCCTCGAAGAGCAACCCGACGGCGCGCTGCCGCCCCTGGTGGGACAAACAGTGGCCAGCGGCTACGCGACCTGGATCCGGGATATCTCCACGGTGTCGACGGCGGAATTCTCGCGCGCCTCGCTCGCCCTGCAGTATGGACTTCACGCCACCCTTGCGCTGCCGCTGACCGGCCATGGCAGGGTGCTCGCCGTGCTGGTGTTCATGCTGGCCGCTCCCCGTGAGCGCGACGAGGCCACCGTCGAGATCATGGAATTCGTCGGCGCGCAGCTCGGCGCCACGCTGGGTGAACTCAAGGCACGCCTGGACCTCGAACGCAGCGAGGAACGGTTCCGGCTGATTGCGGAAAACGTGGGCGACGCGTTCTGGCTCACCGACGGGACATTCAGCAGGAATTTCTACATCAGCCCTGCGGCCGAGCGCGTCTGGGGCCTTTCTCTCGAGCAGATGTATCGCGATCCCGACCAGTCCTACTGGGGCCCCATGCTGTCCGAGGACCGTGAACGAATCGCGCGGATCATCGAGCGCGTTCGCGACGAGAACCTCGACTACGAGTACCGCATTCGTCGTCCCGACGGCGAGGTGCGTTGGCTCCGGGAGCATACGCGGCGCATCCGCGATGAAGATGGCGTCGTCACCCGGATTGCCGGAGTCACCAGCGACATCACCGACATTCACCGCCAGGAGGAAGAACTCCACCGCTGGGCGGAACGCTTCGAACTCGCCGCCGGCGCCGCGGGTATAGGCATCTGGGAGTACCGATTCGGTGAAGACGCCATGACCTGGGACGCGCGCATGTACGACCTCTACGGCGTCGACCCGGCGACATTCACAGCCGACTACGCCAGCTGGAAGGCGCTGCTGCACCCGGAGGATCGCGACAGCTACGAGCGGCAGGTCCTGGACGACGTTGCCGGGAACAGCCCGTTCGACACCGAGTTTCGCATCGTGCGCCCGGACGGACAGGTGCGCCATATCCGCTCCAGGGGCATCGTCGTCCGCGACACCGGCGGTGAACCGGTGCGCATCACCGGCGTCAACTTGGACATCACCACGCAACGAGAAACCGAGCGACGACTCGCCAACGCGCAGCGGATGGAATCCATCGCACAGCTGTCGGCCGGGGTCGCCCACGACTTCAACAACATCCTCGGCACCGTCAAGGCCAGCCTGCAACTGGTGGCGCGCCACCGGGCGCTCGCGACCGACGCCCGCGCCCTCGAGCGCATCACGCGCGCGGTCGACGCCATCGACCGCGGTGCGTCACTGGCCCAGCGCCTGCTGGCCTACTCGAGACGCCAGCGTTTGGTGAGCGAGAAGATCGATGTCGCCGCGCTGCTGACCGGCATGGCCGCCTTGTTGCGCCGGACCGTCGGCAGCGGCATTGTCGTCGAACTCGACCTGGCGCCGGAACTGCCCGCGGTGAAAACGGATGCATCCCAGCTCGAGAACGCCATGGTCAACCTCGCCTTGAACGCACGCGAGGCGATGCCGCACGGCGGCCGGCTTGCGATTCGCGTCGATCGAGCAACTGTCGGCGCCGGCGACAATAGCGGTCGCGCGGCGTCGGCACCCGACGGACAATCCTGGGTCGCCGACGGCAAGTCCATCCCCGCCGGCGAGTATCTGCGGATCACGGTGACCGACAGCGGCCACGGGATGACACCCGAGGTGCGCGCACGAGCCTTCGAGCCCTTCTTCACCACTCGCCAGGCCGGCGAAGCCACCGGCCTGGGACTCAGCAGCATCCTCGGCTTCGTCCGCCAGAGCGGCGGCAACGTCACGCTGGATAGCGCTCCGGATGCGGGCACCTCGGTCGGCCTGTACTTTCCGGCTGCCGGCCGGCCACCCGAATCCGAGCGAGTTGAGAGCGCCGACCGTCGAGAGACATCCACCGGAACCGGCGGCGAGCACATCCTCGTGGTGGACGACGACGACGATCTGCGGGAAGTCACGGTCGAGGCGCTGGAAAGCCTCGGCTACCGGGTCGAAGCCGCCGCGTGCGCGGCCGATGCCCTCGATATCCTGGAGCGCCACCCGGGCATCGCCCTGCTGTTCACCGATATCGTGATCCCGGGCGGAATGGACGGCATCCAGCTCGCCGAAGCCGCCCGCGCGCGCCGCGCCGACCTGAAGGTGCTGTTCGTCTCGGGCTATGCCGAGGACGCCATTCGACGCAGCGGCGTGTGCCCGGAGCGGTTCCGCTGGATCCAGAAGCCGGTCGACATGGACGACATGGCGAACATCGTCCGCCAGACGCTGGATGCACCCGCCTGACGTTCGCGCGCGCGGTCAGTTGCCGGTCGTTGGCGACGCCGCTTCCTTCCACTGGCTCCGCCCGGCATCCTTGGCCCCGTACAGGGCGCCGTCCGACAGCCTCAGCAGTTCCTCGAGATCTTCCGTCTGGTCGGGGAAGTAGGCGATGCCGATACTCGCCGTGACGTACACCTCCCGCCCCTCGATCCGGCACGGCCGCGAAAGCTCCCGGATAAGGTCGTCGGCCACTTGACGGGCGCCGGCGATATCGGCAAGTCGAACAAGAGCGACGAACTCGTCGCCGCCAAGGCGCGCCACCACGTCCGACGATCGCAGCCGCTCGCGCATGCGTGCGCCAAGCTGGACCAGCAACTGGTCGCCGGCGCGATGGCCGAGAGTGTCGTTGACCTGCTTGAAATAATCGATATCCACGAACAACATGGCGAGCCGCGTTCCGTCGCGGCGCGCCGCGGCCGCCATGCGCGAGCCCTGCTCCATCAGCAGGCGGCGGTTGGGCAGGCCGGTCAGGGCATCGTGCTGGGCCATGTGGCGCATGTTCTCCTCGAGCGCCTTGATCTCGGTGATGTCCACCTGGATGCTGGCGAAGCCGCCGCCGCGCACCGGCCGGTCGATGGTCTTGATCCAGCGCCCGTCCCTGAGGCGGACGATGAACGAACCCTCGAGCTTGCGCCGGTATTCCGCCTTGCGCGCGAGATAGGCCTCGCCGTCTCCGTACTGGTCACCGACGGCGACGTTGCCGCGCTCGATATCGATGCGGCCGAGTTCGGAGAAGTGCACGCCGGGCCGCGCCTCTTCCTCGGTATAGCCGTAGAGGTTGCGAAAATTCTCGTTGCAGACCACCAGCCGGCCGTCGGCGTCGTAGATGACGATGGCCTCGACGATGCTGCCGAGGGCGTCGAGCAGCGGCTGCTGCGCGCGCAGGGCATCCAGCTCGCTCATCAGCGAATCGCGCTCGGCCTCGAGTGCGCGCACGTGTTCGACGAGTTCTTCCTCGCGCGCGGCCGGCGAGCCGTCGCTGCGGTTCGACGCGGATTCACCCCCCGAAACGCGGTCCCGTCGCGCCGCGCGATCCGAATATCGCTTGTCTTGATCCATGATTGCCCCAGATGTTCCGCTGTCCCGGTCGACCGGGTGCGGCCTACCTTATCACGGCGGTCGCCGCCCACCCGGTTAACAAGCGTTCAGCGGGTGCTGTCGCGACCCTCGTTCACGGGTGCGTCCAGCACGCTTCTCACCTTCGACGCCAGTTCGCGTAACCGGTACGGCTTGCTCAGGAGCTGCACCCCGCGATCGAGCCGTCCGCTGTGAACGATTGCGTTTTCCGTGTAGCCGGAGGTGAACAGCACCTTCAGTCCCGGCCGCAGCCTGCGAGCCTGCTTCGCAAGCTCCGCGCCGTCGATGCCCGCGGGCATGATGATGTCGGTGAACAGCAGGTCGATGTCCTCGAGCTGTCGCAAGGCCTCGAGCGCGTCGGGGCCGTTGCCGGCGCTGGTCACGCAGTAGCCGAGTCCCTCGAGCTGGGTGATGACATGCTCGCGAACCAGCTCGTCGTCCTCGACCACGAGAATGCGCTCACTGCCCCCCGCCGGCCGGATCTCCTCGACTGTGCCGGCCATCTCGACGTCCTCGGCGAACGAGCGCGGGAAGTAGAGCTTGATCGAGGAGCCCTGCCCGACTTCCGAGTAGATCTTGATGTGCCCGCCGGACTGCTTCACGAAACCGTACACCATGCTCAGCCCGAGCCCGCTGCCCTTGCCCACGTCCTTGGTCGTGAAGAAGGGCTCGAACGCCTGTTCCATGACCTCCCGGGTCATGCCGGAGCCCGTGTCCGACACCGAGACCAGCACGTGCTGCCCGGGCGAAGCACCGGGATTGTCCTCGACGTAGGCGTCGTTCAGCCACACGTTGGCGGTCTCGATGGTCAACTGGCCGCCGCCGGGCATGGCGTCGCGGGCGTTGATGGCGAGGTTGAGCAGGGCCACTTCGAGCTGTCCCGGGTCGACCTCGACGATCCACAAGCCGCCGCCGCGGACGATCTCGATATCGATGTCCTCGCTCAGGGTGCGCCGCAGCAGCCCGTCCATCCCGGAGGCGAGCTTGCCCATGTCCACCAGCTTGGGCTCGAGCGGCTGGCGGCGGGCGAAGGCGAGCAGGCGGTGCGTGAGCTCGGCGCCGCGCTGGGCGGCGGTGCCGGTCATCTCCGCGAGGGCGCGCAGGCCGCCGTCCCCGTCGAGCCGCCTGCTCAGGAGCTCCGAGTTGCCCATGATCACCGTGAGCAGGTTGTTGAAGTCGTGGGCGACGCTGCCGGTCAGCTGGCCCACCGCCTCGAGCTTCTGGGATTGCCGCAGCCGCTCGTCCAGTTCGCGCTGCTCGGTGACGTCGAGCATGCTGCCGATCATGCGAACCACGCGACCCCCCTCGTCGCGAATCGCGAAGCCCCGGTCCACCACCACCGCCCAGGTGCCGTTGCCGCGGCGAAAGCGGTACTCGTCACGCCAGTGCCTGTCCTCGCCGTCGATCAACTCTCGAAGACCGGCAAGGAGTCGATCGCGGTCGTCCGGATGCACCCGGTTGGACCACGACTCGAATCCCGGCTCCACGTCCTGGCGGTCATGGCCGAAGACGGTGCCGAGATTGTCGTTCCACCACACCGTGCCCGCCTCGACGTCCCAGTCCCAGATGACATCGTTGGTTGCCCGCGCCACCAGCTCGAAGCGCTCCTGGCTCTCGCGCGCGGCGCGCTCGGCCCGGTATCGCTCGCTGATGTCGCGTTCCACGGACACCAGGTGCGTGAAGTTGCCCTCGTGGTCGAGGATCGGCACGATCTCGAGTTCCACGGGCATCTCCTCGCCCGACTTGCGGTAGTGAACCAGCTCGGCGCGGGCTCCGCGACGCGCGCCGAGTTCGGTTTCGATTCGTTCGACCTCTCCCCGGGAGGTCGCCGGCCCGTGCAGCATCCGCACCGGCTGGCCCACTGCCTCCTCGCGCCTGAAACCGGTATGCCGTTCGAAGGCGTCGTTGACATAGATGATCCGGCGTCCGGCGAGATCGCCGGGCTGGTGCACCTCGGTAATGATGACGATGTCGTTGAGGCGGGAGACCGCGGTTTCCAGCAGCCGCATCTGGGCCTCGCGGGCACGCTCCTCGGTAACGTCCCTGAAGTAGACGGCAATGCCGTCGCTCGCCGGGTAGGCGGTGACCTGGAACCAGCGCTCGAGCGGCGGGTAGTACTGGACGAAGCGCGCGGTGCGGCCCTGCCACATGGTCTTCTCGTACTCGCGCTGGAAGATGGTGGCGCGCGCCTCGGGGAATGACTCCCACACGTTGCGGTCGACGAGATCGGCGCGCCTGCGCTCGAGCAGTTCCTCGGCGCGACGGTTCAGAAAGCTGAAGCGCCAGTCGCTGTCGAGGGTGAAGAAGGCGTCGCTGATGTGCTCGAGCGTATCGTGCAGCCGCTTGGCCAGGACGACGGAGCGCTCGCGCGCATCCATGAGTTCCGTGACGTCCTGGAGCGCCCCGGCAACCGCGCGGATCGCGCCGTCGTGCCCGCGCTCCGGCTCGCCGATGGCGCGCACCCGGATCTGGTTGCCACGCGCCGTGACCAGGCGCAGCACCTCGTCGAACGGTTCGCCGTCGCGGGCGCAGGCCTCGAACGCGGCCTCGATCCGCGGCCGGTCCTCCGGTGCGTAGAAGTCGATGGCCTCGCGCAGCGTGGGCTCGGATCCTTCCGGCAACTCGTAAATGGCGGCGGTCTCGCCGGTCCAGGTCACTTCCCGCGATACCACGTCGACCCGCCAGCCCCCCAGCCGCGCCGTGTGGTTGGCGATGCGCAGAAGGCGGTTCGCCTCGGCGAGCTCCGCCTGCGTGCGCAGTTCACCGCTGACGTCGCGGGCCACCACCAGGCGCGCGGCAGTGCCGTCGAGCTCGATGGATTGCGAGGTGATCTCCACGTCGACCAGGCGCCCGTCCTTGAGCCGGTGTCGCCACACGGCCGGTTCGTTCAGGGACTGCCCCACCTTGCGTACCGTGTCGGCGAGCGCCGCGACGTCCTCCGCGGGCCGGATGTCGGCAATGCTCATCGACAGGAACTCCTGTCGCGAATAACCGTAGCGGGCGATGGCCGCCTCGTTCACCTCCATGAAGCGCAGGGTCGCGACGTCGTAGATCCACATCGGATCCGGGTGCCGCGTGAACAGCGCGTCGGACAGGCTGGCGGTATTCATACGGACGCAATCGCGCCCTTGCGGGTCGATGGTTCTGATAGGATCATTGGAAACAGGACAAGCAAACCACGGTTGTTCGCAGCCGGACGACGCATCACCCCCACGCGAGGCCCCGCCTTCATGACAGATGCCGGAATTATACTGGTTGTGGACGACGAACCGCTCATTCTGGAGCTCGTTTCGGCCGTCCTGGAGGACCTTCGTCACGGCGTCGTCGCGGTCGGCAGTTCCCGCGACGCGCTTGCGGTGGCGCGCGAGCGATCGGCCGAGCTCAGGCTGCTGATCAGCGACGTGACCATGCCGGACATGAACGGCGACGAGCTGGCCGACGCGATTACCGAATTCTGCGACAGCGTCGCGGTGCTGCTGATGTCCGGCCAGCCGGGCGACAGCCAGCTCGCCGACGAACGCGACAACTGCGATTTCATCAAGAAGCCGTTCTCCGTGACGGACCTGTTGAGCAAAGTGGAGGAGATGCTCGGCGCGACATGACCGGGTCCGTGACCCGCCTCGCGCAGACGACGACACAGCGGCATTCCCGCGACAATTGCGTGGTTGAACCGATCCGTCGGCCATCGATAACATTTTCCGTTCAGGGGGGTGTTCCATTCGCAATAGAAAGTCATGATCAAGTTGAGGACCGGGATCGAAGGCATCGATGCCGTGACGCGGGGCGGCCTTCCTGCCGGACGCACCACGCTCGTCGAGGGCGGCACCGGCAGCGGCAAGACCGTGTTCGCGTTGCAGTGCCTCGCGAACGCGGCGCGCGAGGACGGCGAGGCCTGCGTATTCGTCTGCTTCGAGGAGCCCCCCGAGCGCGTCATCGATCACGCCGAAGGTTTCGGCTGGAACCTGCCCGCCCTCGCGGGCCAAAGCCTGCACTTCCTCGATGCCCGACCCGACGTCGACCTGGTGCGTACCGGCGAGATGGATATCTCCGGATTGATCGCCGCGCTCGAGTCCCGCGTGGCGTCGAGCGGGGCAACCCGCATCGTTCTCGATGCCGTCGACGTGATCATGGAACTGGTGGGCAGCGCGGCCGGCATACGCCGGGAAATGCTGCGGCTCGAGCGCTGGCTGCAGCAGCGCGGACTGACCGCCATCGTCACCGCCAAGTCGGCGCGCGGCCCCGATGAGGCGTCCGTGCCGCCCGCCCTCGGCTTCCTGCCCTTCATGGTCGACTGTCTGCTGCACCTGGAGCACGAGGTCGTCGAGGGCGTTTCCCAACGCAGCGTGCGGGTATGCAAGTATCGCGGCTCGGCATTCGAGGAAAATGCCATGCCGATGGTGTTCGGTGCCAACGGCCTCGAGGTGGCGTGGTTTCCCGAACGATCGGACGTCGACGACCATGCCCGGGGCGAACGGATCACCACGGGTCTTGTCGAACTCGACGCCATGCTCCACGGCGGCTACATCCGCGGTGCCAGCATTCTCGTCACGGGCGCCCCTGGCACGGCGAAGACGACGCTGTGCGGCGCGTTCGTGGACGCCGCGTGCCGGCGGGGCGAATCGGCGGTGTTTGTCAGTTTCGACTCGCGTGCCGACGACATCGTGCGCAACCTGCAATCGGTGTCCATCGATCTTGCGCCGCACATCGAATCGGGCCAGCTCCGCCTCGTCTCGCTGCGGGCACTGAGCGGCAATACCGAGTCGGTCCTGCTCGGGATTCGCAGCGTGATCCGCGACGCGAAGGCGAGTTGCCTTGTTGCCGATCCGCTCTCGGCGTTGGCAAAGGCGGGCAATCGCGGCGCGGCCCCGGGAGCTACCGAGCGACTCATCGACTGGGGGCGGAGCGAGGGACTGACAGTGATGTGCACGAGCCTGCTCGAGGAGTCGAGCGACCCGGAAGTCTCCACGCCGATGCAGATCTCCACCATCGCCGACACCTGGATCAACCTGACATATTTCGTGTCCGCGGGCGAGCGCAACCGGGGCCTGTCGATCATCAAGTCGCGCGGCACCAGCCACTCCAACCAGGTGCGGGAACTGGCGCTGTCCGCATAGCTGCCGGCGCCCGGCGACTGGCCGGGGGCGATTCGTCCGTACACCCCGCATGGGTCGTTCGTGACCCGCGTTCGTTGCCCGACACGGGGGGCGATCAAGGCAACCCGGATGCAACCCAATCGCGGTCGAGGTAGAATGCATGAGGCGTTCGGCCTGAACGGACGCAACAATCTTGGAGGGCTGTAACGATGCATGCTTCGACAGCTTTCACCCGCGCCGCGATCGTCGGCGCACTTGTCGCCGCACTATCGGCCTGCCAGCAGGAAGCTCCTCGGCAGACCACGGCGGACTCCTCGAAATCCGAATCGGAACAGGACGCCGAGGATTCCGGAACCGCCCGATCGGGCGACGCGATCTACCAGGGCGGCGACGGGAACTACTGACCGCAACCGCCCGTATGCCATGCGGGCGCGCCGACCGGCGAGTGCACGTCACCGCGACGGGTCTTCGTGCGCCCACGCCGGCCTCGTAGTCGTTTCCGGACGTTGATGTACAATAAACGTCCTCCTGTCGGCGGTGTCCTTCCCGCACTGCCGTATCCCACCCCAGCAATGGAGACCCCCATGAAATCCGTACCCACCCTGGCCGCCACGGTCACCTGCCTTGCCCTCGCCTTCACCCTTGCCGCCTGCGAACAGGAAGGTCCCGCCGAGAAGGCGGGCGCCAAGATCGACGAGGCCGTCGAGAAGGCCGGCGATACCGTCGAAGAGGTAGGCGACAAGATCGAGGAAGCGGCCGACCAGGCAAACTGATTCGTAATACCCGCTACTGCGCGCGACACCGGCCGAGGCCGCGACTTCGTGAACCTGTCGGTGTCGCGCGTGCTGCTCTATGCCGGTCGCCTGCACCGTTCCATCTGGTTCGCCCCGACGGTCTATACCCTGGGGTCGCTGCTGGTGCTGGCCGCCGCGCCCCTGTTCGCACCCGTTGTTCCCGCTCGGGCGCCGTCGCTGTTCAATGCCGACACACTCGAACAGATTCTCGGCATCCTGGCCTCGAGCATGCTCGCCGTGGCGATCTTCTCGCTCGGCACCATGGTGTCGGCCCTGCAGGCGGCGGCCAGCGCCGCCACGCCGCGGGCCCGCGTCCTGCTGACCGAGGACCGCACCGCCCAGAACGCGATCTCGACCTTCATCGGCGCGTTCATCTACAGCATCCTGGCGATCATCGTCGTGTCCACCGACTACTACGACGATCGCAGCACCGTCATCCTGTTCGCCGTCACCATCGGCATCGTGGTGATCGTCATCGTCACGCTCATCTCCTGGATCGCCCGCCTGTCACGCCTCGGCGGCGTGGCCGAGGCGGTGCGAATGGTCGAACGCGCGGCCAACCGGACATTTTCGGAGTGTTCGCGAACGCCCTGCTTCGGCGGCAAGCCGCTCGGCAGCGTCTCCTCCGGCGTTTGCCGAATCGAACTCGGCAGCATGGGCACGATCCAGCACGTCGACTGGGAGACGCTCGGCGAGCTCACCGAGTCCCTCGATACGGAGATTCACGTCCTCGCACGCCCCGGCGCCCTTGCCGATGCCGGGACGGCGATCGCCGCCAGCGACCGGCCCCTGGCAGACGAGGACGTCGACGCCGTCAGGAACTGCTTCGTGGTCGGCACCGAGCGCACCTTCGAAGAGGACCCGCTGTTCGGTGTCGTGGTGCTTTCCGAGATCGGCCAGAGGGCGCTTTCACCCGCGGTCAACGATCCCGGCACCGCGATCGACGTGATCAACACCATCGTGCGCGTCGCCCGCCATTGGCGAAAGTGCGATCAGGACGGCGACGGCGAGGTTCGCTTCCCGCGCCTGTTCGTGCCCGAGCTCGATCCCGCGCAGTTCGTCATCGACGGCTTCCGCGCCATCGCCCGCGACGGTGCGGGGAACGTGGAAGTCGCAACCGCTGTTCAGAAGGCCCTGGCCATGATCCGCGGCCTCGATCCCGACGCCTTCGCCGATCCCGCCGCACGGATGAGCCGCGAGGTACTGGACCGCTGCCGCACCGCCATGGATTCCGACGACGACGTCGCCATGGTAGAGGAGGTCGCCCTCCAGGCTGCTCAGGATTGACGCCCCAGCAGCCGCCTGGCAAGGCGGCCGTCGATCATCACCAGGCCGATGAATATTCCGACCATGCCGAGAAGATGCGACGGCAGCACGCGCTCTTCGAGGAAGATCATTCCGAGCACGATAGCGGACACGGGGGCGATGAAGGTCACCACCGAGAAGTTCGTCGCCCCGATTCGCGGCAGGATGCGGTACATGATCTGGAAGGCGAAGGCGGTGGCCACTAGGCCGATGGCCAGCACTGACACCCATCCTTCGACGGTGACCAGAACCGGAGCGCCATGGGCCATATATGCCAGCGGCACCGCGCCCAGCGAGGCCCCGGTCAGGGCGCAGGCGGCGAAGGCGGAGGGGTCCACCGTGCCGAGCATTCGAGTGTAGTTGAGCGCCACCGCGTAGCAGGTGGTGGCGCCGAGACAGGCGCCGATGGCCCACAACTGGGACGTACCGCCCGCGGACAGCGCCGGCATCGCCAGCACGACCACGCCGGCGAAGCCGGCGATCACCCCGGCCACCTTGTACCACGTGGCCTTCTCCCCGCCCGGCCAGAAATGCGACACCAGCACGGTCATGATGGGCGTCATGGCGTTGACGATGGCGGCGACGCCGGCGGCGAGGTGCTGCTGGCTGAGCGGGTAGAGGGCGAACGGAATCGTGTAGCTGAGGATACCCAGCGCCAGGAAGTGACCGTAAAGCCGCCCGTCCCGGGGCAGCTTGCCGCCCAGTGCGAACAGGAACGCCCAGCAGCCGAGGGCGCCGATGCCGACACGCCCGGCCGACACCCACAGCGGCCCGATCTCGCGGATCAGGATCCCGTTGAACATGAACGAGCTGCCCCAGATCGAACCGAGCAGGATCACCAGCAGCCAATCGCGAGCCGACATCGCTTTTTCTCCTCGGCGGACTGACATTGAGGACCAGAAACGCGCCGAAGTTTTCCACGAATGGCGTCGGCACGCCATCCGATTCTTGCTCGACCTGCGTACTGTTGAATATTCGACAGTTCTGTTGAATAATAGACGCCGCGGGCCGCTTTCGCGGCCGCGCCGCCAGGCCGGTAACAGGCCGATTTCAGCGACAAACACCCACGACCACGCGGGACCGACCTTGACCGCCCGATATTACTGGCAAAGCACCGACTTCGAATCGCTGATGCGGGACTACCCGCCGCCGCCGCTGTTCGAGCAGTCCACCGCGCGCATGTCCGCGGACGAGATCCGCGCGCTGCAGAACGAGCGCTTCCTCGCCCGCGTCGACGACGCATGGCAGGTGCCGTTCTACCACAAGCGCTGGTCGGAAGCGGGACTCGAGCCGGGCGACATTCGCGACCTCGACGACATCACCGCCATCCCGACGTTCACGAGCGACGACCTCAAGGACGCCATCGCCGAGTCGCCGCCCTTCGGCAGTCACCAGCCGGTCACCGCCGACGACCTCGCCGAACGGCCCATCAGGATCCTGACCAGCGGCGGCACCACCGGCCTGCCGCGCGTGACCCTGTTCGACAATCATGCCCTGGAGATCCAGGGCATCCAGACCGCGCGTGCCCTGTACGCCCAGGGACTGCGCGCGGGCGACATACTCCAGATCACCTATACCAACTCGCTGGCCAACGCCGCCTGGTGCGCCTACCAGGGCGCCTTCCACTGGCTGGGCGCGGTGCCGCTCACCACCGGCTCGGGCGTGGTCACGCCGAGCGAGAAGCAGCTCGAACTGGCCAGGGCCTGGGGCACGAAGGCGTGGTGGACCCGCGGCGAGTATCTCGCGCGCCTCGCCCAGGTCGCCGAGGAGACGGGCTTCGACCTGCCGGGGCTTGGCACACGCCAGCTGCACACCCACATCGGTTCCGACGTCGGCGGCCACCTGCGCACGCGTATCGAACAGGCCTGGGGAGCGCCGGTGTTCGACAACTACGGCACCCACGAAATCGGCTCGATCGCCTTCGAGTGCCGAGCCCGCGACCGCATGCACGTCAGCGAGGACACCGTATACCTCGAAGTCGTCGACATCGACAGCGGCGAGGTGCTGCCCGAGGGCGAGCGCGGCAACCTCGTCACCACCAGCCTGTACCGGAGCCTGCCGCCGATCATCCGCTACAACATGCGCGACATCCTCGTGCGGTATCCGCGCGAGACCTGCGCCTGCGGATTGTCGACGGCGAAACTGTCGACCTTTCTCGGCCGCAGTGACGAGATGGTGAAGCTGCGCGGCACCAACGTCTATCCGATGGCGTGCCAGAGCACGGTGACCGGCGATCCTCGCACCACCGGCGAGTACCTGTGCGTGGTCTCGCGCCAGGGCGACGGGCTCGCCCTGCGCGAGAAGTTCGTGGTGCGCATCGAGCGGCGCTCGCGCGGCGTCGACGCCGACCGGCTGCGCGACGACATGGCCGAGGCGTTGCACCGGGTACTGGGCGTGCGGGTCGACGTCGAGATCGCCGAGGCCGGTGCCCTGAGCGAGTTCACGGGCCTCGGCATTCAGAACAAGGTGCGCCGACTGCTGGATCTTCGCCAATGACCAACACACCGCAACCCGACAAGCGAATCGACTGGTCGGCGTTCATCGACCTCGTCGCCGGCGCCGCAAGCGTTGCCTTCGGCGGCGGCGGCCTGCAGCGCAAGCCCATGCGCGCCGTCAGCACCATCGCCCGCTCGCCGCTCGAGCGCCTCGATGTGATCACCTTCCTCGGCGGACCCGACGTCGACCTGCTCGCCGGGCTCGGCAAGATCCGACGCCTGCACTATGCCTTCGTCGGCTTCGATTCGCTGGGGTTGGCGCCGCGATTTCGCGCCGCGCGAGAATCGGGTGGCATCGAGGCCGTCGAGTATTCCGAGGCCTTGATGCTGACCGCCCTCGAGGCGGCGGCGAAGCGGCTGCCATTCCTCCCTTCGCGCTTCGGTCTCGGCACCGACGTTCTGACCACCCGAACCTGCCCGATGAAGACGTTCAATTGCCCGCTCACCGGCGAAGTCCTGGTCGCGGTGCCGGCGCTTGCACCGGACCTGGCGGTAATCCACGCCAACGAGGCCGACGCGGCAGGCAACGCCCTCATTCACGGCGACGCCTTCGCCGACTGCCTGTTGGCCCAGGCCGCCGCCCGGGTCGTGGTCACCGCCGAGCGGGTGGTCGAGAAGCTTCCGGCCAATCACCCTCCCCGTTCCACGATGATCTCCCGGCTCTGGGTCGATCACGTGATCGAGGCGCCCGGCGGCGGCGGCGTGACCGCGGTCTATCCCGACTACCGCTTCGACCTGCCCCGCCTCGTCGAGTACCAGGACAACGCGAAGAAGGAAGCGTCGCTCGAAATGCTCATCGTGGAGGACCCGGCATGAGCGACGACTTCACCCTCGAGGAACTGCTCATCGCCCGCATGGCGCGCGAGTTCCGCGGCGGCAACATCGGCGTCGGTGCCTCCATCCTGTCGGACCTCGCGGCGCGCCTCGCCAAGGCGCTGTACTGCCCCGATCTCTTCCTGACCACCGCCTCGCGCGCCGCGGCGGACTGCGACGTGCATGCCAAGACGCTGTCCGACGAGTGGGTGCTGGCCGGCAGCGCCCGCCTCGCCCTCGACTGGGAGCAGATGTTCCGGCTGATCGCCGGCGGCCGCCTCGACATCTGGATCGGCGCGGTGCAGATCGACCGCGAAGGCAGCTCCAACATCTCCGTGGTCGGAGACTGGGACAGGCCCAGGGTGCAGCTGGTGGGCGCCCGCGGCATCCCCGACGACCTTTGGGGCTGCGAGCGACTCAACTACCATATCCGCCGCCACACCCGGCACTCGTTCGTCGACAAGGTCGACTTCGTGTGCGGCTTCGGCCACTCGCGGGCGCGCGGCTCCTGGCCGGGTCCCGCGGCGCTTCCCGGCATCGTGGTCTCGGATCTCGGCGTGTTCGACTTCGACGACGATCGCGGCCTGATGCGCGTCGAGTCCCTGCATCCGGGCGTGTCCGCCGATACGCTTCGCCGCCGCACCGGGTTCGAGTGGGAGGACGATTTCGACAGCATCCCGGAGACGACGCCGCCGACGCCGCAGGAACTGGACGTCATCCGCAACGTGATCGACCCGCTGGGCTTGCGACGCCTGGAAAGCGATGCCGGCAGCCGCGCGCTGCTGCTGGAGTTGTGGCGCCAGGACGCCTTCACCCGCGACGGCCGGAGCGGCGCGTGACCGAGGCGCACCGGCCCCGCGAATCCGTCGACACCGTCGCCGACGCGATCGCCGCCGCCTTCGCCCGCCACGGCGTCGAGGTTGTATTCGGGCAGAGCATACCCAGCGCATTTCACCTCGCGGCCCCCGCGCACGGCATTCGCCAGGCGGCCTACCGAACGGAGAACGCCGGCGGCGCCATGGCCGACGGATATGCCCGGGTCAGCGGCCGGGTGGGCGTGGTCACGGCCCAGAACGGTCCCGCCGCGGCGCTGCTGGTGGCGCCGCTCGGCGAAGCGCTCAAGGCGTCCGTGCCGGTCGTTGCCCTGGTCCAGGATGTCGATCGCGTCATCGCCGATCGCAACGCCTTCCAGGAACTCGACCACGAGAGCCTGTTTGGGCCCGTGGCCAAGTGGGTGCGCCGGGTCGAACACGCCGGGCGCATCGACGACTACGTCGACATGGCCTTCACCGCCGCCGCCGGCGGGCGCCCGGGACCGGCCGTGCTGCTGGTCCCGGCGGAACTCTTCGCCGCTGCCGCGACGCCGGGCCGGCGAACCGCCCGCCTGGGACACTGTCCTCTCGATCGTCCGATGCCGGACGCCGACCGCATCGCCGAGGCCGCCGACTGGCTCGCCGGGGCCCGCCAGCCGCTGGTGGTTGCCGGCGGCGGGGTTCATTCCTCGGGCGCGGCCGCCGCGCTGGCCGAGCTGCAGGAGCGCTGCCACCTTCCGGTGGCCACCACTGTCATGGGCAAGGGCGCGGTCGACGAGACGCATCCGTTGTCGGTCGGCGTCATCGGCCACGCCATGGGCGACGGCTCGCCGACGGCCGGCCTGCACGCGTTCGTGCGCGGAGCCGACGTCGTCCTGCTTGCAGGTACGCGCACCAGTCAGAACGGCACCGACTCCTGGCGCCTCATGCCCCGCGACGCGCGCTACGTTCACCTCGACATCGACGGCGCCGAGATCGGGCGGAACTACGAGAGCCTTCGCCTGGCCGGCGATGCGCGCGCCGGCATCGAGGCCCTGACCCGAACCATGACGGCAAGGGATCTTTCCGCGCGAGCCGGCACCCGCGCCGCATTCGCCCAGCTGATCGAACGCGCTCACGCCGATTGCCGCGAACGCCTTGGTGCGACGCTGCGCGAGACCCACCGCCCTGCCCGCCCGGAGCGGCTCATGGCCGAGATCGATGCACGTCTTTCGGACGATGCCATCGTCGTCGCCGACGCCAGCTACGCCTCCCTGTGGGCGGGCCTGTTTCTCACCGCGCGCCGGGCCGGCCAGCGATTCATCACGCCGCGCGGCCTGGCAGGCATCGGATGGGGACTGCCGCTGGCCATCGGCGCGGCGGTTGCCGCGCCCGGCCGCGAGGTGATCTGCATCGCCGGAGACGGCGGCTTCGCCCACTCGTGGTCGGAACTGGAAACCGCGGTGCGGCTCGAACTGCCCATCGTCGTGGTGGTATTGAACAACGGCGTCCTGGGCTTCCAGCGAGACGCAGAGACCGTTTTCCACGGCTCCCACACCGACGCCTGCACCATGCTGCCCGTCGACCACTCCTTGATCGCCGCCGCCGTGGGCGCCGCCGGTTCGCGGGCCGACGACGACGGCGCCTTCGGCGATGCCCTCGACGCGGCCCTCGATGTGGCGATCCGCCGCGGCGGGCCGACCGTCATCGACGTCGCCACCGACCCCGAGGCCCGACCGCCGCTTTCGTGGTTCCGCGGCCGGCTGCCCGCGTTCCCGGCGCCCGCCGGCAATCAACATCGCACGGAACTCGCCTGATCCATGAAAACGGCCGTCATCGCCTCCTACGTCAGAACGCCGCTCTGCAAGTCCTGGCGCGGCGCCCTGAACGACACTCACGGTGCCCACATGGCCGGCCACGTCATTCACCACGCTGTGGATCGTGCCGGAATCGAGGCGGGCGAAGTCGAGGACGTGCTGCTCGGCTGCGCCATGCAGGAAGGCGCCACCGGTTACAACGTGGCCCGGCAGGCGGCCCTGCGCGCGGGGCTCGCCGTGGACACGGCCGCCGCCACCATCAATCGCTTCTGCGCATCGGGCCTGCAATCGATCGCCTCGGCGGCCTATGCCGTGGCCTGCGGGCAGATCGCCGTGGGCGTGGCCGGGGGCGTGGAGTCCATCAGCCTGGTGCAGACCGCGCACAAGAACCTGCATCGCCGCGAGGACGACTGGCTGGCCGAGCATCGGCCCGACCTGTACATGCCGATGCTCGATACCGCCGAGATCGTGGCCCGGCGCTACCGCGTCTCCCGCGAGGCCCAGGATGCCTTCGCCCTGGAGAGCCAGCGCCGCGCGGCCGCCGCCCGCGACGGCGGCGTGTTCGACGACGAGATCGTGCCGCTGGCGACTCGCAGGCTGGTGACCGACAAGGAAAGCGGCGCCACCGCCCATGTCGACGTGGTGGCCGAGCACGACGAGGGCATACGCGATACCAGCGCGCAGAAGCTGGCCGCGCTGGCGCCGGTCAACGAGGGCGGCACTGTCACGGCGGGCAACGCCTCGCAGTTCTCCGACGGCGCCGCCGCCTGCGTGGTCATGGACGCCGCCCTCGCCGAGCGCCGCGGCATCGCCCCGCTGGGCGTGTTTCTCGGCTTCGAGGCGATCGGCTGCGAACCCGAGGAGATGGGCATCGGGCCCGTGTTCGCCGTGCCCCGCCTGCTCGAGCGCTTCGGCCTTGCCGTCGACGATATCGACCTGTGGGAGCTGAACGAGGCGTTCGCCTCCCAGGCGCTATACTGCCGGGACCGCCTGGGCATCGATCCCGGGCGGATGAACGTCAACGGCGGAGCAATCGCGCTCGGCCACCCGTACGGCACGAGCGGCACCCGCCTCGCCGGCCATGCCCTGCTCGAAGGCAGGCGCCGCGGCGCCCGCTACGTGGTGGCCACCATGTGCGTCGGCGCCGGCATGGGCGCCGCCGGCCTGTTCGAGGTCGCGTGAAGGCTCCGTCCTTCTGAAGCCATCACGGAGTCCCCATGGGAGCAACCAGGAAAAAACAACGAACGACGAAGAAGACGGCGACGGTGCGCCGCAAGACCGCCGCCCGACCGGCGCCGAAGAACCCGCGCAAGGCGCTGGTGCGCGACCGCCTGCTGGAGAAGGCGGCGGAGCTGTTCTGCACCAGCGGCTACGCCCGCACCAGCATCAACGACATCGCTGATTCCCTGGACCTGAAGCGGTCCTCGGTGTACCACTACTTCAAGAACAAGGAAGAGATCATCTCGGCCCTGTTCGACGACGAGATCACCCGCCGCTGCAACAGTATCCTGGAACTGTTCGAGCAGAAGGAGCTGACGCCGACCGAGCGGCTGATCCGCGCCGTCACCGACGGCATCATCCTGCGCCTGCGCGCCGGTTCCCGTTTCCTGGTGTTCGACCGCCTGGAATCGGAAGTGCCCGAGGACATCCGGCGCAACTACACCCGCAGCCGCCGACAGATCCTCGACCTTTACACGCGCATGATCGCCGACGGCGTCAAGGCCGGGGAATTTCGCGACGTCGACGTGCAGATGGCGGCCTTCGCCGTGATCGGCATGTCCAACTGGACCGCGCTTTGGTATTCGCCGAGCGGCAACAAGACCCCTCAGGAGATCGCGCGCATCCTGGTGGACATCGTCATCCACGGCTTGAGCCGCCCCGACGGCGAGCGGCCGACCCCCAGGACCCTGGCCGCCGCCATCGACAACCTGAAAGAGGACATCCACCTGCTCGAACGCCTGTCCGAGTTCGAGAACAACTCGCCATGATTGCCAACATCCAAGACCCGAGGAAATCCGGCCGATGTCGAACTACTCCGAGATAACCCTCGAGATCGACCAGGGCGTCGCCTGGCTGATGCACGCCCGCGAACGGGCCCGCAACGCCCAGAGCCGCGCCCTGCTCGACGAACTGGACGACGCCCTGTCGCGCCTGGCCGACGACGACGCGGTGCGCGTGGTCGTCATCGGCGGCCACGGGGACCATTTCTCCGCCGGCCACGACCTGAAGGAAGCCCAGCAGAGCCGCGCCGATTTCACCGTCGAACAGCGCTGGGACTACGAGTCGCGGCGCTACTACGGCTACGCGCTCAAGGTCTGGGACTTTCCCAAGCCGACCATCGCCATGGTCCAGGGCGCCTGCATCGCCGGCGGCTTCATGCTGGCCAACATGTGCGACCTCGTGGTGGCTGCCGACGACGCCTTCTTCGCCGACCCGGTGACCCATACCCTCGCCACCGCCGCGGTCGAGGTGCTGGTGCACCCGTGGGTCATGGGCCTGCGCCAGGCCAAGGAGTTCCTGTTCACCGGCGAGCGCATGGCCGCCGCCGACGCCCTCAGGATCGGCATGGTCAACCGGGTGGTGCCTCGTGCAGCGCTCGAGGACGAGACCCGGGCCCTGGCACTGCGCGTCGCCGCCGCGCCGCCGTTCGCCCTTGCCCTGCTCAAGCGATCGCTGAACCGCGCCTTCGACGCCCAGGGCTTTCGCACCGCGCTTTCGTCCCACTTCGACCTGCACCAGCTCACCCACGTGACCGAGGAGTTCGCCGAGAAACGCGCCGCCGGACTCGCCGGCGCCATCGCCAGGGGCAAGGGACTCGGCGGTTCGGGCAAGGCATGACATCCATGCCGGGTTTTCGCCGCTCGCTCGACGACGACGTCCGCGAGATCATCGACCGCACGACCGATGATGACTTCCGCGCCGGCGTGCGCCAGTGGCTGGCCCGGGGACTTCCGGCCTTCGCCGGTCGCGACGACTGGGCCCGCCTGACCATCGACCGCGACTTTCGCCTGGGTTTCGAGACCCGCACCTGCACCGCCGGCTGGTCCGGCCTGGGCTGGCCCAGGGACTACGGCGGTCACGCCCTCGACCTGGCGCGCCAGGCGATCTTCCTCGAGGAGTACGCCCGCGCCAACGCGCCCCTGCCCGTCAACATGATCGGCCACGGCATCGTTGCGCCGACGCTGCTCGCCTACGGCAGCGAGGAACAGAAGCAGCGTTATCTGCCGGCGCTGCTGGACAACGCCACCATCTGGTGCCAGGGATATTCCGAGCCCGGCACCGGCTCCGATCTCGCGGGCCTCGCGACGCGCGCCGTGCGCACGGCCGACGGCTATCGCATCAGCGGCCAGAAGGTCTGGACCAGCTACGCCGACCTCGCCGGCCGCTGCTTCCTGCTGGCGCGCACCGGCGACGCCGACTCGCGTCACCGCGGCATCAGCGTGTTCCTGGTCGACATGGCGAGCCCGGGCATCACGGTGAACCCGATCCGGCAGATCACCGGGGCCGCCGATTACTGCGCCGTGTTTCTCGACGGTGTCGAGGTGCCCGAGGCCGACCGCCTCGGCAAGGAGAACGAGGGCTGGGCCGTCGCCATGGCGGCCGCGGGCTTCGAGCGCGGCACCTACTTCGTGCCGCGCGTGGTGCGACTGGGTGAGGAGCTGGCCGAGGTGATCCGCCTCGCCGCCGCCACGGCGCGCCACGGTGCGAGCGCCATCGACGACCCGCACATCCGCGGCGCCATCGCGACGCTGGTCCACGACACGCGCGCCCTGCGCGCCATGGCCGACGACATGCTCGCACTGGCGGCCGAGAACCGTTCCCCCGGCGCCGAGGGATCCGTGATCAAGCTGCTGTGGAGCGAGACCCACCAGCGGCTGCTCGACCTCGTCATGGAGATCCTCGGGCCCGCCGCGCTGTACGGCCCCGGCGAGGCCGGCGCGCCACTCGAGGGCCGGCTGCACTACCAGTACCTGTGGACGCGCGCCGAAACCATCCTCGCCGGCACCTCGGAGGTCATGCGCAACATCATCGCCGAACGCGGCCTGGGGCTGCCGCGATGAACCTGCTCGACGGCCCCGAGTCGATCCTGCGCGACAGCGTCCGCCGCGCGCTGGCGGACATCGCGCCCCATGGTTCGCTCACCTCCGCCGGTGCCGACCCGGCCGGCCTCGCCCGCCGGCACTGGGAGGCCGCCGCCGGGCTCGGCTGGCTGGATCTCGTGGACGACGGCACCGGGGCCTCGGCGGGCCGCGACGCACTGCTGGAGCTGGCCGAGGAGCTTGGCGCGGGCCTGTTCTGCGGTCCCTTCCTCGCCAGCGCGGTCCTCGCCCCGTCCCTGGCGCGCGCGGCCGGCAGCCCGGCGGGGATAGCGGACGCGGAAGGCGGGCCGGCATGCCTGGCTTCACCCCTGCCCGGGAAACCCCGCTGGCTGCTCGAACATCCCGATCTCGCGAGCCGCGCAATGCTCGTCGATTGCGCCAGGACGGGACCGGGAACGACCCGCGTCGAGGCGAGCCTCGTGCCGCGTTCCGAACTCGTGATCCTTTCGCATCCGGGTCATCTCGATCCCTCCTGTCCACTCGCCGAGATCGAGGTCCCCCACGGCGTCCTCGAGCACCGCCGCATCATCGCGACCGAACTCGACGCCGCCGGGTTCGCCGACCTGTTTCTCGACGCCAACATCGCCCTCGCCGGCGAGTGCGCCGGGGTGGCCGCGGCGGTGCTTCAGCGCGCCCTCGACTGGTGCGCCGAGCGCCGGCAGTTCGGCCGCCCCATCGGCAGCTTCCAGGCCGTCAAGCACAAGCTCGCGGACCTGTACGTCGACTTTCGCAAGGCCCTGGTATGCGCCCGCGCCAGCGCCGCCCGCGCCGATGCGGCGGGTGCCGCCGCCGCCCGCGTGCTCGCCGCCGATGCCGCCCTCGGCGCGGCGCGCGGCTGCATCCAGCTGCTCGGTGGCGCCGGCATTTCCTGGGAAACGGACGCGCACCTGTATCTCAAGCGCGCGCTCAGGCTCAACAGCGTTCTCGGCGGAACGTCGCTGGCGCGCGTCAACAACGCCGACCTGCTCGTCAGCGGCGTGCTGGCACCCGCCGAAGTAAGCGCGCAGACCATCAGCGTTTAATATTCGACATAGGTGTCGACGCATGATATAACACTCGCGAGCGTCGAACCCGCGGGGCGAGACGCCCCGGTACGCGGCTCCGGTCGCGCGCCGGCACCCGGAACAATCGCCGAGCCCGGCTTGCCGGCTCACGAGAGCGATCCGCACGGCGGACCGGGCACCCGCGGAATTGCACAAGTCAGACTGTGAACGGGCGAGATCGCCCTGGAGGACCCGCTTATGAAACCTGCATGCACCCGGTTGCCCGGCACCATCATCGCCGTCGCCGGACTTTCCCTGGCGGCCAACGCCGCCGCCCAGGCGCCCACGTTCGAGTCCATCCTCGAGGGCGCGAAACAGGAGGGCCGCGTGGTGGCTGTCGTCAGCAGCCCCGGCAAGCCCGAATCCCACGCCATGCTCGCCGAGGCCTTCAACAAGCGCTTCGGCCTCGACCTCGTCGTCGAGTGGATTCCCAACAGCTCGGTGCAGACCAACACCCGGCTCATCGCCGAGAAGGACCGCACCGAGGGTTCCATCGACATCGTCGGCTCCGGCGGACCGGTCGAGGTGTCGACCGTGCTGAACGAGGACATCATCAAGCCCTGGCCCTGGGCGGAAGTGTTCGGCGAGGAACTGCCGGCCATCGGCGGCATCGTCGATTCCGCCATGGAGTCGATCCGCGGCGCCGCGCTCGCCATCGGCGACGCGGCCTACGGCCTCGCGTACAACCCGAACCTGATCGGCGAGGACGAGCTGCCCGGCACCTACGAGGAGCTGACCGCACCCGAGTGGAAGGGCCGCTTCGCGGTCAATGCGCTCGGCCTGTATCCCATCGAGTACTACTCGTTCGTGATCGGCCGCGACGCCACCCTCGACTTCGCCCGCCGCGTGCTCGACAACTCGCCGGTGCTCGAGCGCGGCACCGCCGCCGCCACCCGCGCCGTGGAAGTCGGCCAGGCGCCGGTCGGCATCTCCTCGTTCCACCAGGTCGCGCGTGTCGACGGACTCGAGTTTCGCCTGTTCGACGACTACGTGCCCCTGACCACGCTGTACATCTACGTGCCGGAAAGCGCGCCGCATCCCAATGCCGCCCGCCTGTTCAGCGCCTGGCTCGCCGCCGAGGGCATGTCCCTGCTCGACGCCAACGAGGCGCTGCCGCGCATCCTCGACGAACGCACGGACCTCAACGCCATGTACAAGGCACAGCAGGAGGAAACGGGCGTGAACATCCTCACCGAGACCTCCATCGAGGACATCGCCAACGGCAAGGAGATCCGCGACAGCATCAGCTCGATGATGACGCAGTGATCCGCGTTTTCCGCGCGTGACCGTCGCGCGCGGCATCCGGGCGTCGTGCCGGGTGCCGCGCGCCGTTCGCGCCGCCGCGCGCTCGAAACCGAAGACCCGCCGTCACGACCGCGCCTTCGCACCATGCTCCAGCTCGACAGCCTGACCAAGACCTACCCTTCGCGCGAGAGCGGCCGCCCGGAGCCGGCGCTCAAGGGGGTGTCGTTCACCGTCAACGAGGGCGAGTTCTTCACCCTGCTCGGTCCAAGCGGCTGCGGCAAGACCACCACGCTGCAATGCATCGCGGGCCTCGAGGAACCGGACAGCGGCAGCATCGCCATCAACGGCCGCACGGTCTTCTCCGCGGCCGACGGCATCAGCGTGGCCGCCAACCGGCGCGGACTCGGCATGGTGTTCCAGTCCTACGCCATCTGGCCGCACATGACCGTCTACGACAACGTCGCCTTCCCCGTCGTGCACGGCGTCACGCGGCGGCCCGCGGCCGAAGTGCGCAAGCGCGTGATCAACGCCCTTGAAATGGTGGAACTCGGGCATCTCGCCAGTCGCCCTGCGCCTCTTCTCAGTGGCGGACAGCAGCAGCGCGTTGCCCTCGCCCGCGCCATGGTACACGAGCCGACGCTGCTGCTCCTGGACGAGCCGCTCAGCAATCTCGACGCCCGCCTGCGCGACGCCATGCGCAGCGAACTTCGAAGCCTCGTCAAGCGGCTCGGCACGACCACCATATTCGTCACCCACGACCAGGTCGAGGCGCTCGGCATGTCCGACCGTATCGTGCTCATGGAGCACGGCCTGATCGTGCAGGAAGGCGGCCCGCGCGATATCTGCATGCGGCCGCGCAACGCCTTCGTCGCCGAGTTCATCGGCCAGAACAACCTGGTGCCGGGACGGGTACGCGAGGTCGGTCCCGAGGTGATCGTCGACAGCGCGCTCGGCCCGATCCGCTGCGCGGCTGGCGAGGAACTTCACACCGGCGCCCAGGTCGTGGTGGTGATTCACCCGCGAGCGGTGTCCTTCGCCTCGCCGGGGACGGCAGCCGATCCCGCCGCCAACACGTACGAGGCCGTAATCGCGTCGAAATCTTTTCTCGGCGACCAGCTGGACGTCGAGGCGCGAGTCGGCGAGCAGCTGCTTCACCTGTCGCTGACGCCTTTCACCGACGTCGACGTCGGCTCGACGATGGTGGTGCACATCCCCGGGGAGTGGTGCACCGCGGTTCCGGCCGCCGCCGAAGCCGCATCCGGGAGCCAACGACCGTGACCGCGCAGTCGGCCGCCCGCGCCGGCATGCGCCGCCTGCGCCTCGGCGCCACCCAGCAGAACGCCGTCCTGGCTGTGCTCACGGTGGTCGTCGCCGCGCTCGTGCTCGGCCCGGTGGTGGTGCTCATTCGCGCCAGCTTCACCCCGGCCGACAGCATGCCGCTCGAGTCCTGGGCGGTCACGCTGGCCAACTTCGTCACGCTGCTGGTCAGCTCCAGCACCGCGCGCCTGGTGTTCAACACCATGGTGTACGCCCTGTCCAGCATGGCGCTGGGCGTCGCTGTCGCCACCTTCATCGCATGGTGCACCGAGCGCACCGACATGCCGGGCGCTTTCGCCATCCGCGTATTCATGTTCTCGTGGATGGCGGCTCCCGCCGTGGTGGTCGGCTTCGGCTGGATCCTGCTGCTCAACCCCGGCAACGGGGCGCTCAACGTGCTGTATCGCGAGTTGTTCGATGTTCGCGGTTACATCTTCACGGTCTACTCGTTCTGGACCCTGGTCGTGGTGACCGCCTTCGCCGTGGTACCGACGGCCTACGTGATGATCTCCGGCCTGTTGCGCAACATGGACCCGCAGCTCGAGCAGGCGTCGCGGGTGCTCGGCGGCGGCCCGGCGGTCACGGTGACGCGCATCACCCTGCCCCTGCTGCTTCCGGGACTGCTCTCGGTCGGCATCTACATGTTCATGGCGGTGGTGCAGACCTTCGACCTGCCGGTCATCATCGGCCTGACCGCCGGCGTGCCGGTGCTGAGCACGCGGGTGTACCTGCTGTCGACGCCGGTCAACGGCATGCCCAATTACGGCCTCGCCGCGGCGTTCGGCGTGGTGCTGCTGGTGCTCGCCATCGGCCTGATGTGGATCTACCTGCGCTTCACCCGCTCCGGCGAGCGCTACCGGGTGGTGACCGGCAAGGCGTTTCGGCCGCGGCGGATCAACCTCGGCCGCTGGCGGTTGCCGATCGTGCTGCTGGTCGGCACGTACTTCCTGGTCATGAGCCTGCCCATCTGGATCCTGCTCTGGGTCAGCCTGCACACCGGCTACGAAACTCCGAGCATCGCCGGGTTCTCGACCATGACGCTGGCCACTTTCGAGCGCATCGTCGACAACCCGGTCGTGATCCGCGCCATCGTCAACACGATCGTCATGGTGCTCGCCAGCGCCACCTTCGTGATGCTGCTGTCGTGCCTGATCGGCTGGTTCACGGTCCGCTCCAACCATCGGCTCGGCCGCGCGCTGGACGTGCTCTCGTTCCTGCCCATGGCGATTCCCCCGATCGTGTTGGTATTGGCGGTGCTGCTGCTTTACATCCGCACCCCGATCTACGGCACGGTGTGGATCCTCGTGCTGTCGCACTCGACGATCTTCCTCGCCTTCGGCACCCGCACCATGGCCAGCGCCCTGATGCAGATCCACCGGGAACTGGGCGATGCCGCCATGATGAGCGGCGCCTCGTGGTGGAAGTCCCTGCGCCTCGTCACCTTTCCGCTGGTCTGGCCGCAGATACTCAACGGCTGGATCTGGGTGCTCGCCCACTCGGCACGCGACCTCACGGTACCCCTCATGCTCATGACCACCTCCAACATCGTGGTCGCCACCGCGCTTTGGAACCTGTGGGAGTTTCCCGACCTGACCGGTACGGCGGCCCTGTCGGTGCTGCTCATGGGCGCCCTGCTGCTGGTGGCGGTCCCGTTCCAGGTGTACGCCGCGCGCAGGGACGTCTGATCCGGATTGAAAATCCGCCTTGAGCCCCGATAAGCTAGCGGAACTTCGGACCCGGGGCTTCGTCATTCGTCAAGCGCCCGGAGAACGCCCTCGCCACCAGACCTCGACCGGGAGCGCCATGCTGATATTCCGCCAACTCTTCGACCCGCAATCGTCCACCTACACCTACCTTCTCGCCGAGAGCCGCTCGGCCGAGGCGATCCTCATCGATCCCGTGTTCGAGCAAGCCGCGCGCGACGCGGCGCTGATCAACGAACTGAAGCTGAAGCTGGTGGCCACCGTCGACACCCATGCCCACGCCGATCACATCACCGCGGCCTGGCTGCACCGGCACCGGCTCGGCAGCCGCATCGCGGTGTCCGCGGCAAGCGGCGCCGAGGGCGCCGACATCCAGGTCGCCGAGGGCGACCGGATATCGTTCGGTGACAGGTTCATCACCGCCCGCGCCACGCCCGGCCACACCGACGGCTGCATGAGCTTCGTGCTCGACGACGAGAGCAAGGTGTTCACCGGCGACGCCCTGATGATCCGCGGCTGCGGCCGTACCGACTTCCAGCAGGGCAGCGCCCGCCGGCTGTACGAATCGGTGCGCATGAAGCTGTTCACCCTGCCCGAGACCTGCCTCGTCTACCCGGCGCACGACTACCGCGGGCTGACGGTGTCGAGCATCGCCGAGGAGCGCGCCTTCAACCCGCGCCTCGGCGGCGACATCGGTGCGGAGGACTTCGCCGGCTACATGGAGAACCTCAACCTGCCCCATCCCAAGCAGATCGACGCGGCGCTGCCGGCCAACATGGTGTGCGGCAAGCCCGCCGACGACTCCCTGCTAGAGGCCGAGCCGGGATGGGCGCCGTTGACCTTCACCTTCGCGGGCTTCTGGGAGATCGAGCCCGAGTGGGTCGAGGAGCACGGTGCCGATTTCCAGGTCGTCGACGTGCGCGGACGCGAGGAGTTCAACGGGCCGCTCGGCCACGTGCCGGGGTCGATGCCGATTCCGCTCGCCGAGCTCCTGTCGCGCTCGGAGGAATTGTCGAAGGACAGGCCCGTGGTCACCGTCTGCCGCTCCGGCGCCCGTTCCGCCCAGGCGGTGGTGCTGCTCAAGAAGGCCGGCTTCGAGGACGTCGCCAACATGGCCGGCGGCATGCTGCGCTGGCGCGCCCGGCAGCTGCCGGTGGAAGGCGTCCGCTAGGTCGAAGGTAAAGGACCCCTGAACATGCCGCTCGAACTGACCTTCGTTTCCATCCTCGGCGAACCGGGCACCTATTGCGCGTCGGTGTACGACCACGTCGGCGGCGACGACGAGTGCCGCTGGTTCATCGACACGTTTTCATCCCTGCCCGACGTGGCCATCCGGGGTGTGCGGGTGTCGCACGGCGATCCGGCTCCCGACCCGGCGGGCGCCGACATATTCGTGCTCGGCGGCAGCTACAACTCGGTGCACGACGACTTCCCCTGGCAGCGCGCCGTGTATCGCTGGCTGGACGAACTCGCCGCCGCCGGCAAGCCGCTGCTCGCCATCTGCGGCGGCCACCAGATGCTGGCCGCGCACCACGGCGCCCGGGTGGAGTCGGTGGGTGTCGAGCCGATCGCGGGCACCGAGGCCGTGCAGCTCACGGACGCCGGCCGTCAAAGCGGCCTGTTCGATCGGCTCGGCGACGATCCGTCGTTCCATTTCGCCAACGGCGAGCACGTCGTCGACGTGCCCCGCGGCGCGCGGTTGCTCGCCACCCATCCGCGGCTGCCCTGCGCCGCGCTCGCCTACCCCGGCGACTGGTACTCGACCCAGTTTCACCCGGAGGCCACCGCCGAAACCCTGGGTCCGAGCTGGCGCAGCATCCGTCCCGAACTGGAGCATCGCTACGCCCCGGAGTCGGCGGGCTACCGTCTGATCGAGAACTTCGTCACCCTGTGCCGCCGGCGCTGAGCGAGCCGCCGTTCATCGCACCATGGTCTCGACTTCGTCGAGCGACACGACGTGGCAGTAGATCATGTTGATCACTTCCAGCTCGTGGCGATGAAGCTCGTCGGTGGCCGCCGCGCAGCAGTCCTCAACCACCACCACCTCGAAGCTCTCGTCGGCGAGGCTGCGCACCGTCGAGGACACGCACTGGTCGGTGAAGATGCCGGCGCAGATGACGTGGCGAATGCCGAGGTTGTGCAGGATCAGGCGCAGGTTGGTGCCGGTGAGCGCACTGTCGGTGGTCTTCATCACCGTGATCTCGTCGCCTTCGGGCGCGAGTTCGTCGACCACGTGGCTGTCGCGGGTGTCCTTGGGCAGGAGAACGTTGTTGAAGCCCGGCTTCTTCTGGCTCAGCGAACGATCGCGACCGTCCAGTGTCTGGCAGGCGATGCGGGCGAAAATCACCTCCACGCCGCGGCGCCGGCAGAATGCAATCAGCCGCGCCGTGTTCGGAATCACGACGTTGCTGAAACGGTCCCGGAACGGGGCCCAGCGGTGGGCCTCGTCGGGGTCGTCGGGCACGTTGAGGTAGGTGTTCTGGATGTCGATCACCAGCAGGGCCGTTTGCCCCACGGGCATCTCGATGTCTTCCGGCGGCGGCGCCTTCTCGTAGTAGAAGGACCGCCAGGCGTGCTTCCAGCTCATGTCGACCTTCGCCCCTCGACGGCCGCCAGCACTCGGGAGATCGCCTCGCGCGCGACCTCGAGGTCTCGGGTGTCCCCGGACAGGAACACCCGACCGCTGGCGCCGATCATCTGCACGTCGTTGAGCACCACGCCGGGCGCGGCGCGTTCGGCCTCGTTGGCGGCGACGCAGGCGAACAGGGCCGGCATCATCTCGTAGACCAAAAGGGACGAGCCCGGGATCAGCATCGACGCCGAGCGGCTGCGGTTGAGGATGATCGCGTGCTGATCGGACAGGTTCTCGATGATGTCGTGAAACAGGACCACCGGCGCGAGCTGGTCGGTCGCCAACGCGCCGATGCCGTCCAGTATCGCCCTGCCCGCCCCCGCCAGTTCGTCCTTGCTGCGCGAATGCAGCTCGAGCAGGCCGAACTGGCGCTCGGTGAACAGGATCCCCGGCTCCATTTCCGGCGCCGCTTTCACCGCCAGGTCGCAGATTCGGTGGATCGCCAGCGCCGGCGATACCTCGATGATGAGACTGTGCTCGCCCACGAACGGCGGGTAGCCCCGGGCCCGAAGCGGCGTACTGAGATACGCCGCGAACTGGGGCTGAAGATCGTGAATCGGCAGGTATACCCGAAGTTCGGTCATGCCTTGTCGCTCCTCGTCGTTGCCGCCTTCGCGAGACCCGCCGCTACGACTTGGCGGCGGCGAACACGTTGCCGAGATCGCTGTGGGGCCGCGGAATCACGTGCACCGACACCAGCTCGCCGACCTGGTTGGCGGTCTCGGCACCGGCCTCGGTCGCGGCCTTCACCGCGCCGACGTCGCCGCGGATGATCACCGAGACCAGTCCGTCGCCGACCTCCTCGCGCGCCACGATGGTCACGTTGGCGGCCTTGACCATGGAATCGGCGGCGGCGAGAGCCGCGACGTAACCCTTGGTCTCGATCATTCCAAGCGCATTGTTCGACATGTCAGTCACTCCCGGGGTTGAAATGGCCTTGCGGCCGGTTTGCGAACGCGGCACGCCAGCGCGTGCCGTCGTATTCGTGGACTTTCGACTAGCGGCCATGGCTACGTCTCCTCGTCGATGGAACCGATGATCAGCGCGTCGACGGGCGCGCGAATCTTGGTGAAATAGGACGCTGCCACGGATCCCGTGGTCACCAGCACGGCCTCGCCCTCGCCGCAGCCGAGCACGTCGAGGGCGACCATGCGGCTGCCGTTCTCGAGTTCGACGTCGAGCAGCGCGCCGGTCGGCAGGGTTTCAATGTGTTTGGTCGACCAGATTCTGCCGACCACGCGGCCCTTGATCATTTCCTTTCCCTCATCACCTTGATGCCGCGGCGCCTGAGTTCATCGAGCGCCAGCGGCGTGAACTTCACGCCCGGTGCGGCCCGCACCTCGCGGGTGTCCTCGGC